>CBFGWV010000061.1:0-19700 GCA_965652545.1 uncultured Candidatus Competibacteraceae bacterium | reverse complement strand
TGACCAATGTGAACGATTTCCGGGCGATTCTGATCGACGCCCGTTAGCCGGGCCCGGCCGCCGCCATGCCTATCCATTCGCCGTTTCTGAGGTACTTTCGCGAGGTCGCCCGCTGCGGGTCGGTGCGACTGGCGGCACGGCGTTTGTTCGTGGCCTCGTCGGCGGTGAACCGGCAGGTGCTGAAGATCGAGGACGAACTGGGCGTGCGCTTGTTCGAGCGCACGCCCAGCGGCATGGAACTGACCACCGCCGGCGAGCTCTTGGTCGAGCACATCGACCGCGTGCTGACCGACCATGACCGCACGGTGGCGGAGATCAAGGCCGTGGCCGGCGGTGGCCACCGGCCGATCACGCTGGTGGGGCAGGAGTCGGTGATCAGCCGTTTCCTGCCCCCCGCGCTGGTCGCCTTGCACGCGGACTTCCCCGAGGTGGTCACCGCGTTCAAAGCCGCCAGTGGTCGGGAGTTGTCTCATCTTCTGGCCCAGGGCGCGGCCGATGTGGCCCTGGCGTTCGATGCCGACATCGTGCCGGGTATCGAATGCATCGCCAGCACCCAGCTGCCGGTAGGGGCGGTGGTCAGTCGCGACCACCCCTTCGCGGTGCGTGAGAGCGTCTCGTTGGAGGAATGCGTCGATTACCCCATCGTCCTGCCCGACCAGACCTGGCCGCTGCGTGACCTGATCGACCGCGCAATGGCGGCGGCAAACGTCCGCCCCAACATCCTCACATCATCCAACTCGCTGGAATTCCTGCGCATCATGCTGGATCAGCAGTTCGGGATCGGCTTCCAGACCGTGGTGGGCATCGAGGCCAAGGTGGACGCCGGCGAGTTGGTGCTGGTGCCCCTGGCGACACCTGCGCCGGTGGTTCAGCAGTTGGGGATCTGGGTGGCGGCGGACAGGTCGCGCAGCGAGTCGCTGCAACGATTGCTGACATTGCTGATGGAGCGGCTGGGTGCGTATGAGGCTACGCCTTGAATCCCCGCCCGACACTGCCCGCGTGAACCCGGGTATCGAAAGCCATCCGGAGGCTGTCCCCGTGAACCCGGGCACCCGTAGGAGCCCTGCCCTCAGGGCGATCGGTCGAAGTCGGTAAGCGCGAATTGGCTCGGTGCCCAATCGGGCCATCGCGCACGGGGGTGCGCTCCTACAGGTGCCCGTTGCAAGACTGGCGGATGTTCAATAGCGCTCTGAGCTAACGCTGGCAGATGAGAACTTGTGAATTACCACACAGAATGTGGTTGATGTATTCATCTACCGCCATTGCCTGTCGTTTGCGCGATGTAATGATAAATAACCAGGCCAGAAAATTTCGTCTCTCGCCCTGGCGGGGTCGTAATAACATCGGGGCAATGGCGTTATGCTAGGGGCGGACACATGATGGGCGCGGTCGGCTCACCGCCCCTATGTCGCCAAACCCGACAGTCTTCGAATATCGCGATACCCATAATGCCGCACAGCGCCAAACACAATGACCTCACGGAAGCGGGTGCAGACACGAGTAAGCCGGTGCCCGCGCCGTCGATCCGGCAGCACGACGACAAATACCGCCTGCTGTGGGAGACCACGACCGATGTGGTCGTGCTGATCGGTGCGGATGACCGCATCCTCTACACCAACCCCGCGGTGAAGGACACCTTCGGCTACGAGCCCGCCGAACTGGTTGGTCAGCCGGTGACCGATCTCCAGCCGGTGAGGATGCGCCAGGCGCACCACGACGCGCTGAACCGGTTCCTCGACACAGGCCAGCGCACTGTCGACTGGCGGGCCCGGCGAACTGCGGGCCTGCATCGTGACGGCCATGAGTTTCCGGTGGAAATCTCCTACAGCCACATGATCATCGACGGCGTGCCGGTGTTCGGGGGGTTCATCCGCGATATCTCGGAGCGGGAGCACATCGCCGACGCCCTGCGCGAGAGCGAGCGCCGTTTCAGCACCATGCTCGCGAATATCCAATTGATCTCGCTGATGCTCGACCGTGAAGGCTCGATCACCTACTGCAACGACTATCTGCTTCGTTTGACCGGCTGGCGCCGGGACGAGGTGGCGGGAAGGAATTGGTTCGACCTGTTCATTCCCCCCGAGTGCACGGATGTGCGGGCCCTTTTCGACGCTTTGTTGGCAGACGAGGCGTCCGCCTGGCATTACGAAAATGAAATCACCACCCGCGCCGGCGAACGACGGCTTATCCGCTGGAACAACTCCGTCTTGCGCTCCCCCGATGGTGCGGTCGTCGGCACCGCAAGCATCGGCGAGGACATTACCGAGCGAACGCGGGCGGCGCAGCGCATCGCGCGTTTGAATCGGGTCAATACGGTGCTCAGTGGCATCAATGCGGCGATTCTTCGGATTCGCGATCGCGATGAGCTGCTGGCCGAGGCGTGCAGGATAGCCGTCGATCACGGGCAGTTCGGCATCGCTTGGATAGGGCTGATCGACCCGCACAGCGGCCGGTTGATGCCCGCGGGCTGCCGAGGTCTGGACCCCGATCTGCTGGTGCAGCATTGCCAGGCGGCACCGGCGCCCGAGAGTCGGGGGACGGTCGGCGAGGCCTTGCGCAGCGGCAGGGCCGCCGTTTGCAATGACATCGGCCAGGAGCCCCAGGCCACGGCCTTGCGTCGATTGGCGCTGGAGCGCGGCTACCGGTCGATTGCCGCGTTGCCGCTGATGCGCGACAACGAGGCGATGGGGGCCATGGTCTTGTACGCACGCGAGCCCGGTCACTTCGATGGCACCGAGCTTACGCTGCTCAACGAGGTGGCCGGAGACATTGCCTTCGGGTTGCAATATCTGGAGAAAGACGAGCAGCTCAGCCACTTGGCGTACTACGACGCCTTGACCGGCCTGCCCAATGCCAAGCTGTTCGACGACCGCCTCGATCAGTTCCTGAGCACCGCCCGGCACAAAGCGGCCACGGTCGGGGTGATCCTGCTCGACCTGGATCGCTTCACACAATTGAACGACACACTCGGACGCCACGGCGGCGACACCTTGCTCAAGACAGTCGCCCAGCGCTTTCGCGAGGCGCTGCGCGAGCCCTACAGCCTGGCGCGCATCGGCTCCGACACCTATGCAGTAGCGGTACCGGACCTGCGCTCGGGTGCCGATGCCGTCGCCATCATCAACGAGCGCCTGTTCGCGGCCTTGGATACGCCGATCGGTGTGGACGGCCGGGACATCCGTCTGACAGCCCGGGCGGGTATCGCCTTGTTTCCCGGTGACGGCGAGGATGCCTCCACGCTGTTCAAGAATGCCGAAGCGGCCCTCAAGCATGCCCAGGCCTCCGGCGAGCGCTACCTGTATTACTCGCCGCAGATCAACGCCAGGGTTGCCGAGAAGCTGGCATTGGAAGCCAAGCTTCGGGGTGCCATGGAGCGCAACGAATTCCTCGTCCATTACCAGCCGAAGGTCGCCGCCGACGGCAGCGGCGGGCTGGCGGGGCTGGAGGCGCTCATTGCCTGGCAGGACCCGCAGACCGGCCATGTGCCGCCAACAAGTTTCATTCCGATTCTGGAAGAAACCCGACTGATTCTCGAGGTTGGCTATTGGGTGCTTCAACGGGCCTTGTCCGACTACGGGCGCTGGCAGGCGGCTGGCTTTCACCCGCCGCGGGTGGCGGTGAATGTCTCGCCCGTGCAGCTTCGCCAGACCGACTTCGTGGACAAGGTGCGCCAGGCGATCGAGGTCAGCGGCGTCGGCCCGCAGGCGCTGGAGCTGGAGATCACCGAGAGCGTGATCATGGACGACATCGAGTCCAATATCCGCACGCTGGCGGCGATCCGCGAGTTGGGCGTGACGATCGCGATAGACGATTTCGGCACCGGCTACGCGTCGTTTCGCTATCTGGCGAAGCTGCCGGTCGATACGCTCAAGATCGATCGCTCGTTCGTCGTCACGATGACCGACGACCCTAACAGCATGGCCATCGTGTCCACCATGATCGCCTTGGCGCACTCGATGAACTGCCGTGTGGTCGCTGAAGGGGTCGACGCCGAAGAGCAGTCGCGGTTTCTCAGGCTGCTACGCTGCGATGAGCTGCAGGGGTTTTTGTTCAGTCAGGCGTTGCCGGCGGATGAGGTGACGCGCTGGTTCACGTAATCTTGGCCATCGCCAAGAAAAACGAGAATCCCACCATGCAGGTCATCGGGGTGGCCGGATTGCCGGGCAGCGGCAAGAGCCGGCTTATGGATGAGCTTGAGCGGCAGGGCTACCGCCGCTTCAACGATATCAACCGCGACTGGGCGGGCAACCTGCCCCGCGCCCGTGCCGAGGCCCGGGCAGGGCGGCGCATCGCGGTCGCGGACATCAAATTTTGCGACGCCACCTGGCGGCACAGACTCGAGGACGAGCTCGGTTTGCCGGTGCAGTGGATCTTCTTCGCAAATGAACCGTGGCAATGCGCCAAGAACTGCCTGTTCCGGGTGATGTTCGAGAAACCGTACCGCCCGTTGCAGCGGGAAATCGAACGCATCCAGGCGCTGTCCCCCCAGTACCACCCGCACGGCGATGTCCGCCCCGTCTTTCGTATCGACGAACAACGGGCGCACGGGGCGCACTTGACGCCCTGTCAACAACTGTAAAGCCTGCACCGGACAGCTTGGCCGTGGGGCGCATTGCGGCAAACTGACAGACTACGTCCAGCAACGATGGGGTCTGCGCCCCACGAACAGGATCGTCGTCGCCATGTCCGAAGCCACAACCGTCCAACGCTTGCCCGCCGAACATCAGCACGCCGCCGAACTCGCGGCGCTGGCGGACGCCGATACCGGCCACCGCCCGCCTGGCTGGCGCCTGAGCCCGCAAGCGGTGCGGCGCTTCATCCTGGGCAGCGACGGCCCGGTCGGCGGCGTCCCGGTACCGCGCAAGATCTACGGCAATGACATCGCCGTGGAACGGGCCATCGTCACTTTGGCCGGCCAGCGCGGGTTGATGCTGGTCGGCGAGCCGGGCACGGCCAAGTCCATGCTCTCCGAACTGCTGGCCGCGGCCATCTCCGGCGACAGTACGCACACGGTGCAGGGCAGTGCCGGCACGGTCGAGGAGCATATCCGCTACGGCTGGAACTATGCCTTGCTGCTGCGCGACGGCCCCACGCCCGGCGCCCTCGTACCGGGGCCTCTGCATCAGTGCATGGCCGGTGGGTTGTTGATGCGCTTCGAGGAGATCACCCGCTGCCCGATCGAGATGCAGGACAGCCTGATCCCGGTGCTCTCGGACCGGATCCTGCACATTCCGGAGCTGGGCGAGGGCGAGAAGCTCCTGCTCTCGCGCCCGGGCTTCAACATCATCGCCACGGCCAATTTGCGTGACCGGGGGGTGAACGAGATGTCCGCCGCGCTCAAGCGGCGGTTCAACTTCGAGACCTTGCACCCGATTCGTGATCTGCGCGCCGAGACCGAGCTGGTCACCCGCGAGGTCGACCGCCTGCTGGCGGCCGATGGCATCGACACCCGCATGCCGCCGGATGTCACCGAGTTGCTGGTGACCGTGTTTCAGGAGCTGCGCAGTGGCGAGGCGATGGGGGTGCGGCTGGATGCGCTCTCCAGCGTGCTGTCCACCGCCGAGGCGGTCAACGTCGCCTATAGCGCCGCAGCGGACGGCTGGTACTTCCAATCCGCCGCGCCGGACGCGGCACAGATACTGCGGCACCTCAACGGCACCGTCATCAAGGACGACGAGGACGACCGCAAGCGCCTGCGCGACTACCTGCGCCTGGTTCGCAGCAAACGCATCGCCGACCCGCGCTGGGCGGCGCTGCTCGATGGCGAGCGCTGGCTGTAACGCCTCCTGGCCCTGCGAGATCCAATCCAATGATCCACCCGTTCGATACTCGCCACGACCATGCGCCCTTGGCACCTGTTCGATGCGTACCACCAGGACCCGCTACCGGCACCTGTAGGAGCGCACCCCTGTGCGCGATGGCCCGATTGGGCGCGGAGCCCGTGCGGGTTGCCCAGCCTCGATCGATCGCCCTGAGGGCAGGGCTCCTACGGGTGCCCGGGTTCCTGAACAACATTCGACACACCATCTTGGGGGAAAACCGATGAACACCACACCGACACCGCCGCAAACCATCGACGACCTGCCGGCCAAATGCATCGCGGCCTGGCAGGCGCTGGGCGTGGAGTTCAAGGAATCCACGATCGCCGGCATGGAGCGCTGCTGGAACGAAAACCGCATGGGTGTGTTCACCCATTCCCTGCGCGAGCTGGTACGTGCCGGCGCACCGGTCGATCGCCTGCCGGGTTGGCGCGAGGCGCTCATCACACTGCTGAACGCCCACCCAGAGGCGATGGACCGGCACGGCTGGTTCATCGTCGATGCCTATATCCATCTGCTCGATGCCGCCGACCTGCTCGCGATCCCGGCGATCGCGGCCATGTTCGGACGCGAGACGCTCCCGTACATGTGGATGACCAACTTCGCACCGCGCAGCCCGGAGGAGCGTGCGAACCTGATCCGGCTCATCGGCGAGAACCAGGACAGCGTGGTTCAGTCCGTCGCCTTTGGCCTGGCGGTCCGCGGGCCGCACCGGGAGGAGGCCGAAGACTCCGCTGCGCGCCAGCAGCTCATCGCCTCGGCCCTGCCCAGCATCACCGTGGACGCCCTGGAGCGCTTCAGCGACGTCAATGAGGATTTCGGTCGGCTATCGAGCCGGCAACTGGTGCGGTATCTCACCGATGCGGACATCCTGATCACGCTGGCGGAGAAGGGCGCCCGCGCGGTGCGACGCGCGGCCCTGGAGCAGATGCAGATGAGCCGCATCCGCAAAGGCGCCGACTATGCGGCACTGAACGCGCGTCTGCGCACGCTGATCGCCGAACACCCCCGTGATGTCGCCGCCACCGGTTTCTATGCGCCCGATCCTGCACTGGCTGACCTGCTGTGGAGCAGCGATGCGCGGCCGAAGGTCCGCGAGGCGGCAGTCCATTGGCTGATGCGTCTGTTCGGCGAAGACGAACTCGGCCCGGTCGGTCCGGACCATCCAGCGGTGCCGGTACTGCGTCGCTGGCTGGCCGAGCAGCCGGAGACCATCCGTCAGTGGTTCTGGAACGACGAATCCGACTACCGGCCAGGCGCCGACATCTACCTGCCCATGCTGGAGCTGCTGTGGTCGCTGGGTGACCCGACGCTCACGCCCTGGTTCGTCAACTGGATCGGGCAGTGCCTGGAGAGTGAGCCGGACTGGTTGGGCGATGACGAGTACATCGATGAGGACGAAGACCCCGGCCGCGCGGCGCGCCTGCGTGACCGTCTTGCCGTGGTGGCGCGTGCCGCCCTGGCGACGACGCCGGCTCAGCTGAGCACGCTCAAACCGGTGTGGGTGGCCGCGCTGTGCCGCTTTGTCGATGAGCCGGCGCTACTGGATACGCTGTCACCCTTGCTGATGGACGTGGCCGCCAAGAGCAAACCGGTGCAGCGGGCATTGCCTGCCGTCCTGGCCGGCCATGCCCTGGCACAGGTCGATGGCCTGGGATGGCTGACCGACAAGCGCAAAGGCGTGCGCGATGTGGGGCTGGAGGCCTTGCTGTTGTCCACCGACGCGCAGGCGCAAGCCGTGCTCAAGCGCCAGCACGATGACAAGCGCACCACCGATGCGGACCGCGAGCGCATCGTCTCGCGCCTCAAGGCCCTGGGCGCGGCGACCGCCAGCCTGCCGGCCAGCGCGCCGGTCAGTCTGGACGACCTGATCGCCAAGGCCGGCAAGGCCAAGATCAAGCCCCAGGTCGACAAGGTATGGACCGAGGCGCTAGCCGCGTTCTTTGCCCCGCTGGACCCGGCGCTGGCCCGTTGGACGCTCAACCTGGCCGTGGAGGCCAAGGACGAGATGCTGCCGCAGTCGGCCGTCACCGTGCTGGCACAGCTGAGCCCCGAACGCCGTGCCGCCCTGGCCGAACACCTGCTCCAGCTGTGGCTGGCCGAGAACGGCGACCGCAAGCAGCGCTGGATGCTGTTGTTTGTGCCGGTGTGCGGGGACGACCGCCTGGTCGAGCCGCTGTTCGATGCGTTCAAGAACTGGCACAAGCGCGCCAAACCCAAGGCGGTGACCGCCCTGGAGACGCTGTGTGCGCTGGACACGCCGTACGCGCTCTCGCACGTCTATGAGGTGTACGGCAAGGCGAGCTACTCGTACGCCATTCACGACGGTGCCAAGAAAGCCTTGCTGGGCGCCGCCACCCGCCGCGGCTGCGATCTGGCCGAGTTGGCGGACGAGATGACGCCGGACTTCGGCCTGACCGGCGAGGGCTTGACGCTGGACGTCGGGCCGTTTGCCTACACCGTCACCGTGGGCACCGACTTGTCGTTGTCGATCACCCACGGCGGTACGGGCAAGATGACCAAAACCCTGCCCAAGGCCAAGACGGACGAGGACGCCGACAAGCGCAGCGCGGCGGAATCGGCCATCAAGCTGCTCAAGTCGGGGCTGAAGAAAGTCATCAAGCTCCAGGCCGTGCGCCTGGAGGACGCGATGATCGGGCAGCGCACCTGGCCATCGCCGCGCTGGCGGGTGTTGTTCGTCGACCACCCGGTGTTGGGGCTGATCGGGCAAGGCCTGATCTGGACCCGGCTGGATGCGGATGGCAACCCTTTGGGCAGCTTCCGCATCAGCGAGGACCGCTCGCTCATCGGTGCCGACGATGCGGTGGTCGAGCTGGCCGAGCCGGATGCGGTGCGTCTGTGGCATCCGGCGCTGGCGCTGCCGGGCGAGGCCGAGGCCTGGACGGGGCATCTGGCCGACTACGAGATCAAACCGTTCCTGGACCAGGTCAACCGCGCCGTCGTCGACCTCACCGCGGAGGAGGCCGCGGCGACCGATTTTGCCCGCTTCCGCGGCGTCAAGCTCGAACAGTTCCTGGTCAAACGCTCGCTGGAGGGATGGAACTACGAGATTTCCGACCAGGACGGCAGCCATATCTTCGGCTATCAGCGTCGCTTCACTCTGGCCGGTGTGGTGGCCACGGTCGAAACCGAAGACATGTCGGCCTTCTCCTACCCCGGCGACACCACCACAGTGGGCGATATCAGCTTCCGCAATGCGCAAGGGGCGGTGCGGCTGGATCAGGTACCGCCCACCGTGTTGTCTACGGTGGTGGGGCATGTCGGCCTGCTGGCCGCCAAGGCCGTCGGCGGCCAGTGAACCCCGCGGCAGGCGATGCGACACTGGCGGCGCGGTTGGCGGCGGTACCCGCCACCCCGTCGCTTCGCCTGGTGCCGGTGCGGCATCACAGCCCCAGCTGTGCCTGGCAACTGGCCGCGCTGATCCGCCGCGACCGGCCCGAGGCGGTGCTGATCGAAGGCCCGGCCGAGGCCACTGCACTGGTGCCCTACCTGGGCCGTAAGGATGCCAAGCCCCCGCTGGCCGTCTACGCCTGCGCACCGGAGGCGCCGCCGAACGGGCGGCGTGCGTTCTACCCACTGGCGGCCTTCTCGCCCGAGTGGGTGGCCGTGCGCGAAGCCACGCGGATCGGCGCCCGGGTGGTGTTCATTGATCGCCCGGCCTCCGCCTTGCTGGATGACGCGGACGACGGCGAGCACGACCCGACCCTGCTGGCGGACGACGCCATGGGCGCCGGGGCGGTGGTGGATCGCCTGGTCGCCGCCAGCGGTTGCCGCGATTTCAACCACTGGTGGGACCGCTATTTCGAAACCGGCTGCCGCCATGTGGAGGCGGCCGACTATTTCCGCCGCGTCCTGGCCTGGTGCCTGCTGCTGCGGGACGCGACGGACCCGGCCACCGCCAGTGCGCGTGAAAAGGCCATGGCGGCACAGGTGATAAGGGTGCGCGACGAGGGCCTGCGTACGCTGGTGGTCACCGGCGGCATGCACAGTGAGGCCATCGCCAGCCTGCTGCGGGCCGGCGGCGACACCCTTGCCATCGAGGGCCCCGATGGGCGCGCCGAGTGTTATCTCGTGCCCTACACCCTGGGCCGTCTGGACGCCGCCAACGACTACGCCGCTGGTATGCCCGACACGGGCTATTACGCAACGCTGTGGCAGCAGATCGAGTCTGGCCAGGCGGACCCGGAGCGGGCCGCCGCCCGCGCGGTGAGCCTGCATGCCGCGCGGGCGCTGCGGGCGCGTGGCGAGATCGTCAGCCTGCCGGATGCCATGGAGGCCGTCGCCATGGGGCAGCGGCTGGCGGACCTGCGCGGCAGCGCCGTCGGCCGTGTGGAGGTGCTCGACGCCCTGGCTGGCGCGCTGGCCAAGGATGTCCTGACCGACAGCGGGCATTCACGGTTTCGCGACCTGCTGGCCGCTGACGCTCTGGGCCAGGTGCCGAGGACCTACCCGCGGGCGCCGCTGGTGGACGACTTCCGCCGCCGCTGCAAGGCCTTAGGATTGCCGGTGATGCCGGCACCGGCGCGCGAAAAGGCTCTCAACCTGTACCGCAGCCCGAGACACCGTACCGTGTCGCGGCTGCTGCATCAGCTTCGCCTGCTCGAGGTGCCGTACGCCGTGCTGGAGGCCGGGCCGGACTTTGCCGCCGGCAGCGATCTGGAGCGGGTGCGCGAGGTCTGGACCCTGGCCTGGACCCCGCAGACCGAGGGACGGCTGACCGAGTGCATGGTCTACGGCGGGCAGTTGCCGGACGCCGCCCTAGCGGCGCTGACCGGGTACGCGACACGCGCGCCGGAGCAGGCCCCGCGCTGGCTGGTGGAGGCCTTGCGCATGGGCTTGCACGACCGGCTGGCGCCGTTGATCGGCCATGTCGAGGCGTGGCTGGCGAACGAGCGACGCTTTACCGGCTTGGTCGATGGGCTGGCCGTGCTCAGTGGCGCCCACCGCGCGGGGGCCGCATTGGATGCCGCCGACCTGCCGGTGTTGAACGACCTGTTGCCGGTCGTGTTTGCGCAAGCCTGCCGCAGCCTGGACTGGAGCGGGCAGATGGACGATGCGGCGGCGATGGCCGTCATCAATGCATTGGGGGCGTTGAACACGCTGGCGGACCACGCGTGGGCGGATATGCACGCGTTCCTGGCGGCGGTCGAGCGGTTGGAGTCGGCGGATGTGCCGGCCGGCGTGTGCGGTCGAGCCGCCGGCGTGCTGACCGCGCGCGGGCGGTGGACAGAGGCCCGGGCCGGCGCGCGGCTTGCCGCGGTGCTGGATGCCGGCGTGCTCGATCCGCAGCCGGTGTCGGCGTATTTACAGGGCTTTCTGCCGCTGGCCCGTCACGTGTTCGCCGGCTCGCCGGACTTGATCCAGGCCTTCAGCGAAACCGTACGGTCCTGGGACGAAGAGACTTTCATCACCGTGTTGCCGGGCTTGCGGCTGGCCTTCACCGCGCTCAAACCGCGCGAGGCCGCAGCACTGATGCAAGCGGTGCACGATGTGCACCGCCCGCGTGATCCGCTGGCTGGCGTGTCCATCGGTACCGCAACGGCACAGGCCGAGCTGAATGGTTTGCGGGATGCCGTTGAATCGGCCCTGCGCCGTTGGGGGATGCATGACTGATCTGTTGCAACGCTGGCGATTGATACTCGGGCCGGGCGCAGAGGGCGGTGGCCAGGGGCAGGGCGGCGGTGCCGACGGCACCACCGTGCTGGGGGCGGCCGACGGGCAACGCGACCGGATGCTCGAGTACCTCTACGGTCGCGAGTACGACGAGCGGCGCTACATCGGTCGCGGTGCCGGACGCGAGCGCTCCACCTTGAGCGCGCCGCAATGGCTCAGCGGTGTGCGCGAGCTGTTCCCCCGCAGCACCGCCGAGGCCATGCAGCGCCAGGCGCTGGAGCGCTACGGCCTGAGTGAGCTGCTGGCCGACCAACAGGTCCTGGCCCAGGCGACGCCCTCGATGGACCTGGTGCGGACCTTGATCGCCTGCCGCAGCCTGCTGCCCGATGCCTGCATGGCCGAGGCACGGCGCCTGATCCGCCGCGTGGTGCAGGAACTCGAAGCCCGCTTGTCGCGCTCGCTGCGTGACCGGGTGCGGGGCCGCCGCCAGCGGGGCCGACACGGCGGCCGGCCCAGCCTGGCGGCGCTCGATTGGCCCACGACCTTGCGCAGAAACCTCAAGCACTACGATCCAGAGTCCGGTTCGATCGTCCTGGAGCGCTTGTACTTCAACGCCCGCCACCGCCGCCAACTGCCGTGGGAGCTGATCCTGCTGGTGGACCAGAGCGGGTCGATGGTCGACTCGGTCATCCATGCCGCGGTGACCGCGGCCATCTTCAGCGGCTTGTCCGTGCTCAACACGCGCCTGGTGTTGTTCGACACCCAGGTCGTGGATGTCAGCGACCGCTTGGGCGACCCGGTCGATGTGCTCCTGGGTGTGCAACTGGGTGGCGGGACGGATATCGCCGCGGCCATGGCGTATGCCGCCGGCCAGATCGGCAACCCCACGCGCAGTATGCTGGTGCTGGTGAGCGACTTCTACGAAGGCGGCGACCGCGAGGCTTTGCTGGCGCAAACCCGCCGGCTGGCCGGCAGTGGCGTGAAGCTGCTCGGCCTCGCCGCGCTGGACCGCAGTGCCAACCCCGACTACGACCACCACATGGCCCAGGCGCTGACCGCCTGCGGCATGGCCATCGGCGCCATGACGCCAGACCGGCTGGCTGACTGGGTCGCCGGAGTCATGGCATGACGCGTGCGGTCCTCGATGCCTGGCTGGCGGGCCTGGACGACGACTTCATCGTCGCCTGGGCCAACCGCGGCCTGCTGCGGCGCGGTCGCGGCCTGGCCGGTCAAAGTACGGCCGAGGCCGTGACCTGGGATGATGCCGAGACGCGCTACCACGCGGGCTTCGAAAGCCATACGCAAATCCTTACCGGTGCCGGCTTGCAGCACCTGCATTGCAGTTGCCCGGCGACCGGCGCCTGTCACCATGCTGTTGCGCTGCTCCTGCGTGCGGCCGAGTTTGGGGCCGCCACCCCGGCGCCGCCGGCCAGCGGCGAGGTGCCCTGGCTGTCGGCTGACTGGGCAAGTCTTGCCGCCGAGTTGGGCCGCCCGGCCGTGCGCAAGGCGCTGACCTGGCTGGAGCAAGGCGTCGTCATCGTGCTCGAAACTGGCCCGTCCACGCTGGTCGGGCGGGTAGGGCAGACATCGCCGCAGGTGGTCCACATTCCCGTTGCCGGCGGGCTGGCGGCCTCCGTGTGCAGTTGCGGGCAGGCCCGCTGCGCCCATCGGGCGATGACCGTCCTTGCCGCCCGCCGCGGCGCCGGTCTGGACGAGCCCGCGGACGAGACCGTCAGCGCCCTGACCGCGGACCAGCGCAACGTCGTCCAGGCCCTGGACGCGTGGTGTCGGCAACTGGCGTTGGCTGGCAGCGCGCAAGCCTCCACCGCCTCGCTCACCCAAGGCCACGCCCTGGTCACCCGCGCCCGCCAAGCGGACTTGCCCGCCCTGGCCAGTGCGTTCAATCCATTGTTGCGCTGGCTGGAGGACGACCTCGCCGGGCAGGCTGCCGCCCGCGGCGACACCCTGCGCGAACTGCTCGCCCGCGGCTGGGTGCGTCTGCGCGCATTGGCCGCCACCCCGCTGCCGCAACCCCTGCCGGAACTCGCCGGACGCCACCGCCGCCTCTACCGCCTCGCGCCCCGGCTCGACCTCACCATGCTTGGTGCCGAAGCCTGGGCCGGCAGCGACGGCACCGAAGGCATCAGCCTGCATGGCTGGTCCCCGCAAGCCGGCCGCTGGCTGCGCCTGTCCGTCGTCCAGACCGCCGCCATGCGCGCCAACCTGGGCTGGACCCTGCCGCTGGGCTGGGCGGACGAGCAGTGGGCCGGCCTGTCATTGGGCACGCTGTCCACGGCCAGGCTGACACTGACCGAGGCTTGGCTCAGCGACGACGGCCACCTGTCCGCCCGTGCCGGTACCCTGGCCGAGATCATCGAAACCGGCGACACCGTGGACATTCCGGCTCCCCCAGCGGCGGACGCAAGGGCGGCGGCCGGTATCTGCGTCGACAGCCTCAGCGATGAGCTGCTCACCCCTGCCGCCCAGCCGGTGTTGATCGGTCCGCTCCACGGCGAGACACCACAGTTCGACACCGCGTCACAACTGTGGACCCAGACCGTACGCGACGCCGGGGGCGGCACCCTACGCCTGCAAATGGCCGCGACCGACAGCCACAGCCGCACAGCAATCGGCAGCCTCGACCGCTGGTGGCAACAGGGACGACGCTGGACTCAGGTCTTCGGCTGGCTTGCGCAGCACGACGGCATCATGACCGTGCGGCCGATCAGCGTATGGACAGACAGCGAGGGCACATGGCGACACCCCACACTGCGCTGACCCCAGCCGTCGACGCCTGGCTCACCGCCTGGGCCGACTGGCTCGACCGCTGGCTCGCCGGCGGCGTCGAGCATCCCGGCGCCTCCGCCGTGCTGGTGCTCGAGCGCTGGCTCAACGCCACCGCGGCCGCACCTTGGCCGGCCCTCACCGCCAAGGCGCGGCGGCTGCTGGACCCGGACATTCCCGCAGACGACAAAGCCGCCGACCTGCTTGACCTCGTCGTCTGGCTGGAGGCCACCCGGCAGGCCAGAAGCCGCCAGCGGCTGGCCTGCGGGCTTCTGGCTTCGAAGTAGAAGGCGATGGCGCGACTTCCTGAGTATGGGCTAAGCCCCGGAGCCGCCACCCCTGGGATCGCCGAGTTGTACTCGGCAGCCGGCCATAGGCCGGCCGTCTGATAGGCCGACGGGATGATTCAGCCATTGGAAGGTCTCGAGATGCTGGATAGCGCCAAGGCCGAGCTTTGCTCGGCTGCCGAGTACAACTCGGCGATCCCAGGGGGTGGCGCACTCAAATTTTCCAGCCACCGAGCGAAGCCAGCGAAGCATGCTCGCCGCGCCACAGAACGGAGCCTTGAGCCCCGGGTGGGTGGTCGTCAGACCGTCGGCAGCATGGATGCTGCCGTCGAGCGCACAGGGAGGTATTCACAGCGAGTCTGACGACCACCCACCCGGGGCTCAAGGCGGGGCCGGGCCACAGGCCTCCGCGACCCAGCCGCCGAACCCTTGCCGACGGCACCAAGCCGACCTATCAGCCACCGCCCGCGGCAACCCGTCCCCGAATTCCGTCAGCTACCGATCCCACGACAACCCACCGGCCCCTAAGCCGCCCGCCGCTGCTTCTTCAGCATCTCCGCCACCAGGAACGCCAGTTCCAGGCTCTGGAACGCATTGAGCCGCGGGTCGCAATGGGTGTGGTAGCGATCGCCCAGATTCTCGTCGGTCAAGCCCTGCGCGCCACCGGTGCATTCGGTCACATCCGCCCCGGTCAGCTCGAAATGCACTCCGCCGGCATGACTGCCCTCCGCACGGTGCACATCGAAGAACTGCCGCACCTCATCCAGAATCCGGTCGAACGGCCGCGTCTTATACCCACTGGGCGACTTGATCGTATTGCCGTGCATCGGATCGCACGACCACACCACCTTGCGTCCCTCCTGCTGCACCGCCCGCACCAGCGCCGGCAGCGCGGCCTCGACCTTGTCCGCCCCCATGCGGCTGATCAGCGTCAAACGCCCCGCATCGTTGGTCGGGTTCATTGCATCGATCAGACGCATCAAATCATCCGGCGTTGTCGTCGGGCCGATCTTCACACCCACCGGGTTCACGATCCCGCGCATGAACTCGACATGTGCACCCTCCGGCTGGCGGGTGCGCTCACCCACCCATACGAAATGCGCCGACGTATCCACCCACTGGCCCGACAGACTGTCCACCCGGGTCAACGCTTCCTCATAACCGAGCAACAACGCCTCATGCGAGGTGTAGAACTGCGTCTCTCGGATCTGCGGCACCGCCTCGCCATGCAGGCCGCAAGCCTCCATGAACGCCAGTGCCTCGGTGATGCGCTCGGCCACGTCGCGGTAGCGCGCCCCCTGTGGGCTGGCGTCCAGGAAATCCATCGTCCAGCCCTGTACCCGGTGCAGATCGGCATAGCCGCCCTGGGCGAAGGCACGCAACAGGTTCAGCGTCATCGCCGCTTGAGAATACGCCTGCCATTGGCGTTCGGGGTCGGGAATACGCACTGACTCGTCGAACTCGATCCCGTTGACGATATCCCCGCGGTAACTGGGCAAGGTGATGCCGCCGCGCGATTCCGTGGGCTCGCTACGGGGCTTGGCGAACTGACCGGCCATGCGGCCGACCTTGACCACCGGGCAGGCCGCACCGAAGGTCAGCACCACCGCCATCTGCAACAACACGCGGAAGGTGTCGCGGATCTTGTTCGCCCCGAACTCGGCAAAGCTCTCCGCACAATCGCCCCCTTGCAGCAGGAACGCCCGGCCCTCGGCCACCTCTGCCAGATGCTTGCGCAAGGTTGCCACCTCGCCGGCGAACACCAGTGGGGGCGCGGCCGCCAGGCGGTGCTCCACGGCGCGCAGGCGTTCTACATCAGGGTAATCGGGCATTTGGGCAGCCGGGCGCAGGCGCCAGCTGCCGGGGGTCCAGGAAGCGGCCATCGGGGCGGTCTCATCGGTTGAGCGCAAGGGACCAAAACGTATACCCCGTCACCGCCGGCTAGTCAAAAGCGGTCAAGACCTCGCCGGCGATCGGCGTCACACCAGCCCCGTCCTGGCCGCTGAACGCGAACGGTACAGAGACCAATTCCATGCCGCGGTTGACCTGCACGGCAAAGTGCAGATGCGGCCCGGTGGAAAAACCGGTGTTGCCCGATGCCCCGATGACCTGGCCACGCTGCACCCGCGAACCGGCCGTCACCCGCGCGGTTTCCAGGGCCAGGTGGGCATACACGGCCATGCTGCCGTCGTCATGGAGAATGCGGATGAAATTGGCGCGGTCGATGTACCGCTCCAAGTCGTCGCCACCGTTGAAATAGTCGTTGGCCACATCCATGACGATGCCTGCACGGGCGGCGCGGATCGGCGTGCCCTCGGGCATGGCCAAGTCGACGGCGTAGGCGCTCTGCGGGTGGGTGTGACTGAAACGCCCACCAAAGGCCTGGGCGATATAAAACGACTGGCCGCGATCGAATGGCGGGCGGTACGGCTGGGCATCGTCGTGCACCGCGCCCGGCGGGCCCGGGGTGTAACTGTATTCCAGCGTGTAGCCGGCATTTTGCTGCGGATCGCTGATCCACAGCCGGGCCGCCTTGATCTCACCGCGCGGGGGCACCGTCAGGCGTAGCGGAAAGACAGGATCGCTGCCCACATTGCGCATCTGAGCGAAGCGCAGTTCGATCTCGGCCGGCCCGTGAAAGGTATTGGTGACGTACAGCAGTGGCTCGCGGCTGCTGCCGCGGTTGCGCACCAGCACGCGTTGCGGCCGTTCGCCGACCTCCATCTGCACGCTGTCGGCCTGGATGCCGGGCTCGGGCGCCTTGTCGGTGAAGTGCCAGATGCCCTCGGCATCCTGGTAACGATAGAGCTTCTTCGCCGTGGCGAGGCCGGGTAGGCACAGTGCGAGGCAAAGCATGACGGCCATCGCAATGCGATGGCCGCCGGCAGGCCGTGAGGGGGTGGCCTCAGGGCTTGGGAATCGCATCCAGCCCGGCGGTGAAGCCACTCAGGGACAACTCCAGGGTGCGTGACTGGCGGGGCGTCAGGTGCAGTTCGACCTTGGCCGTCACGCCGGCCTTGAGCTCGGCCATCAGTTGGGGATCGAGCGCGGTGCCGGCAAGACAGCCGTTGGGGTGGCAGCGATCGAAGGGCAGGCCGAAGGCCTCGTTCTCATCGATCTGGATGGCAATGCCGGGGCGCAGGGCGATACCCAGCGGGGCTGTGAGAACCAGCGCCGCCTGGCCGTTCTCGCCAAAGTAACCGATCGTTGCCTTGAGTACCTCGACCGAGCCGTCGCTATTGCTGATCGCCTGGGTGAGGATGCAACGCTTGGGTTCGCCTTCGGGCACTTCGCAGACCAGCGTCCAATCCTTGTATGGGGTTTCTTCGGTCTTGACCGGGCTGGGCTCTTGGCTGCCACTGTCCTGGGCCGAAACGACAAGGGGCAGACAGGCCAGGGCCGCAAGGGCCAGGTGGCGAAGACGAGGCAGTGAAACCATGAACGATACGCTCCTTGAAAGATCGATACCCGGTGTGCGGCAAGACCCGATGTCGGGGTGATTCGCGATGCGCCGGGGGTGTGGCTGGCCGGTTGGCGTTGCTGGGCCAAAGCCCGCGTAATGTAGCATGAACCACCCCGCGGCCGAAGACGGCGCAACCCTTTGTGGCCGCCGATTCCAACACCATGAGAGGGCGAAAACCATGTCCGGTTCAATGTGCTGGGACACTCATTCGGTCGATAACCAGGCACCGCCCTGGGGCGACAGGAACCGGCTGGCCGGCGACCCGGTGCTCACGGAGGCCCTGGGTGCCTGGGGTTCGGACCCGGCCCTGCTGGCCTATGGCGCCTGGACCGGCTCGGCCGAGGCGGCGCACCTGGCCGACGAGGCCCACCGGGACGAACCACGCCTGGTCACGCACGATCGCTTTGGCCACCGTGTCGACCGCGTCGACTACAACGACGCCTACCACCGGCTGATGAGACGCGCGGCGCAAGCCGGTGTCCATGCCTTGCCCTGGTGGCCTGGTCAAGACGCCGCACACCTGCGCCGGGCGGTGTTGTTCTACCTGCATGCGCAGCTCGAACCGGGCACGTGCTGCCCGTTGACCATGACCTTTGCCGGCCGCGCGGTGTTGGCCAAGACTGCGGCAAACGTGGACGACTGGCTCACCCGCATCGCTGCGGCCGACTACGACGGCCGTGATGCACCTGCCGCCGGCAAGCCTGCCGCCACCCTAGGCATGGCGATGACTGAGAAGCAGGGCGGCTCCGATGTGCGCGCCAACACGACCCGGGCGGTTGCCGATGGTGAGGCCTTTCGCCTGACCGGACACAAGTGGTTCTGCTCCGCGCCGATGAGCGATGCCTTCCTCATGCTCGCCTACAGCGATGACGGCCTGGACTGTTTTCTCGTGCCGCGCTGGTGTCCGGACGGCACGCGCAATGCCATTCGCCTGCAACGGCTGAAGGCCAAACAGGGCAACCGCAGCAACGCATCGGCGGAAATCGAGCTGTGCAATGCCTGGGGGCTGCGCCTCAGCACGCCCGGGCGGGGTGTGGCGACCATCATCGACATGGTCGCGTTGACGCGCTACGACTGTGTGCTCGGCTCTGCCGGGTTGCTGCGACGGGCCGTGGTGGAGGCGGTGCACCACGCGCGTCACCGGCAGGCCTTCGGCCGGCCGCTGGTCGAGCAGCCGCTGATGGCGAGCGTCCTGGCCGACCTGGCCCTGGAGAGCGAGGCGGCCGTGCGTATCGGCCTGCGCCTGGCGCAGGCGCTGGATGCCGGCGAACAGGCGTTGATCCGCCTGGGGACTGCACTGGGCAAGTTCTGGGTGTGCAAGCGCACCAGCATGGCCATCGCCGAGGCGCAGGAATGCCTGGGCGGCAACGGCTATGTGGAAGAGTCGGTGTTGCCGCGCTTGTACCGCGAGGCGCCGGTGAACAGCATCTGGGAGGGTAGTGGCAACATCCAGTGCCTGGACGTTCTGCGCACTTTGGAGCGCTCGCCGGAGTCGGTCAGCGCATTTCGCCAGGAGCTGGAAGCGGCACGCGGCGGCCACCCGGCCCTGGACGATGCGCTCGATGAACTGTGGCGCCAGCCGGCCCCCAGCGCGGTGACGGCGCGGCGCTATGCCGCGCGACTGGCCCGGCTGTGGCAGGCGGCGCTGATGGTCCGCCACGCGCCGACGGCGGTGGCGGACGCCTTCTGCGCCAGCCGGCTGGTCGCCGACCA
>CBFGWV010000060.1:0-19892 GCA_965652545.1 uncultured Candidatus Competibacteraceae bacterium | reverse complement strand
CAGTCCCAGTGTGGCTGATCATCCTCTCAGACCAGCTACGGATCGTCGCCTTGGTAGGCCCTTACCCTACCAACTAGCTAATCCGACGTAGGCTCATCCTTCAGCGCGAGGTCCGAAGATCCCCCGCTTTCCCCCTAGGGACGTATGCGGTATTAGCCTGAGTTTCCCCAGGTTATCCCCCACTGAAGGGCAGATTCCTACGCTTTACTCACCCGTCCGCCACTCGTCAGCGCCCGAAGGCCTGTTACCGTTCGACTTGCATGTGTTAAGCATGCCGCCAGCGTTCAATCTGAGCCAGGATCAAACTCTTCAGTTCAAAACTACTTAAAGCTTTGAGTCGACGAGTCCTTCCTGTAACACCCGCTCTCGCGGATGTCGCAGGAGGTTGTTCGCCTTGAACACCTTCAGGTCCTAAAACCCTACTCGCGTCCGAGGGAACAAACCCCCACACAAGCCATTCAATCACATTGTTAAAGATCACTTCCGAAACCCCTTCAGGCTTCGGCGGGGCGCCCATTATACACACCCCCTTTCATCCTGCAAGCGCTTTGTTTCCTAGCGCCTCCCCGATACTCCCGACTCCTCAGCAGCTGCGGGCCTTCCGACCCCGCCGCCCGTGTCGTTCATGCCAGGCGAGGTGCGCATTCTATGCACTTCTGAGTGGGTGTCAACACCCTGTAATGAACTTCTGCGTATTTTCTTCAGCTTGCCTTCGCAAGTACTTGAACGCGCGCGAAACGTCGCTTGCCGACCTGCACCACCAATGTCGTTCCAGCCGCGATCGTCAGCCCCTTGTCATCCGCCCGCTCTCCATCGAGCCTTACCGCACCCTGGCCGATCATACGCAGAGCCTCGGACGTGCTGGCGGTCAGCCCGGCCTCTTTCAACAATTGCGGGAGCAGGATGCCCCCCTCGGCCGCGATCGATACCTCGGGCAGATCTTCCGGCAGCGCACCTTTCTGGAACCGATCGATGAACGCATGCTGGGCGGCCTCGCCCATGCCGGCGCCGTGGAAGCGATCGACGAGCTCTCGCCCGAGCTCGAACTTGGCATCGCGCGGGTTCAATCCGGCATCGACACGATCCCGCAATGCCTTGATGTCGGCCAAAGGGCGTAGACTGAGCAACTCGAAGTAACGCCACATCAAAGAGTCAGAGATGGACATCAGCTTTCCGAACATCTCATCCGGCGCTTCTTTGATGCCTATATAGTTGCCCAGGGACTTCGACATCTTCTGGGCACCGTCGGTCCCTTCCAATATAGGCATGGTCAACACGATCTGCGCGGGCTGACCGTAGTGGCGCTGCAGCTCTCGCCCCACCAACAGGTTGAACTTCTGGTCGGTGCCGCCGAGCTCGACATCGCTCTTCATCGCGACCGAGTCGTAGCCCTGCAGGAGGGGGTAGAGAAACTCGTGGATGGCGATCGGCTGGCCGCTCGCATAGCGCTTGGCGAAATCGTCACGTTCCAGCATGCGCGCCACCGTGTGTTTGGCGGCCAGTTGTATCAGTTGCTCAGGACTGAGTTTGCTGCTCCAGGCGGAATTGAAGAGCACCTCGGTACGCTCAGGGTCGAGGATCTTGAATACTTGCTCCTGATAGGTTGCCGCGTTGGCAACCACATCGTCACGTGTCAGGGGCTTGCGTGTGACGTTCTTCCCGGTGGGATCACCGATCATGCCGGTGAAATCTCCAATGAGAAACTGCACACGGTGCCCCAGATCCTGGAACTGTCTCAGTTTGTTGATGAGTACGGTGTGCCCCAGATGAAGATCCGGCGCAGTCGGATCGAAACCGGCCTTCACCCGCAACGGACGCCCCTCCTTGAGCCGCTCACGCAGTTCGTTCTCAATCAGCAGCTCTTCAGCACCACGTTTGATGATGCCCAGTTGTTCGTCGATTTCGACCATGTCAAGACCTGTCCCGGTATCCCCGCTGACGGGGGTTGCTCTTGGATATTGTCGTCATGACACAACAATATTGGCAAATATCCAACAACAATGCGGCGCAACTTGTTGATACGCCAAGAAATTAATGTCAGTCGACATTTGACCCTGCTGGATTGTGCCGCTAGATTTACCGGCGTTTGCAATCGGGACACAAGCTTAATGAAATTGGATCCCCATCTACAGGTTACGTTTCGCCCGAAGCGGCGCAAACGGACCTGGCTCAAGGTCGCCGTGCTCGGCTTGGGCAGCATCTGCACACTTGCCGCCGTAACGATGGCGGTCATGCAGAACTGGCCGGCCGCCCTCGCAACCGCAGGTGTGGAGCATCGGCTCGTACTGCCCTCTTTGGAGAAGGCGGCTACCGCCGTGAACTCGGTACCGCTGGCAATGGGGTCGCTCGGTACACTCGACGCGCTGCGATCTCCCACCACGTTGAACTGGGAGTCGCCCACTGCCGATGGTATGGGCATAGCGCGTCCCGACGAGAAGGTGGTGGCCACCGTCGCTGCTGCGCCCGTTGTCATGGATGCCGATCTGCCACGCTGGCTGGAAGCCGATGTTGCCGATGGCGATACATTGTCATCGATCCTCTCCCGCCTGAGTCTCAGGGGCAACGAGCTGTATGTGCTCATCGATTCCAACGACGATGTCGGCAGCCTCGAGGCGCTAAGACCGGGCCAGCATCTGCGCATCCTCGCAGACACCGATGGCAAGATTCTGCAGTTGGAGCAGCAGATCAGCCCCATCGAACGGTTGCGCATCAGCCGTGCGCTGGAGGGATTCGAGGCCGAACGCCTGTCTGAAGATGTCGAAAAGCGCATCGCGGTGCGTAACGGAACCATCAGCGGTTCGTTTTATAAGACAGGGCTCGACGCAGGCATGAGCGACAAGCTCATCCTCGAACTGGCGCAGCTTTTTGGTTGGGATATCGATTTCGCCCTGGACATCCAGCCGGGCGACGGATTCGTCGTCGTCCATGAAGAGGCGTTGGTGGGCGGTGAGAAGATCGGCGATCGGGCCATCCTGGCAGCGGAGTTCATCAACCGCGGCAAGACGTATAGAGCAGTCCGTTATGAGGATCCTGACGGGCGCGTGCACTACTTCACGCCGGAAGGCAATAGCATGCGCCGCTCGTTCCTGCGCTCACCTGTGGACTTCCGCCGCGTGAGCAGTCACTTTCAACCCAACCGCCTTCATCCCGTACTGGGTGTAAAACGCCCTCACAAAGGGGTCGATTATGCCGCCGCCACCGGTACGCCGATCAAAGCCTCGGGCGATGGCGTGGTGAGCTTCATCGGCCGCCAGGGCGGCTACGGAAACACCATAGTCCTTCAGCACGGGACACGCTATTCAACCTTGTATGCCCATATGAACGGATTCGCGCGCGGGCTGAGCCGAGGGGAGCGCGTGGAGCAGGGGCAGATCATCGGTTACGTGGGCTCCAGTGGAATGGCCACCGGCCCACACTTGCATTATGAGTTTCGCATCGACGGTGAACACGTGGATCCAGTAAAGGTTCAGTTGCCGAACATGCCGCTGGAGGAGAAGTATCTTGCCGATTTTCGCCAGCAGACTGCCCAATGGGTAGCACGGCTGGATGCCGCCAGCATGATCCGTGTGGCCCAGAGCAATCAGTGAGCCAATCGCTGTTTTGCGGTGTCATGAGTGGCACCAGCGTCGATGGTATCGACGTAGCATTGGTGGCGTTCTCAGCGACCGGCCCGCAAACGCTGGCTACTACAAGCGTTCCCTTTGAACTGCCCTTGGCCGAGCTCATCAACGATGTGGCCGCCGGTCGCCAAGACAACTTGCACATGGTGGCCACGCTGGATGCTCTTCTGGCCACAGCCTATGCCACCGTCATCAACCGACTGATCGCCGATACAGGGCACCCCGCCTCGGCGATCAAAGCGATAGGGTGCCACGGACAGACCGTTCGACATGCCCCCCATGCCGTCCCTGCCTATACCGTGCAACTGGGTAACCCGGCGCTGTTGGCCGAACTGACCGGGATCACAACCGTTGCGGACTTCCGCCGTCGCGATCTGGCCGCCGGCGGCCAGGCGGCGCCGCTGGCACCAGGTTTCCATCAAGCGTTGTTTGCCAACCCATTGGAGGACCGTGTCGTCGCCAACCTCGGCGGTATTGGCAATATCAGCATTCTGCCGGCCAATCGGCCTGAGGCGGTAACGGGATTCGATACCGGGCCGGCCAATACGCTGATGGACGCTTGGTATCGCCGCCATCACGGTGGCCGCTACGATGCCGGTGGCCAGTGGGCCGCCTCCGCGGATGCCGATGAAGCCCTGCTTGCCCACCTCATGAAGGAACGTTACTTCCAACGTAAGCCGCCTAAAAGTACCGGGCCGGAATTGTTCAATCTTGCGTGGTTGCAGACGCACCTGACCGATTTCGGACAGCCACTCGGCCCTACAGTGGTCCAGGCAACCCTGGCTGAGCTTACAGCGCGGTCCGTAGCCGACGCAGCAAAAGCTGCGGAACCGGCGCGGCTGCTGGTTTGCGGAGGCGGTATCCACAATGCGGCACTGATGAGCGCATTGAAACGTGCTATGGGCGCCATACCGGTGGAGTCAACCGCCGCTTATGGCGTGGATCCCGATTTTGTCGAAGCCGTCGGCTTCGCATGGCTCGCGGCCAGGACACTGGCTGGGCTGCCGGGAAACCTACCGGCCGTTACTGGCGCCCGAGGCTCACGGATCCTCGGGGCGATCTATCCAGCATGACCAACGACGGCGCCAAGGAGGCGCCGTCGTTGGTCGGGACTGCATTCGGGCTCAAACAGAGAACGATGAGCCGCAACCGCAGGTGGTGGACGCATTTGGGTTGCGGATCACGAACTGTGCACCCTCCAACCCTTCTGTGTAATCGATCTCCGCACCCTGGAGGTACTGGAAGCTCATCGGGTCGATCAACAGCTTGACGCCCTGGTTCTCGACCATCGAGTCGCCATCCTCAAGCGCCTCGGCAAAGGTGAACCCATACTGGAACCCTGAGCAACCGCCACCAGTGATGAAGACCCGCAACATCAGATCGGGGTTTTCTTCTTCCTCGATCAAGGACTTGACCTTGAATGCCGCCGAGTCGGTAAAGACCAGTGGCAACTCGTCGGTCATCATTTCAGCGGTAGACATGGCAAACCTCGTCGGTACATCAGTAAACGGAATTATCAGCCCCATGGCCGATCAGGGCAACAAGGCCACGGTATCCAAACCCATGGCTTCGGGTAGGCCGAACATCAGGTTCATATTCTGGACGGCCTGACCCGCTGCGCCCTTCACTAGATTGTCTTCGACCGCGAGAACGACGACTGTATCCCCACCTTCCGGTCGATGGACGGCGATTCGGCATGTGTTCGCACCGCGAACACTGCGAGTTTCCGGGTGGCTACCAGCAGGCATGACGTCGACGAACGGCTCATCGCGGTATTGAATTTCGAACAGCCGCTGGATATCGACATCGGACTTGGTGAGGCGTGCATACAATGTGGCATGGATCCCGCGCACGATGGGTGTCAGGTGCGGCACGAACGTCAAGCCCACGGGCTGGCCGGCCATATGCGCTAACCCCTGACGGATTTCCGGCAGGTGCCGATGCCCGGATGCACCATACGCCTTGAAGTTGTCGCCTGCCTCAGCGAACAGCGTCGCGACGCTGGCTTTGCGGCCGGCACCGCTGACCCCGGACTTGCAATCGGCGATCAGCGACTGTGAATCGACCACCCCGGCTTCGAGCAGCGGCAGAAAGCCCAGTTGCACCGCGGTGGGGTAGCAACCGGGGTTGGCGACGAGTCTGGCCGTGCGGATGCGCTCGCGGTTGAGCTCCGGCAATCCGTAGACCGCCTCGGACAGCAGTTCTGGGCAGCCGTGGGGCTGTCCGTACCAGCGGGCCCATTCATGGGCATCGCTCAGGCGGAAGTCGGCGGACAGGTCGACCACGCGTACGCCGTGTTTGAGTAGCCCGGGCACCTGGGCCTGGGCGGTGCCATGCGGTGTAGCGAAGAACACGACGTCACACTGATCTAGCGCGGCGTCGTCCGGCGCCACGAAGTCTTGATCGACCACCCCGCGCAGGTTTGGGAACATTGCCGCGACCGGCGTGCCCGCATCGCCGCGAGAGGTCACCGCCGTCAGCCGCACCTGCGGGTGACGCGCCAGCAAGCGCAGCAGTTCCACACCGGTATAGCCGGTGGCGCCTACGATGGCGACCTTGATCATACCCTTAGCTCCTTCTGTTCTCTTTCAACACCTTGGGCGACCGATCATACGCCAGGATTGCCGGGTGCTGCACTGCGATACACTGTGCATAGACTTCTGTACGCAACCGTCTGGACCACCATGAGCGTATCCCGTTTCCACGGCAGCACCCGTTATGTTGCCACCGATGACCTAAGCCTCGCCGTCAATGCCGCCATCACGCTGGGCCGCCCGCTGCTGGTCAAGGGCGAACCGGGCACCGGCAAGACCCAACTGGCCGAGGAAATCGCCGCAAGCCTCGGTGCTCCGTTGATCAGCTGGCATATCAAGTCCACCACCAAAGCGCAGCAGGGATTGTACGAGTACGACGCTGTCGCCCGGTTGCGCGATTCGCAGCTCGGCGATGCCCGAGTCCACGACATTGGGAACTACATCCGCCGCGGCAAGCTTTGGGAGGCGTTCACCCACGATACGCGCCCGGTCCTGCTGATCGACGAGATCGACAAAGCCGATATCGAGTTCCCCAACGACTTGCTGCTGGAACTCGACCGCATGACGTTCCACGTCTACGAGACCGGCCAGACGGTGATCGCCCGCGAACGCCCGGTCATCATCATCACCAGCAACAACGAGAAGGAACTGCCGGATGCGTTCCTGCGGCGCTGCTTCTTTCATTACATTCGCTTTCCCGATGCCGAGACGATGATGCGCATCGTCGATGTGCATTTTCCGGGGCTGAAGCGCGATCTGCTGGAGGCCGCCCTGGGGGTGTTCTTCGACCTGCGCGAGATCCCGGGCCTGAAGAAGAAACCATCGACGTCCGAACTGCTGGATTGGATCAAGCTGCTCGTGGCCGAAGACATCCCACCGGAGATTCTGGCCGGCAACGATGCACGCAAGGCGATCCCGCCGCTACATGGCGCGTTGCTCAAGAACGAGCAAGATGTGCACTTGTTCGAGCGCCTGGTCTTCATGCACCGGCGACGGAGTGAGGGTAGCTGATGCTCATCGGCTTCTTTGCGGCGCTTCGCGAGGCCGGAATTCCGGTTTCCGTCACCGAGTTCCTCACCTTGCTGGAAGCGCTGAAGTCCCACGCGGCCGGTGTCAGCGTGGATGACTTTTATATCCTGTCACGCGCCTGCCTGGTTAAGGACGAACGTCATTACGACCGCTTCGACTTGGCCTTCGGCGCCTTTTATCGTGGTCGACTGGACGCCTTCCACGCGCTGTTCGGCAAAGACGTTCCCGAGGAATGGCTGCGCGCCGAAGCCACCCGGTTGCTGAGCGACGCAGAACGCCACACATTGGAGACCATGGGCTGGGAGCGCCTGATGGACACGCTTCGCGAACGGCTGGCGGAGCAGACCGGACGACATTCCGGAGGCAACCGCTGGATAGGCACCGGAGGCACATCGCCCTTCGGCCACTCGGGTTTTCATCCTGCGGGTGTACGCATCGGCGGCAGCTCGCAAAATCGCCGGGCGGTCAAAGTGTGGGAAAACCGCGAATACCGCAACCTCGACGACCGGACCGAATTGGGGACACGCAACCTGAAGCTCGCCTTGCGCAAGCTGCGCCGCTTCGCCCGCACCGGCGCCCGTTCGGAACTGGACCTGGACGCCACCATCCGCGCGACCGCACAGAACGCAGGGCTGCTGGATGTCAAAGAGGTCGCGGAGCGTCACAATGCGGTAAAGGTCTTACTGCTGCTGGACATCGGCGGTTCGATGGATGACCACATCCGCGTATGCGAGCAGCTGTTTTCGGCGGCACGCGCCGAGTTCAAGCATCTGCAGGCCTATTACTTTCACAACTTCATCTATGAGCGCGTCTGGCGGGACAACAGATTCCGACACAGCGACCGGATGCAGACAGTGGATCTGATACGCACCTACGGGCGCGACTACAAGCTGATTCTGGTCGGCGATGCCAGCATGAGTCCTTACGAAATTACTCAACCCGGGGGCAGCGTCGATCACTTCAACGCCGAGCCGGGAGCCGTCTGGCTGCGCCGGCTGTTGGAGCATTTCAACCGTGCCGTGTGGTTGAACCCCGTTGATCCGTCCCGTTGGGCATACACCCCCTCAGTCCGGATGACACACGAATTGATGGCGGGGCGAATGGCTGCGTTAACGCTGGACGGCATGGATCAAGCGGTACGCTGGCTGCGTCAACCGGCGCCAACCAGCCTACCGCCGCTGCCCTCCTGAATCGCTCACGCATCCAGGGAGGCTCCCCGTCGCCCGGCCTGCCAGCCATTGCCAGCCTCGCCGTCCCAGAACGGCCGGCCCGCCTCGCCGATGGCCTCGCCGCGGCTGACGCCGATGTCGGCCAGTTGCCGGTCATCCAGACTTGCCAGGGCGCGGCGCTGACGCACCAGTTCGACCCGGCCTTCTATCCACTGCACCAGCCGCAGCAGCCGATCCTGTGGCACAGCCGGCAGGTCGACGGGTTGGGAAGCATTCACTATACGGTTCATGGCATGTACTCCGGTTGTCCTGGAGTCCAGTTTCCAGCCATGCAAATCATTCGTCTAACGAATTGTTGTGATATATATCATCAACCGTATTGATCAAAAGGTATCGGACATGCATCTGGACACCGACCTTCTCGCCACCTTGGTGGCGATCGCCGACACTGGTTCGTTCACCCGTGCGGCCGAACGTGTCAACCGCACCCAATCTGCGGTCAGCATGCAGATGAAACGCCTGGAGGAGATCATCGGACGGACGCTGTTCGAACGTGACGGTCGCGCAGTGCGGATGAGCCACGAAGGCCACGTGTTACTCAACTACGCGCGACGCATGGTGCAAATGGAAAGCGAGGTGCTCAACACCCTACGCCAGCCGGACATGGTCGGCCGGGTGCGCCTGGGCGTCCCGGACGACTTTGCCATGCGCTACCTGCCCGGCATCCTCACCGCATTTTACCGCGCCCATCCGTTGATTCAGGTGGAAGTCCGCTGCCAACCCTCGCGCGAGCTGTTGCCATTGACTGCCAACGAGCTGGACCTCGCCATCGTCGTCGCCGAACCCGGTCATGAACCCGGCGAGCTGTTGTGCCGGGAGCAACTGGTCTGGGTAGCCGCGCCGAATCATTGCCTGATGAATCGCGACCCGCTCCCCCTGGCCGTGTTCGACGATGGCTGTGCCTGCAGCGTCTGGGCCGCCGCCGCCCTCGAGGCCAGCGGGCGCAATCACCGCATCGCCTTCACCAGCGCCAGCATCAGCGGCATCCTGGCCGCCGTTCGGGCGGGGCTGGCGATCACCGCGTTCATCCGCACCATCGTCCCGCCGGATTTGCACATCATCGGCAGTGAGTCGGACATGCCGACATTGCCCTCCACCAGCATCGTCCTACAGCGCAAGCGCGGCCTGGGCAATCGGCCGATCGACTGCCTGGCGGACTACATCATCGAGGGCTTCCGAGCGGATGGCAGCGAACCGCGTCCGCGACGCGACGAGCAGGAAGCGGCACTCAGCCTGGCCTGACCGGGCGGCCGGCATCTCGGTACCAGGGCGTGCCCGGTCGCTGCTCGCGGGCACGCAAGCCTAACTGCAGCGCCAGGTAGTCTGGATCGTCCGGCCCTATGACGCCATGGCGGATCAGGCAGTCGATGACCACAAGGGCACAATTGAACTTGAAAAGATCCGTCTCGCACACCGCCTCACGAACCCGCTCCATCGGCCATAGCTCAAAATGATGTACCTCCCCGTCACGGTTGACCGGCTCAAAATCCTCCGGCAACTCCAAGTCGAAGCAATACACCACATCGGGCCGCAATCCGCCCTCGGCCTCCAGGCAATACGTAATCGCACCCACCGGCCGGATCGCTCGGGCCAGGGTGGAGGGCAAACCAGCTTCTTCTTCCGCCTCCTTCGCCATGTTGGCAGCCAGTGACAAATCCACCGGTTGACCGCCGGCGGCCAGTTGATCCCACCGCCCCGGCGCGGTCGTCTTGTCCAGCGCGCGTTGGCCCACCCACATGTGCAAGCCGTCGCGACGACGCACAAGCCCGTTGAGGTGCACGCCATACCCCGGCAGGCCGAACCGGGGAACCGCTGCCCGCTCCATGGCCATAACGGCCGGCTCGTGGAACCAGCGGTTGATGGGATAGCGCTCATTCCGCCAGCCACGGATGGCACCGGCGGCCGCCAAGTCTTTAAGCACGGCCTCCACGGCCTCGGTCCGCGCGCGCACCGGGTCGGCGGCCCGGTCCAGGTTCGGATGCAGTGCCACGCCATGATCGACGGTGCGGAACACCTCCGGCCAGCGGAGCAGCGTATCGAGGGCATCACGACGCACAAAGCCCAGGTGCCGTCCCGCGATCACAAATGGGACAAAACGGGCCAGGTCGCATTGATTGGCCTCCTTAATGCGATCTAATGCGCTCACGATGCCTTACCATCTGTTCTGTGGATGGCCCTGAGCATACCGGAGCACCCGACAGATGCGAAAACGCCTTCACTGGATTAAGAAAAGCTTGGCCGCGCTACTGATCAGCATCGCTCTGCCGGCTCTGGCCGCGGTAGCGGCCCACGCCCTTGACGGCTCCAAGGCGACCGACTGGCGCACCGCCAGACGCGACAGCACCGGTTTGTCCCCGGATCCGGCCACCACGCCAGAGGCGGTCATCCAGGTCTTCGCCGCGCGTGCCTTCCGCTGGCGCGGTGCCCTGGGCGTGCACACGTGGTTCGCCGTCAAAACCACCGGCGAGGACACCTTCACCCGCATGGAAGTCATCGGCTTTGGCGTCGACCGCGGCGCGGCAGCCGTGCGCCTTAGTCCTGGCGTACCCGATGGCTACTGGTTCGGGAATCACCCCTGGCTGCTTCGCGACATCCGTGGTGGCGCCGAGGTTGACGCGTTGATCGACCGCCTGCGGCAGGCTGCGGCGCAGTACCCGCATAATCGCGAATACCGGGTTTGGCCGGGGCCCAACAGCAACACCTTCACCGCATACCTGGCACGCGCAGTTCCCGAACTGCGCCTCGACCTGCCGCCCACCGCCGTGGGCAAAGACTATCTCGCGGGCAGCCGTTGGGCCGCATTGAGCCCTGCAGGCCGCGGCTTGCAACTGTCTGCGGGCGGGGTTGCCGGTGTCATGCTGGGCATCGACGAAGGTGTTGAACTCAACCTCCTGGGGATGACGGTGGGGGTCGACCTCTGGCCCCCAGCCCTGAAGCTGCCCGGCCTCGGGCGTGTGGGTGTCAGCGAGCTGGCCGTGTCGCCGTGAGCGGGCGGATGACAGCAGGCGCGGTGGCTCTATTGTTGGGCAGCTTGATCGGCGGCCCGGCAACTGCGCTTGAGCTTCCGCCGATCCCCGGTGAGCGCATACACCGGCAGGCCGCTGCACCGCTGGTTCGCGACGCCGCCAAGCGTCATGGCGTCGATGCCGCCCTCATCCATGCCGTCATCGCCGCTGAGTCGGCATACGACCCCGATGCACTATCCAGCCGCGGCGCCATCGGCGTCATGCAGTTGATGCCGGATACCGCCGCCGCACTGGGCGTCGACCCCTACGACACGGCCGAGAACATCGACGGCGGAACACGGCTGCTCAAGACCTTACTGGGGCGCTATAGGAACATTCAGATCGCCCTTGCCGCATACAACGCCGGCGATGCCGCCGTCCTGCGCGGACGACGGTCCATCCCCCGCTACCCGGAAACCCAGCGTTTCGTCGTCCGTGTACTGCACTACTACATGCGCTTCAAACGTGAGCCGCTCGATTGACCACGGGGCACGCTCCGCCCTCTGCGCGCAGTAACACTGAACACCTGTAATGTGTATTCGGCACAGATCGGGCAAAAACTCCGCCCCCGCTATCCCGGCTTTGCTATCTCAAAGGTAAGCCACACTGGACAATCCGCGCCGGTGCGCGTGAACGGCGATGCCTTTTTTCAGGCCTCTCGAATCCGTTCAGACTCAAGGGGGGAGCACCAATGACCGGCTCATACGATCTCGGGCTTGTGGCCCTGTCGTACATCATCGCCGCGCTAGCCGCCTACACCGCCCTCGATATGGCCGCCCGCATCACCGTTTCACGCGGCATGGCTGCCGGGGCCTGGCTGCTCGGTGGCGCACTGGCGATGGGCACAGGCATCTGGTCGATGCACTTCCTCGGCATGTTGGCGTTCAAGCTGCCGATCCCCGTCGGGTATGACCTGTGGATCACCTTGTTTTCGCTGGGTGCCGCAGTGGTCGTTTCGGCACTGGCCTTAGCCATCGTCACCCGGGCGCGCCTGTCAGCCGTCACACTGATTCTCGGCGCCGCACTCATGGGCGCCGGCATCTGCGTCATGCACTACAGCGGCATGGCCGCCATGCGGATGGCGCCCGGCATTTCGTATGACCCTCTGTGGTTCTCATTGTCCGTGGTCATCGCTGTCAGCGCATCCGCAGTGGCCCTATTGATCGCGTTCCATCTTCGCGGCGGCCACTCGCGACGCATGTACGCCGCACGGGTCGGCGCGGCCTTCATCATGGGCGTGGCCGTGGTCGGCATGCACTATACCGGCATGGCAGCGGCTAACTTCGCCCCCGACGCCGTGTGCCTGGCGGCCGGCAGCCTGACAGACACATGGACGGCTACCCCCGTAGCGGCCGTGGCAGTCGCGCTGCTGGCGGTGTCATTGAGCTTGTCGTTCATCGATGCGCGCTTGATGGAGAGAGCGGCGCGTGAGCGTGCCGCCTGGGAAGCGCATCGCGCCCGCGAAGCCGAAGTTGCCCGCACCGAATTTCTCGCCTGGCACGATGCCCAGACCGGGCTACCCAACAAGGCCGCACTGAAGAACAGATTCGTCCAGATCCTGGCGGCGAGCACTGTCGACTCCACTCCCGCCCCATTTACCGTGATGTATATCGAAGTGGCCAATTTCAACCAGCTGATGCGCAGTCACGGCGAGGACAACATCAAGCGCTACCTGACCAAGGTCGCACAACGCATCGCACCCTCGCTACACAGTCCGGAGTCTTTCGGGCAATGGAGCGAGGGCGCGTTCCTGGCCCTGGTACCCGGCCATCCGAGCGATCGGGCATACACCACCCGATACCATGGCCTGGTCACCGCCTGGATCGTGCCGGGATTGGAGACAGTACGCCCCGAACTGACGATAGGGCAGAGCGTATTCCCCGATGACGGCACGGCGAGCAGCGCGCTGGTGCGCAAGGCCATCGGTGATCCGCGCCTTATCAGCTTCGACCCGCGGCATTTCGAGGACGGATCGCTATCGCCCGACGCTGCGCTGGCTTGAATACCGAGCACCGAACCGCACCGCTCACGCGAGCACAGTTTCAAGGCTGCTCCACAACGGCTCCCGCGACCGACTGCTGCAGGTCACTCAAAATTCGGGCCAGAGCCCGGTCCGTCGCCTGGACCCCGCCGGCGGGGTCCGCACTGGGCGCAGGTTCGCTTGCTGTCAACTGGCGGCTGATCAACAGATCGCCATCGGGCACGGAGAGCAGGCGCATACGGATGGCGACATCGACTTGGCTGGGTTCGGTGTCGAAGCGGTGCAACAGCCGCTCGAGCGTCAATTCCAGGCGCAGGTCCGGGTGCGCGCCGGCTTCGCGCGTGATGACCGCGCGCACACCGTCCCGCCCTTCAAGCGCCTGGATGATCAACGGTTCGAGCAGACGGGCGGGCCGATCCAGCCATTCATTGCGGGCGAAGAAGTCGATCTGCCCTGGCTGTAGGCTATAGGCCATCAACCGGCTGTCCGCCCCCGGTACCGCCATGATGGTTGTCAGGCGGACGATCTTGCCCTCGGTCGACGGCGTAGCGGGTGCCTCGGCCAACGTCGGATTGAAGCCAAAATGAGTGATCTCGCTTTTATCCGATTGAAGGGACGCCAGACTACAGCCCCCCAACGTCAATACGAACAGCCACGGTATTGCGTAGCGGAACACGTGATGCACGCTCCTTATTCTCCAGGCCCCGGTTCGCGAGGCGGTCGACCCAGCAACAGCATATTGGGATTACGATCCAGATCGTCGACGAACTCGCCGAGCACCGATGACAGGCGACTGATCTCGCCGACCAGTTGGCCCAGTTTCGGTGCCGCATCCGCATACGCGCTGCGCAGCTCCGCCTTGCCCTCCTCCAGAACCTGCCCGGCGCTGCGGCTGGTCTGGGCGACGGACACGGCAGCGTCCTCCACAGCGTTGACCAGGTCGTTGATACGCTTGATCAGTGGGCCGAGTTCGGCCGCTACATCCGTTGCACCGTCCAGAGTCTCACCCGCACGCGCCACCACCGGCTGAAGATCGTTGACGATGCGGGCCAGCGCGGTGCTGGTACTGCGCAGGTCGGTGATGAAACCGTCCAGATCGGCGCTGCGATCAGCCAAGGTTCCGGTTAACCGGTCGACGTTCTCCAGCGTATTGCCCAAATGCGTAAGATTGTCATCCGACAGGAGGATTTCCAATCGGTCGACCAGTGTCGTGAACGCATTGTCCAAGCGGGTTACCAGAGACGGCCCGCTGGGGATCTGAGGCGGCTCGCCGCCGGGATTGGGCGGCAATCGCGGCGAGGCTTGGCTACCCCCGGTCAACTCGATGGACGCAATCCCCGTCAGGCCCTGAGTGGTCAGTGTGGCGCGCGTATCTTCCTTGATCGGCACCCCGCGCTCGATCTGCAACATGATCTCCACCCGTGCCGGATTGTTGGCTTCCAGTTGAATAGTGTCGACTCGCCCCACTTCCACGCCACGGTAGCGGACCACCGCCTTGGGGTTGAGTCCGGTTACCGATTCCGAGGTGTACACGACATAATCATCGTAAACCTTGGGGTCGCCGCCGACCGCCAGCCAGAAGATCGCCGCGCCCAGCGCCGCGCCCATGATGAGTACGAACAACCCGACGAGCGTGTAGTTCAGCTTGGTTTCCATTCACTTCTCCGCGCTGCCCGGGGACCGCTGAAGTAGGCCCGGATCAGCGGATCGGTACTTTCCGACAGCTCCGCGATCGGCGCGGTGGCCAGAACACGCTTATCCCCCAGAAACGCCACCCGGTCGGTGGCCTGCCACAGCGAATCCAGGTCGTGGGTCACCATGATCACTGTCAATCCAAGACTGCGCTTCAATTGCACGACCAGCTCATCCAAAGCGCCGGCACTGACCGGGTCGAGACCGGCGGTGGGCTCGTCCAGGAACAGCAGGTCAGGGTCCAACGCCAGCGCCCTGGCAAGGGCCGCACGCTTGCGCATACCCCCGCTGAGTTCGCCCGGATACTTGTCCGCCGCATGCGCTGGCAGTCCCGCCAATGCGACCTTGAACCGCGCCAACTCTGCGATCGTTCGCGCGCTGAGATCGGTATGCTCCCGCAGCGGCACGGCAACGTTCTCAGCTACGGTCAAGGAGCTGAACAGTGCCCCCATCTGGAACAACATGCCAAAGCGCTGGCGAATGCGTTGCGCCGTCGCCTCTCCGGCCCCAACCGCCTCATCGCCACAGACCTCGATGCTGCCGGCAGCCGGCCGCTGGAGCATGATGATGGCGCGCAGCAAGGTGGTCTTGCCCGAGCCGCTTCCGCCGACCAACGCCAATACTTCGCCCGCGCGCACATCCAAATCCAAATCCTGATGGATGACCAGATCGCCGAAGCGGTTGCATAGACCGCGAATCTTGATCACCACCTCGCCGGTCACAATCCCCGTGTCCCCAGCACCACGACCAGCGCGGCATCGACCACGATGACGAGGAAAATGGCCTGCACCACACTGACCGTGGTCTGGCGCCCCACACTGTCGGCGCCGCCGCGCACGCGGAAGCCCTGGAAGCAACCGACCAGCGCCACGACGGCAGCGAACAACGGCGCCTTGCCCACGCCGATCAGGAAGGATGTCAGCGAAACCACCTGGGGCATCCGGTCGATGAAGTCACGAAAGCTCACATCCAACAACAGCGTCGCCGTCACCATACCACCGAGAATGCCCATCACATCGGCGAACATGACCACCAGCGGCAGGGCCAGCAGCAAGGCGAACAGCTTGGGCAACACTAGAAGATCCAGCGGGTCGATACCGATGGTGCGCAGCGCATCCACCTCTTCGGTCACCTGCATGGTGCCAATCTGCGCGGTGTACGACGCACCGGTGCGTCCGGCGACGATGATGGCGGTGATCAGGGGTGCAAGCTCGCGCAGCAGGGTCAGCGAGACGAGTTCCACGATGAAAATGTTGGCGCCGTATAACTTCAGCTGCACACCACCCTGATACGCCACCACCACCCCGAGCAGGAACGACAGCAAGCCCACGATAGGCAAGGCGTTCACGCCCGCGGTTTCCATATTGGCGATGATGGAGTTCCAGCGGATACGCGAGGGGCGGATCAGCGAGCGCACGAAGGCAACGAACGTCTCGCCGAGAAATGACAGGAATGCCTGGAACTCCGCGGCGTGTCCCACCACCAGCCGCCCGAACCGCGCCAATGGATTCTCGCCGCGCGTACCGCCATCCAGCGGTGCGATATCCGCACTGCGGGCCAGCACCAGATCGAGAATCTGCGCACGGCTGTCGGCGATGAGAATATCCGATCGGGCCACACCGAAATGGTCGGCCAGCCGCGCCAGCGCCAACCCGCCCGCGGTGTCCAGGCGCTCGATGGCAGTGGCATCGATGTGCCGCACCGGCGTGCGCACGGTCCGCGCATCGACCGTCTCCAGGGCAGTGGCGGTCCATTCGCCGGCCAGTCGCAAGGTCCCGTTGCTGACCGTCATCGATGCCGCCGTCACGTGCGCCCGGACTCCCCGCGTGGATTCACCCGGCGCCAGGCGGCGGGCCGTTGCTGGTCGCCGGGCTCGGCCCAGATACCGAGCCGGCGCTTCCGCGCACCGCTCTCGGCCTGGGCGTAACGGTCATCGTCGTTGAACCGGCGGTACACGATGGCCATGCCGTCATCGACCATCGACAAGCCCACGTCCCGCTCGCCGTCCCAGATCCGCGCCACGCTGCGCTCGTAAGGATCGACATCGAGCACCTCCAGCCGCACGGTCCGCGGAATGCGCGCCTGCAACGCGCGCTTGGCGCGCTCGCCCCACGGCGCCTGGCCCATCTCCGGCGCATCGATGCCCCACACCCGCACCCGAACCTCGCCGGAGGGGCAATCGGCCGTAACCGAATCGCCATCGCCGACCGCACTCACCGTGCAAACCTCGTCGGCGCCTGCGGCAAGCACCACCGCCTCGGGCACCACCTGCCAGTGAGAACGCAGACTGACGACGGCTACCGCCAGGATGATCACCAACGGATACAGCCGGTGACTGCGCCGCCCGCGTCGACTCATACGGCGGATAAAGCCTGTTCCAGGTCGGCCAGCAGGTCATCGATGTGTTCAAGCCCGACCGACAGACGCACCATGTCTTCGCTGACACCGGCTTTGACCAACTCGCCGGCGTCCAATTGACGATGGGTGGTGGTGGCCGGATGGCAGGCCAGGGACTTCGCATCGCCGATGTTCACCAACCGGGTGAACAGCTTCAGCGCATCAATGAGGCGGGCACCGGCCTCACGCCCGCCGCGCACCCCGAAGCTCAGCACCGATGCCGCCTTACCGTCCATGTACTTGTCCACCAAGGGCTTCGAGGGGCTGTCCGCCAGACCGGGGTAGTTCACCCACTCCACCTTGGCATGCGTCTTGAGGAACTCGGCCACTTTGACGGCATTCTCACAATGCCGGTCCATGCGCACGGGCAAGGTCTCGATGCCTTGCATGATCAGAAAGGCGTTGAACGGACTGATCGGCGCACCCATGTTGCGCAGCGGCACCACCCGCGCCCGGCCAATGAAAGCCGCCGGCCCGAGCGCTTCGGTATAGATCACACCGTGATAGGACACATCCGGCTCGTTAAGGCGACGGAAGCGGTTGGGGTGCTCGGCCCAGGGAAACTTGCCGGAATCCACCAGGGCGCCACCGACAGACGTCCCGTGGCCACCCATGTACTTGGTCAGGGAGTGCACAACGATATCCGCCCCGAACTCGAATGGCCGGCATAGATACGGCGTCGGCACCGTGTTGTCGACGATCAGCGGCACGCCATGGGCGTGGGCCACCTCCGCCATGGCCTCGATATCCACCACATTGGCCGCCGGGTTGCCGATGGACTCGCAGAACACGGCCTTGGTGCGCTCGTCGATCAACGCACCCAAGGCCGCCGGATCGCGATAATCGGCAAACCGCGCCTGAATGCCCAACTGGGGCAGGGTGTGCGCGAACAGGTTGTAGGTGCCGCCGTACAAGGTGCTGGTGGTGACGATATTGTCGCCAGCCTCGGCGATGGTGAAGATCGCATAGGTAATGGCGGCCATGCCCGAGGCCAGCGCCAGCGCACCCACACCGCCCTCCATCGCCGCGACGCGCTGCTCCAACACATCGGTCGTGGGATTCATGATGCGCGTGTAGATATTGCCCTGGACCTTCAGGTCGAACAGGTCGGCACCATGCTGGGTGTCATCGAAAGCATAGGAGGTCGTCTGGTAGATCGGCACGGCCACGGCCTTAGTGGTCGGGTCCGGGCGGTACCCGCCGTGAATGGCCAATGTTTCAAGTTTCATGCCCCACTCCTCATGGATGATCGTCCCGCGCCAGTGTAGCTTGGCACGCGTTCAGCGAAAGTGGTCATACCCGCTCGTCCGCGGCGCCGGCACGGGCTGGCCCGCCTCGCGAAAACGCAGCCCGGCCTCGGGTTCGATCACCCCGATCGGCGTGCACGGCACCCGCCAGGCTGCCGTGCAATCCGCCAGCGCCGCAAGCCGTGCTGCCGGCACCGCAAACAACAACTCATAATCATCACCACCGGCGGTCTGCGCCCAGCGCACCGTCTCAGGTGGAAAATCATCGGCCCCATGGGGCACCGGCAACGCATCCAGATCGATCACCGCACCCACACCGCTGGCGGCCAGCACATGCCCCAGATCCTGGACTAGGCCATCGGACACATCGATACACGCCGAGGCAATACCGAGCAAATCCCGCCCCTCCCCCACCCGCGGCTCCGGCCGCTCAAGCCGGGCTCGCAAATGCTCCCGCAACACCACGCCTGGCCCGCCACCCTGAGTGCCCAAAAGCAACGTCAGCCCCAACGCCGCCTCACCCGGTACACCGGTGACGAACACCGTATCCCCTGGCCGGGCACCACTGCGACGCAACGCCCGCCCCCGCGGCACCAGGCCGGCCGCCTGCACGGCGATCGCCAGCGGGCCGCGGGTCGTATCGCCACCCACCAGCGCCACCCCATGCGCCGCCGCTAGCGCCGAGAACCCGCGGGCGAAACCCTCCAACCACGGCGAATCCACCGCCGGCAAGGTCAAGCCCAACGTCACCCATGCCGGCGCCGCCCCCATCGCCGCCAAGTCCGAGAGATTCACCGCCAACGCCTTGTGCCCCACGCCTTGCGCATCGGCATCGGGCAGAAAATGCCGGCCCGAGACCAGCACATCCATCGTCACCGCCAGCTCCGCATCCGCCGGCACACTGAGCAGCGCGCAATCGTCACCCGGCCCGAGCACCACATCGGCGCGTCCGGTCGGCCAGTGAAAGTAGCGGCGGATCAGTTCGAACTCGTTCAAGCGCGGCCCCGGCGTGAAAGCGTCGCATCATAGCAGCCAGGCCCCTCCCGACTCGCACCACCTCGATACCGAACAGCTACTGAAGTCAGCCTTCGGCGTCGGGTAAGGCCCGGGCAGACGCGCTGTAAATACGTCCGTGTACGCTCGACGGCCGCATCCCTG
>CBFGWV010000059.1:0-20046 GCA_965652545.1 uncultured Candidatus Competibacteraceae bacterium | reverse complement strand
CAGATGGCGATGATGATGGAGCACGGTGCACTGATGCCCCAGCACATCGACGAGGAGGCCATGAAGATGGACATGGGCAACGGCCAGACGATGGAGCACGACGATCCCAACAGCGTGCTGCTCGAGCCGGGCCAATCGCAAGAACTGGTGTGGCGTTTCAGCGGGGATGCGGATCTGGAATTCGCCTGCAACGTACCCGGGCATTACGCCGCGGGCATGGTGGGCAATATCAAGATCGGCGGCTGACGGTACCTACATCATGAGACAGTCACGCTCGAGATTGTTGAGCCGGGGCCTGGCCGCCCTGGGGCTCTTGTTTCCGCTGTCCGGCCTGGCCGCCAGCTATCAACTCACCATTGATCCGGTCGGTATCGATATCGATGGCACGATTCAATCGGGCATCGGCTACAACGGTGCATCACCCGGCCCTGTCCTGCGCTGGAAGGAAGGGGAAACCGTAACCGTCAATGTCACCAACAACCTGGATGTACCCAGTTCGATTCATTGGCATGGGTTGATTCTGCCCTTCGAAATGGACGGCGTACCGGGCATCAGCTTTCACGGCATCGAGCCGGGCGCCACATTTACCTACACCTTTCCCATCGTGCAGAGCGGCACCTATTGGTTTCACAGCCATTCGGGGTTGCAAGAGGCCGATGGCGCCTACGGGTCCATCGTCATCGAGCCGGTTGAACGCGAGCCGTTCCGTTACGACCGCGAGTATGTGGTCCAGCTGACCGACCAGCACCCGCACGCGGCGGACACCATTTTGCGCAATCTCAAGCACATGCCGGACTTCTACAACCGCAAGCAGCAGACCTTGTTCGACTTCTTCTCCGAGGCCGGTAGCAAGGGTTTCGCCGAAACGGTGGCCGAACGCCGCGCCTGGGGTTCGATGCGCATGATGCAGACCGACATCGAGGACGTGCACGGCTTCACGGCCTTGATCAACGGCAAGAGCTCGGCCCAGAACTGGACCGGGGTGTTCCAGCCGGGCGAGCGCGTGCGCCTGCGCCTGATCAACTCATCGGCAATGACGTACTTCGACATCCGCATTCCCGGGCTGAGCATGACGGTGGTGCAAGCCGACGGCAACAATGTGCAGCCGGTGCCGGTCGAGGAGTTACGCATCGCCGTGGCCGAGACTTACGATGTGATCGTCCGCCCGACCGAGGAACGGGCATACACCCTAGTCGCCGAGTCCATGGGTCGCGCGGGCCACGTCACAGGCACCCTTGCGCCGCGGGAAGGACTCCGGGGCGATACACACCCACCGCGCGAGGCACCGTTGCTGACCATGGCTGACATGGGCATGGCCCACGAAGGCATGGCGGGTATGGACATGTCGTCGATGGAGGGTATGGATCACAGCCAGATGGCAGGCATGGACCATTCATCGATGGGCGGCATGGGCGGCGCTACCGACCCCTTCTACGCTGCCGGTTCGGGGCTGATCCCAACAGCGGCCGATGGTGGGAAGTTCCTCTCCTATGCCGATCTCAAGGCGCAGAAGCCGCTGTACCCGGACCGCGAAGCCACCCGTGAAATCGAGCTGCGGCTCACCGGCAACATGGAGCGCTACAGTTGGTCGATCAACGGCGTGAAGTATGAGGACGCCGAGCCGTTACGGCTCAACTACGGCGAGCGGGTACGGTTCAAGTTCGTCAATGAAACGATGATGATCCACCCGATGCACCTGCACGGCATGTGGTCGATCCTGGACACCGGCAACGGCCAGTGGGATCCGGTCAAGCACGTGATCAGCATCGCGCCGGGCACCACCGTCTACTCCGAGACCGAGGTGGATGCGCCCGGTCAATGGGCGTTTCACTGCCATCTGGCCTATCACATGGCCAGCGGCATGTTCCGCAAGGTGATCGTCGAGGGCGGCCCGCAGTCTGCTCCTACCGGCACGGCGGGGTGATCCAATGACACACGCGATCACGATCAAGTCCGTTCTTGCACTGGCCGCCCTGGGCGCCTCACTCGCCCCGCCTGTCTGGGCCGCCGAGCCGGTACCGCTGGTGTACTACGGTGTGGCGGTCGAGCAGTTGGAGCAGCGCTTCAACGACGACGGCGACCTCTTTGCCTGGGATCTGGAAGGCTTCGTCGGCACTGACGAATGGAAGCTTCGCCTGGAAAGCGAGGCTGAATACAGCCAGAACGATGATGGGTTCGAGACGCTGGAACACCAATTGCTCATTCAGCGCCCGATTTCCGACTTCTTCGATGCGAAAGCCGGCGTGCGCATCGACACACCCGAAGGGCCGAACCGCAGTTACGCCGTACTCGGTGTGCAAGGGCTGGCGCCGCATTGGTTCGAGGTGGACGCGGACCTGTTCATCAGCGAGAACGGCGATCTATCGGCCCGGCTGGATGTGGCATACGAGCTGTTGATCACCAACCGGCTCATTCTCACGCCATCGGCCGAGGTCGACATCGCGTTCTCCGACGATGAGGACATCGGCGTGGGATCGGGCGTCTCCAAAACGGAGGCCGGACTGCGCCTGAGCTATGACTTGATCGAGCGCAACGTCGCCCCGTATGCAGGCATCGTTTATGAACGCTCCTTCGGCAAGACCGCCGACCTGGCCCGTGCGGCGGGCGAGGATGAGGAGGCGTTCTACATCGTCGCCGGGGTCAGGTTGCTGTTCTAAGTGGCATCGGCCCCATCGCCTCCAGTCCGGCCGTTAGCGACGGCCGGACTGTTTACCGCTCATCTTCGGCCGGACAAGGTGGATACGCGCAGGCATCCGATCAATAGCGCTCATAAACCACTTGCTGACCGTCGTCCGTGAGCGTGTAGACCGTCAGCGACCACGGCCCCTGCGGGCTCATGCCGGGGGACTGAGCCGGCATGCCCGGTGCGGTGATGCCGCGGATGGCCGGCTGCTCCGCCAACAGGCGCTGGACGCTCTCCACCGGTACATGACCCTCGACGACGTAATCGCCGATCAGCATCGTGTGACAGCTCTGCAGACCGGCGGCGACGCCGTGCTCCTGGCGAATCATCGGCAGGTCGTTGGACTCGATCACATCGACCTTGAAACCATTCTCCTCGAGATACTCGGCATAAGCCGTACAACAACCGCAGCTGGGGTTCTTGTACAGCATGGCCGCCAGGTCGGCGGCCATGACGGCAGCCGGCAGCATGGCGGCCACTGCAATGATGGTGCGGATAAATGCGTTCATGGGTTTTTCCTCATATCAAGTATTGACTAGGTAAACGAACGTTCGACTAATGTGTTCAAGCCACCCGGACAACCGCCATCATTCCGCCCAGTTGGTGCTCGAGGATGTGGCAGTGCAACATCCAATCACCTGGGTTATCGGCGACGAAGGCGATCTCGACCGTCTCCTGCGGGCTCATCATGACCGTGTCCTGCCATTCGCGGCGCGGCGTCGGCTGCCCGTTGCGGCTGAGCACGCGGAAGCTGTGGCCATGCAGGTGGATCGGGTGGTGCCAGCGGGTTTCGTTGACCAGGCGCAGCCGGTAGGAACGCCCCTTGACCAGCTCCAGGATGGGTTCGTGCACGTGGCCGGTGGCGATGACGCCGTTGACCGCCCAGGCCCTGCCCGCACGCATGGCGTCCATCATGTTCACCGGCCGGCCTTCGACGGTGGCCCCCTGCAGGCTGCCCATCATGCCGCCCTGGAAGCGGATTTCATGTGCTTCGGCCGCGTAAAGGTCCGGCTCGGACAGCGGGTTGGCGGCGAGCACGACCGCATCGTCCGGTGGCGCCTCGCGTAGCCGCTGCGGCGCGTACGCCAGCTCCAGCACCTGATAAGCCATGTCGCGATAGAAGCGATCGATCACCCGATGACGGCTGTCAGGCTCGCCACCGGCATTGAGGATCACATCCACACGCATGGCCGGCGCCAGGACGACCAGGTCCCCGTCGGGTGCGTGCGGCTCGACCGGCTGGCCGTCGATGGCAATGACCTGGGGGTGGTGACCCTCGAACTGCAGCGCGAAATGGCGCGCGTTGGCGGCGTTGATCAGCCGCAGGCGCACCCGCTCGCCGGCCCTGAGCGACACCGCCGTCGGCAACACGCCATTGACGGTGACCACGTTGCCGATCATCCCGCCGTGGGCGATGTCGTGGGGGTCGCCGAAGGTGTCGCTCAGTTGCCCCTGTTTGGTGACCCGCCAGTCGTCCAGCACCCAGAGCAGCTCGCGATCGACGACCGGCGGCTGCGCGTCCTCGACGATCAACGCGCCGTACAGACCGCGGCCGGTCTGCTCGTGGCTGCGAAGATGCGGGTGGTACCAGAAGGTGCCCGCATCCGGGCAGTCGAACGCGTACACGAACCGCCCGCCCGGCTCGATGGGCGGCTGCGTCAGGTGCGGCACACCGTCCATGGCATTGGGCAGGCGCAAACCGTGCCAGTGCACGGTCGTCGCCTCCTCCAGGCGATTGGTGACCGTCACCGTCAGCCGCTCGCCCTGCTTGACCCGCAGGACGGGTCCGGGCACCTGGGCGTTGTACGCCCAGACGTCCACCGGGGCGGTGGCGGCATCGAGCATCGGCACCCGGGCCGGTGCCAATTCCAGTGAATACTCGCGTGTGCCCGAGGCGGACGCCAACGCGGGCCAAGGGCGCAAGACCGCTGCGCCGGCGGCCATCAGGGCAGCGGACAATACCTGCCGGCGCGATACCGGCATCGACAACATGGGAATGGACATGACATCTCCCACAAGCTTGCTTCACAACCGGTGGCAAACACCGGCCATGCACCGTTGCCAGGACGACGTACAGCGTCCTGACGATACGCAAGAAAGGGGGATTCAGATCCGCAGGCGATAGAACCGTAACCCCGGAGGGCGGGTCACCCAGAGCGCCGATGGGGCGTACCGCTGTCGCCTTGACGCGGATACGGCGGCATACGCCACCAGGCCAAGCAACACGGCCAACAAGATGATCTCGGGCGCATTCGGTGTCAGCGCGAGCCGTTCGGCCGATGCCGGTACGGGTAACTGCGCCTGTGTGCATTTGGCCACCGGGCAGTCCATGACCATGGCTGCCATGCCACCGACGGCGGAGTGGGTATCGCCGGAGACGCCCTGCGTCGACAGCATGCAGCCGGTGGAATACGCCAGCAGCCAGCCGACGGCAGCCAGCAACATCACCATCGCACCGAGTCGTCGACGACCCGATTCGGTTGTTGCGCGATGAAGAATGCCGCGGATGCTGCTCATGGGGCATTTCTCTACCACAAGGCAAGGGTGATCGACAAGCGCCTTTCCGGTGCCAGCGGGTGGTGCGGGGCCAGCCGGTCATCGGTGCCATCGCCCTGGCCGACATCTTCCGTCCGGAGTCCTTCGAAGCCATCCGGCGCCTCAAGGCGATGGGGGTGCAATGCATTATGCTCACCGGCGATGCGGAAGCCGTCGCCCGCACCGTGACCGTCAGCGCCAAGTTGGCGGGCCGCAGCAACCCCACCCAAGGATGAGAATTCACCCCCCGTAGGCCATCCACCACGTCACGGCGCCCGCCAACGGCGCCAGGAGCAATCCGGTGGCCACCCGCCAGGCGAACGCGCCGGTTCCACCGGTAAACGACATCACCGACTTGAACACCGCGTTGGCAGTGATGGCCAGGAGCATACCGAGCACTGCCTCACCGGTGGCCGTGTCGCCGTCTCGGTGAAACACCGCCAGCGACAAGGTCACGGCATCCACATCGACCAGCCCACCGACAAAGGTTCCCAATCGCTGACCGATCTCGCCCAGGTAATGGCGGCCGGCATGAATGGCGAACAGCACGCCGGCAAAGACCGCCCCCATGACCAGTGCCGGCTTGAGTGCGAACGGGTTGCGAAAGACGGCCACGGTGGCGCCGGACGCATCCCGCTGCCGCCCGCCGACAATGACGGCCACCACCAGCATGGTGGCCGCCATGGCCAGCAGCATCGGTAACGCAGCCTGCGCCAATGCGCCATCCAGCGCGCTGATGACCAGCGCCATGCGCGGAAACATCACCGTGTTGGCCAGTAGCGCAGCACGCACCAGCCCCGCATTCGCAGCCGGCACACTGCGTGCCGCCTGGGCCATGGCGACCGTACAGGCGGTGGTGGAGACCAGGCCGCCGACCAGGCCCGAGACCAGCACCCCGCGGTCCGCCGACAGGAACTTGGTCAGGAAGTAGCCGATGAACGACACCCCGGAGACGACCACCATGAACAGCCAGATCTTCTGCGGATCGAAAAAGCCGAACGGGCCATAGCTGCCGGTCGGCAGCAACGGGTAGGCCAGGAAGATCAAGGCGAGGAATTTCAGCGTGTCGTCGAACTCCGAGCGCGACAGCACATTGAACGCAAAGTGGTGCAGGGACGCTTTGGCCGAGAGGATGGCGGCCAATCCGATACCTGCGGCGGCGGCCAGCGGAGCATGCGGCCCGACCGCCATGACGCCCAGCGCAAAACAAGCGAGCACGGCCAGTTCCGTGGTGATGCCCTTGCGCCGCGGCATCTGCCCACTACGCGCCACAAGCATGACGGCCGTAATCCCCAAAGCCAGCGAAGCAGTCAGCCAAGGGTCTGCGACCAGTCCGGCCACCGCACCGCTCAGCGCGGTCACCATGCAGTCGCGAATCCCCGGTCTCGGCGCATGGCCCGAGGCGGTCACACGGGTCCGTCCAACCAGAAAACCCACTGAGAGGGCCAGCAATATGCGTAATGCCAAATCGATCATGTGCACTCCGTCACACTTGATCCCGTTCTAAAAAACACCGTGCTATCGTCCGCTAAACAAGTGTTCAAGGAGAGGTCCATGGACCGGGTCCGGTTTGAATTGGTATGGAATCGCTGTTGCGCCCCCACCGGAGTATCCGCCCGCACCGCCTATCAGCGGTTGCGTTCAGCGTATATGGAATCGCATCGACATTATCATTCAATAGCGCATATCCAGGACTGCATGCACAGCCTGGATACGGTGCGTGAAGCGCTCGACGACCCTGACGCCGTCGAGTTGGCCTTGTATTTCCACGATGCGGTCTACCGCATCGGCGCCGCGGACAACGAGGCCCGCAGCGCCGACATGGCCGCCAGCCTGCTGCGTCACGGCATGGACGACGCCCGTTTGGAGCGTATCCAGACGCTGATTCTCGACACCCGCCACAACGGCGCCGCAAGCAGCGTCGACGGCCAGTACCTGGCGGATGTCGACCTGTGCGCCTTCGGCCGTCCCTGGGCGCAGTTCGCCCTGGACCTGCCGCTGCTGCGCGCCGAGGCGCCGCACCTGTCGGACGAGACATTCCACCGCGGGCGCAACGGCTTTCTGCGCCGCTTCATCGAGCGCGGCTACATCTTCCAGAGCCCGCTGTTCCGGCAACGCCACGAGGCGCAGGCACGGGCGAACGTACTCCAGGCGCTGGATGAGGCCGAGCTGTGGGAAGCCCCTGCTCTCAAAGTTGCAAAATCGTAATTTTGCCCCCAAAAATTCTCGCCCTCAGGTAGAGTCTGCGGCCACACGCCGCCCCCATTATCGGCATACGACGCCGTATACGGGTGCGGCGTTCGTATCGTGACGCCGAATGCCCCGTAGTCGATTCGTTCCCACGCCGGCATCGGCGTCGTCCGGTACACCGTCGTTGTCTTGAGCGGATGGGACGTCACAACACATGATCGAAGCGGAACGCCTGACAAAGCGCTACGGCGTAAAAACCGCCGTCGCCGACCTGAGTTTTACCGTCCAACCGGGCGAAGTGCTGGGGTTTCTCGGGCCCAATGGCGCCGGCAAATCCACCACCATGAAGATGATCACCGGCTTTATCGCGCCGACCTCAGGGACGGCGCGGGTGTGCGGGCACGATGTGTTGCGCGAGCCGATGAAAGCCCGCACGGCCATGGGCTACCTGCCCGAGGGCGCCCCAAGTTACGGGGAGATGACCGTTCGCCAGTTCCTGCACTTCATCGCCGACGTGCGCACCCTGCGCGGCGACAACCGCCGCGAACGCTTGGCGCATGTGATCGACGCCTTGCATCTGGGCACGGTGCTCACCCAGCCGATCGACACCTTGTCCAAGGGCTTCCGGCGGCGGGTGGGGATCGCCCAGGCCATCATCCATGACCCTAGAGTGGTCATCCTGGATGAACCGACCGACGGCCTGGATCCGAACCAGAAACACGAGGTGCGCGAGCTCATCAACGGGCTGGCGGCCGACCGCACCGTGATCATCTCCACCCACATCCTGGAGGAGGTCCACGCCTTGTGCTCGCGGGTCATCATCATCGCCGGCGGACGCCTGTTGGCCGACGACACCCCGGCGGCGCTGGAGGCCAGTTCGCGCTACAACGGCGCGGTCAGCCTGTCCACGCCGCAGTGGCGTGCCGCGGCCGAGGCGATCGGCGCCTTGCCGGAAGTCGCCCACGTGGAGACCGACGATCGCCTGGAGCGGGTGACGGCGCTGCCGACCAACGGTGGCAACCTGTTCACCGCCGTGCGCCAGACCGCCGAGAACGCCGGCTGGACGATCACCGGGCTGGAACTGGAGCGTGGCCGGCTGGATGAGGTCTTCCGCCGTCTCACCGAGGGCGACGTGGCACGGGAGCAGGCGGCATGAGCACATTCACGACCTTGTTCCGACGCGAATTCTCCAGCTACTTCGCCACGCCTGTGGCGTATGTGTTCATCGTCGTGTTCCTGATCCTCACGGCAAGCTTCACCTTCTATCTCGGTCAGTTCTACGAGCGCGGACAGGCGGACCTGGAGCCGTTCTTCACGTTCCACCCGTGGCTGTACCTGTTCTTCGTGCCCGCGGTGTCCATGCGCCTGTGGGCGGAGGAGCGCAAGAGCGGCACGCTGGAGCTCCTGCTGACCCTGCCGATCACCCGCGGCGCCGCCGTACTGGCAAAGTTCTTCGCCGCCTGGGTGTTCACCATCCTGGCGCTGGCGCTGACCTTTCCGCTGTGGTTGACGGTGAATTACCTGGGCGAGCCGGACAACGGCGTCATCCTCGCCGGTTATGTGGGCAGCACGCTGATGGCCGGCAGTTACCTGGCGATCGGCAGTTGCCTGTCGGCCTGCACCCGCAACCAGGTGGTCGCCTTCATTCTCACCGTGGTGACCTGCCTGGTGTTTCTGCTCGCCGGCCTGCCGATGATTCTCGACCCGCTGTCCGCCCTGCTCCCGCAGACGCTGGTGGACGTGCTGGCCGGCTTCAGCTTCCTCACCCATTTCAGCTGGATCAGCCGTGGGGTGATCGACGGCCGCGACCTGGTGTACTTCGCCTTGATGATCGCCGTGTGGCTGACCGCCACGGCCGTGGTCATCGACATGAAAAAAGCCGACTGATCTAAAGGGACACTGCCATGAACTTCAGACGTCTTCACGGCGCCGGTGCCCTGGTGTTGCTGGCCATCGCCCTGGTCGCCGCGGTAATGGTGGCCAATCGCAGCCTGCAAGGTACCCGGTTGGACCTGACGGAAAACCGCTTGTACACCTTGTCCGAGGGTAGTCGCGAGGTGCTGCGCACACTGGACGAGCCGGTCAGCCTGTATTTCTTTTACTCCGAAGAGGCCGCGCGCGAACTGCCCTGGTTGCGTACTTATGCCCAGCGGGTACGCGAATTCCTCGAGGAAATCGCACAAGCCAGCGACGGACAGGTGCGCCTGTCGGTGCTCGACCCGCAGCCGTTCTCCGAAGACGAGGACCGGGCGACCCGCTTCGGCCTGCAAGCCGCCCCGCTGGGCGCCACCGGCGAAAGCCTGTTCTTCGGCTTGGCCGGGACCAACAGCGTGGACGACGCGGGGATCATTCCGTTCTTCCAGCCCGACCGCGAACGCTTTCTCGAATATGACGTGATGAAGCTGGTGAGCCAGCTGGCCAACCCGGACAAGCCGCTGATCGGCGTGATCAGTTCGGTACCGCTGGCCTTCAACGTGCCCGACTTCATGCGCCAGCCGGGCACCGAGTGGGCCATCGCCCGCGAGCTGGAAAACCAATTCAACATCCGCAACCTGCCGCGCGAGTCGACCACGGAGATTCCCGAAGACGTAAAACTGCTGATGCTCGTCCATCCGCAGGATCTGTCCGACGAACTACGCTACGCCATCGACCAGTTCGTCATGAACGGCGGCAATGTGGTGGTGCTGGTCGACCCCGCCCCCCGCCTGCTGGGGCAGGAGGTCTTCGGCCCCTCCGACCTGCCGGCGTTGATGAAATCTTGGGGCGTGGGCTACGACCCGCAGAAGATCGTGCTCGACCCGGCGCTTGCGCTCACTGTGGCCGGTGCCGACGGTCGCCCCTCGCGCAACCCGACGTTCATGCAGTTTGGGCCGGACGGGCTCTCGCCGGCCGATGTCATCACCGCCGACCTCTCCAGCATCAATCTCGCGGGTGCCGGTGTCTTGACGGCCATCCCCGAGAGCGGAATGACGCTCGAGCCGCTGATCAAGTCCAGCACCAGCGCCGGTGTCATCGACAGCGCCGCCCTGGCCGCCGTGGCCGACCCGGAGACCCTCATGGCCGGCATCGAGGCTGCCCCCGAGCGCATGACGATCGCCGCCCGCGCCAGCGGTACGCCCAAGTCCGCGTTTCCCGAGCGCGCCGAGGGCAACCCCGACCACAAGGCCAGTGCCGACGGTCCGGTCAATATCGTCGTGATCGCCGACGCCGATCTGCTGTCAGACCCCTTGTGGGTGGAGCAGACCCGGTTTCTGGGGCAGAACCTGGCCAGCGCATTTGCCGACAACGGTAACCTGCTCGCCAATGCCCTGGACAACCTGCTGGGCTCGGGCGCACTGATCGGCATCCGCGCCCAAGGCACCGCCACCCGCCCCTTCACACGGGTTCAGGACCTGCGTCGCGAAGCTGAGGCGCAATTGCTGGCCACCGAACAGCGCCTGGAGCAGGAGTTGACCGAAACCGAACGCAAGCTGGGCGAACTGCAAACCGGTCGCGGAGCCCAGGACAGCCTCATCCTGAGCCCTGAGCAACAAGCCGAACTCGACCGCTTCCGCGGTCAGGTCGTCGAGCTGCGGCAGGAACTGCGCGAAGTCCGCCGGCGGCTGGATGCGGACGTGCAAACCCTGGGTACGCGGTTGAAAGTCATCAACATCGCCGCCATGCCCCTGGTCGTCACCGTTATCGCGCTGGGTCTGGCCCTGTGGCGGACGCGGCGCCGGCAAGCGGCCTAAAGGAGCGCAGCATGAATTCCAAATGGCTCATCGGACTGATCATCGTCACCCTCGTACTGGTGGGGTTGGCGTTCAGCGGCGGCCGCGACGAGCGCCCGACCTCGGCAACCCAGGCCCCCGCCCAATTGTTGCCGGGGCTTGAAAACGCCATCAACGACGTCGACCAGATCCACATCGTCGTCGGTGGCGAGGCGACCGCCGCCACACTCACCCGCAACGACGACGGCAACTGGTCAGTCGGCGAGCGCAACGGCTATCCCGCCGACCTCGAAGCGGTGCGCGCCCTGCTCATCGGCCTCTCCCAGGCCAAGAAACTGGAGTCGAAAACCGCCGACCCCGACCGCTACGCGCGCCTGGGCGTGCTCGACATCGCCGATGCCGACGCCGACGGGGTGGAAGTGCGCATTCGCGCCCCCGAGGAAGACCACGCCGTCATCCTCGGCGACCAAGCCAGCGACCAGGATGGCACCTACGCCCGCATCGCAGGCGACGCCCAAACCTGGCTCATCGACAAAACCTTCAACCTCGGCGACAAACCCGGCGACTGGCTGGCACCGCAAATCATCAGCCTCGAACCCACCAGCCTGCGCCGGCTCGAAATCAACCCGCCCGACGCCGAGCCCTTCGTCATCGAGCGCATTACCCCGGAAGACGACTGGACCCTCACCCCCAACCCCCAGGCCCGCGAACCGGCCTACCCCGGCGCACTCGAACAACCCGCGCGCGCCGTCACCGACCTCGACCTGGAAGACGTCAGCCCCGCCGCCGACGTCACAATGCCAGAGACCACCCGCCAACTCGTCGTCACCACCTTCGACGGTCTGGTCGTCTCCGCGCGTAGCTGGCAAACCGACGACGACACGCTCTGGCTGACGCTGGAAGCCGGCGCCGTGCCTCCGGGCGCCGCCGCCGACCCTGACACTATCTCCACGGACAGCGCCGCCGCAGCCGGCACCACAGGCGAAGCCAGCGCCGCCGAAGCCGAAGCCCAGCGCCTGAACGACTTGTGGAACGGATGGGTATATAAAGTCCCCGGCTACCGCCATGTCCAATGGACCGCGGGGGTCGACGACGTCCTGGCCGCAGCGGCCGAGGCCCAGCCCGAATCGGCCCCAGCGGACGCCGGAACGACACCGGACCCCACGACGGACGTACCGGCCGGAGCCGCTCCGGACAGCATGGAGCCCGCCACGGAGACTACCGAGGGCACCACGCCGTCTGAAGCCGACGCCCCTGCGGACGACACCGCACCAAGCGACGAATCCGCGGCCACGGCTGACGAGGCAACGCCTGCGGCGGCTGACCCCGTGCCTCCGGCTGAGGACGTAGCACCCGCAACCGACGACCCCGCGGAACCGGCCGAAGAAGAGGCCCCGGCAACGGGGGAACCTGTGGCCCCGACTGACGAGACGGCACCGCCAACCGACACACCGGCAGCAGCCACGGATGATGCCGACTCGGATTCCTCCGAGGAAGAGGCAAACCCAGATGGCACGCCGCCACCCGCCCAGTAAAGCTCAGGACCGAGCAGCGCAGGGTCGACAGCAAGTGCCACCGACCTAAGCCCTTCGGGCCGGGTGGGGTGTGATCAGACCGTCGGCCGCAGGGATGCGGCCGTCGAGCTCACACGGACGTGTTCACAGCGCGTCTGAACCACCCCACCCGGCCCGAAGGGCGAGAACCCGGGCACCCACCGAGGCCCGAACTAAAGCGCAGCCCTATCGTCGAGCATGCCTCATGCACGCCCGCCCGAAAGCCCACGAACAAACCCCGCAATCCGCGTACTCGCCTCGCCCAACGCCCCTTCATCCAGCGTGAACGACAACCGCACACAGTGCGCCGCATTGGCCCCGAACGCCGCCCCATCCAACGTCGACACCCCGGTGGCCTCATACAACGCCTCCGCGAACGCCCCGCCGCTCATCCCCAGCCCATCCACCTGGACCATCAAAAACATCCCCGCCTGCGGCGACCGCACCCGCAGACCCGGCAAACCCGACAACCGACCTACCACCAGATCACGACGCGCGCGATACACACCACACATACGCGCCGCCTCATCCTGATACCGCGTCAACGCCGCTACCGCCGCCGTCTGCGAAAACCCCGGCAGACCGTACAACATGCACAGATTCAAATGCTCCACATGCTCGATCAACGCCGCCGGACCGATCGTCCAACCCACCCGCCAACCGGTCATCGCATGCGACTTCGACAAACTGCCGACCGTCACACAACGCTCATCGATACCCGCACCGGCCATCGGATGATGCACCCCATCGAACACCAGATCCGCATACACCTCATCACTCACCACCCATAAATCATGCGCCACCGCCAGCGCCGCGATCGCATCGCGCTCCTCGGCGGACAGCGCCACACCGGTGGGATTGTTCGGATTGATGATGAACAGCGCACGCGTACGCGACGTGATCGCCGCCGCAACTGCCGCCACATCCGGTCGGAAATCCCCGGCCGTCTGCGGCACACGCACCAGGCGCGCACCGGTCGCCCCCAGCGTCGCCTCATACGTCACATACATCGGATCCAGCGCGATCACCTCATCGCCGGCCTCCAACAGACACATCGCGGTTGCGAACAACGCCGACTGCGCACCCGCCGCAATACCGACATTGGCGACCCCGACCGCCTGACCGGTACACCGGCGGTGGCGATCGGCCACCGCCTGGCGCAATATCTCGCGGCCGATCACCGGCGTGTAATGCGTATCGCCAGCACGCAGCGCGCGGACCGCCTCATCCACGATAGGCGCGGGAGTGGCAAAATCCGGGTCACCGACACTCAGGACGATCACATCCTCACCACGTGCACGGGCGGCCAGGGCACGGGCGTGCAAACGCCAGACGCCGGCACCGCTGCCGCGGATACGCTGCGTCAACGTCGAATATCGCCCCATGGCACCCCCCCTATAATTGCAGGACGGCATCAGCGCAATCCATCGGCCCGGATGCTAGCATACTTGAACAACCGTTCAACAAGCGCAGAGGGAGACAGGGTGGAACAAGGAAAAGCCCCAAGATATGAGCGCAAAACCGCCGAAGGCCGCCGCGAGCAGATCATTTACGCCGCCGCCGAATGCCTGAGAACCGAAGGCCGCGCCGGCCTGTCGGTGCGCACCATAAGCGCCCGGGCAGGCGTCTCCCTGGGGCTGATCAACTACCACTTCCACAGCCTCGAAGACCTGACCGCCCACGCCTACCGCCACCTCGCCGGCAGCCTGCTCGAGTTGCTCAAGTCCCACGCCGAGGCCGCGGGCGATACGCCCCAGGCACGGCTCGAAGGCTTCCTCCAGGCGTTCTTCTCACCCGGAAATCTCGACGAAGGCCTGCTTCGCGCCTGGATCGTCTTCTGGGCCATGACCTACGAGTCAACCGAGGTACAGACCGCTCACGACGAGACCAACCAGGCGTTCCAGCGTTACCTCCAGCAACTGCTTACCGACATCGCCGCCGAACGCGGAAAGCCTGCCATCAATGGCCGCCTCATCGCCATCGGGTTCTCCGCGCTACTGGACGGCCTGTGGGTGGACTGGTGCCTCAACCCCCACAGCTTCGATCCGGACGAAGGCGTCACGATCTGCCGCGTATGGGTGAACAGCATGCTCGGCGATGACCGCGGCCAAGCGGCTTGACACCCCCGCATGAGCCCGCATACTCCTGAACAAGTGTTCAACAAGAGCGGTTTTCGTCCGGGGAGGCGGCCACTGCCACCATGCAACTCGATCTGATCACCCTGCCCGGCGATACCCCGGGCCATGCCTGGACCCTCGAGGTCTTCCGCTTCAGCGGCCGCGAGCCATCAGCCCCGTCGGCTTACATCCAAGCCGCACTGCATGCCGAAGAGCGTGGCGGCACAGCCGCCCTGCACCGTTTGATCCCCAGGCTCGCCGCGGCCGAAGCCGACGGCCGCTTGCGTGCGGACGTGGTCATCGTGCCGGCGGCCAACCCCATCGGCGCCGCGCAGGCCCACTACCATGAAAACCAGGGCCGCTTCGATGCCGCCTCGATGGTGAACTTCAACCGCGACCACGTGCTGCTGCCCGACACCTCGCCCGCCAGTTTGGCGAGGTTGCAGGCCATCGCCGACGACCCGGCAGCCGGTGCCAGCCGGCGGATGAAAGCTGCGCTGCTGCGCACGGCGCTGGAGCACCCGATCATCCTCGACCTGCACACCGACGAGGACAGCCCGCTATACATCTATGCCCACGACGCCCTGTGGCCGGCGGCGCGCGATCTGGCCGTGTGCATGCAGGCACAGGCGGTGGTCCGCTGGGCCGACGACAGCGGTGCGGCCTTCGAGGAAGCCGCGTTCCACCCCTGGCTGGTCAGTGGACGGCTGGATAATGTGCTCGTCGCCACCGTGGAACTGCGTGGTATCAGCGATGTATCACCCGAGCACGCCGAAGCCGACGCGCAGGGTTTGTACCGCTTTCTCTGCGGCCGCGGCGTCATCGACGGCGAAGGGCCCACGGCGGACGCCCACTGGGACGGCACGGTCAGCGATATCGCCCATGTCGATATGATCCCCACCCCTGTCGGTGGCACGCTGATGTACCACGCCGCACCCGGCCAGCGGGTCGCGGCGGGCGATCTGCTCGCCACCGTGATCCACCGCCCCGGCCACGCCGATGGCGAGGTCCACCTGCGCGCACCGCAGGCCGGCGTCATCCTCACCCGCCGCTACCGACGGCAGGTCCGCGCCGGCGACGATCTGCTGAAACTGCTGGGCGATGCACCCAGCGCAACACCCAGAACGGGGGCTCTGGAGAGCTGACCCGACGACGACTCGCCGCTTTGCCATGCAGTGACGCATAAACCCACAGGAGAGCTCGATATGAAACACCTGACCACCGCAAGCCTGCTGGCCGCCGCCCTGGCGTTCGGCGCTGCCGCTCACGCCCAGGACGTCGTGCGTATCGGGACCACGCCGGAGTCGTATCCCCCGTTCACGTTCATCGACGCCGACGGCTCCGTATCGGGCTTCGAGGCGGAGATCGCCGAGGCCTTGTGCGCCCAGATGGAGGTGAAATGCGAATGGGTGCTGCAAGCGTGGGACGGCATCATCCCCGCGCTGCAGGAGAACAAGTTCGACGCCATCATTGCGTCCATGTCCATCACCGAAGAGCGCAAGCAAGTCGTCGACTTCAGTGACAAGTACTACAACACGCCGGCCACCTTCGTCGGGGCCAAGGACATGGAGGTGGAGATCTCCGCCGACGGCTTGAAGGACAAAGTCGTAGGCGTGCAGGTGTCGACCACCCATGCCTCGTACATGGCCGAGAAATACCCGCAGATCGCCACCACCACCTACGACACCCAGGAGAACGCCAACTTCGACCTGATCGCCGGTCGCGTCGACCTGCTGCTGGCCGACTCCATCGCCTTGACCGACAGTCTGCTCAACACGCCCGAGGGTGAAGACTTCGAAATCAAGGGCGAACCGTTCGTCGATCCGCTGATGGGCGATGGTGTGGGCGTTGCCGTACGCAAGGGCGACGACGCGCTGCGCGAGAAATTCAACGCCGCCATCGAGGCGATTCGCGAGAACGGCACCTACAAGACCATCAACGACAAGTACTTTGACTTCGACGTCTACGGCGGCTGACCACCCACCCCATGGGTGACACACTCGCCCTCCTGGGCTTCGGCGAGGGCGCCTGGGGCCCGGCCCTGGCGCATGGGACCTGGGTGACGGTGCAGATCGCCGTGACCGCCTACGCGCTGGGCTTGGTCATCGGGCTGCTCGGCGCCCTGGCCAAGCGCCAGGGACCGCGCCCGCTGCGGGCCATCGCCGAGGGCTATACCACGGCGATCCGCGGCATCCCGGACATTCTGGTGATCCTGCTGGTGTATTACGGCGGCACCTCGGCATTGCGCGACCTGACCGCCCTGGTCATGCCGGGGGTAACCGTCGAGATCAACCCCTTTGCCGCTGCCGTGGCCTCGTTGGGGGTGATCTGCGGCGCCTATGCGACGGAGATCTTCCGCGGCAGTATCCAGGCGGTGCCGGAGGGTCAATGGGAGGCCGCCCGTGCCTTGGGTCTGCGCGGCGGGGTGACATTTCTCAAGGTCATTCTCCCCCAGGCCATGCGCTACGCCGTACCGGCCCTGGGCAATCTATGGCTGGTGGTGCTCAAGGACAGTGCGCTGATCAGCGTGGTCGGCATCCGCGATCTGCTGGGCGTGGCGAAGACCGGCGCGGCGCGCACGCGCGAGCCGTTCACCTTTTACTTCACCGTGGCATTGATCTTTCTTGCCCTGACCGTCGTGTCGATGATCGCCTTCCATATTGCCGAGCGGCGCTTCGCGCGCGGCCAGACAGGAAGGTAGCCGGCCATGGACTGGGAATTCATGCAGCGGGTGATCATCAACCTGATCGACGGATTGTGGATCACACTCGCGTTGATCGGCGCCTCGATGGTCATCGGCAATGTCATGGCCGTGCCTGTCGCGTTGGCCCGGGTGTCCAACAACCCGCTGCTGTGGATACCCTCGTACGCCTACATCCTGTTCTTCCGCGGCACACCGCTGATCGTGCAGATGTTCATGATCTACTACGGCATGGCACAGTTCCGCGAGGTGCGCACGAGTGCCCTGTGGCCGCTGCTCAGAGACCCGTATTTCTGCGCCATCCTGGCCTTGAGCCTGAACACCGCCGCCTACTCCGGCGAGGTTCTGCGCGGAGCGATCCAGGCCGTGCCGCGGGGCTTGAACGAGGCGGCATCCAGCCTGGGCCTGCGGCCATGGCTGACGATGCGTCTGGTGACGCTGCCCATCGCCCTGCGTTATTGCCTGCCGGCGCTGGCCAACGAGACCGTGCTGCTGATGAAGGCCACGGCCATCGTGTTCACGATCACCGTCCGCGATGTCATGGGCGAGGCCGATATTCTTCGCGCCCAGACCTTCCGTGTGTACGAACCCCTGCTCACCGCCGCCCTGCTTTATCTGGTGCTGACCTTCATCATCGTGCGCATCTTCCGTTACATTGAGCGGCGCATGGGAGTATCGGTGCGGCGGGAGCCCTCGCCGCTGGAAGTGGAGGCGCGCTAAACATGAACGTCATGAATATCCACGAGCGCCGCTTGCCAGCCTCAGCCGAGCGCGTAGGCGCGTTGATCGATACCCTCGCCTCCCGCGAGGATGCACTCTGGCCGCGCCATTGCTGGCCGCGCATGGCTCTAGATCGGCCACTGGGTGTCGGCGCCAGCGGCGGCCACGGGCCAATAGGTTATGTCGTGGATGACTATCAACCGGGGCGGGCCATCCGCTTTCGCTTCACCCGGCCAAAAGGTTTCAACGGCTGGCATGGGTTGGACATCGCGGATGACGACGGAGACGGCGTCATCTTGCGACACACCTTGTGCATGACGACCCACGGAATGGCGGTGGCGAGTTGGGCGATTGTCTTCCGCCCGCTGCACGATGCCTTGCTGAAAGACGCCCTGGCAACCGCCGAGGCTTCACTGGGTCGGACACCCAAACTCACGCCGTGGTCGGCCTGGGTGAGGAGTCTGCGTTGGATCGCGTCGGCGGGCAAGGCGACCGCGCAGACGGCGCCGTCGTGTAAAACAGCGTGAGACTCAAAAGCCTGGAACATCTTTTCAACGGTCTGTTGATATCCGCATCCGCGCGGGCCGGTTCCAGCACTCGATAATCTTCACTTTAAGAAACGGTATTCATACACGAAACACGACAGCAAACTTTTCAATAACGACAAAAACATTCTTCAACCATCTTCTGACTTTCGAACAAGTCCTATAATGTCATAAAAGCTTCATCCAGACTCAGCGCTTGTATCCGACAAGCAACGGGTGCATGGCGGCCACTCAGCGGCAACCCACACCCTGAACGTTGCAGCGAAATCGTACGGCGAGGCATCACTCGAATGGCAGGCCGAAAAGACGATCCCGGCAAACCATCCAAGGCGTTGCTAGCCAAATGCAATAGCGACATTGACCGGGCCACACTACGCTTCACCGGCTCGATGAGCAGGCCGTCTCCGTTCCGGCGCACCATACCGCTGCGCCTATCCGACAGTTGCAAGCTATCGAGTATCGCCCGTCACGACAGTGTGGTGCGAAGCGTCGGGTGCACTCAGCCCAAGGGACGGCACTTCATAGGGAAGGGGCATTTCGCCATGTCGGTCACGCTGCTCGGCAACCATGTGGCACTGGGTATCGGTGAAGGCGCGGGGGTTACCCTCGACAGAGATGGCGTCATCCTCGAACTCGGCACATGCGGCCGATTCCCGCTTTTCGGCAACGGACCGATCATCCCCGATCAGTCTGAAAATGCCGGGTTGATCAAACAGATCCTCTGGCGCAGCGACAAGGCCATCTGCTCCATTACCGATGCACGGGGGCACTGCTTCCATATCGAAGTCACCGGCAGGAGCTCACGCCCTCTCGGTGCCAGCGTTACGCGGCTGGGCACCCACGACTTCGCGGTGGAACGGGTGGAGATCAGTCTGCGCGAGCACGGGGATGTCCAGGTCCAGCAGCGTCTGCTGGACATCTGTGCTGCACCGGCCAGCCGCACCCAATCAGCCTGAGGCGACGATCCTAGAGCAAGGACGGATCAGTCGCAGCCGCCGACGGATTGCGCCACCCACTCGTGCCGCACCCGCATGTCCGCGCTGGCTCCGGCGGCACCGAGTTCGATCCGGCCGTCGAGCGCATCGCCACTGACGGCGATGATGCCGCTGCCCGTCATCGCGAAGCCACCCACACCGGTGCAAACGACATCGACCGCGTACGCACCCTCGTCGTTGGGGATTGCCTTCGCGATCTCGCAGGCAAGGCCGCCGTCGGCCTCGCCGTACTGGTTGGGAATCCACAGTGCAGGTTCGGGGCCGCCGCCGGCCGCGCAGTGGGTAATGGCATAGCTG
>CBFGWV010000058.1:0-20452 GCA_965652545.1 uncultured Candidatus Competibacteraceae bacterium | reverse complement strand
CATGCGGGCCTGCCCCACGCACTTCGGCTTGGAAAGCCATAGCTGTGAGCCTGCGGACGAGCCGGTAGGTCGTGGGCCGACCGTCGGCAGCATGGATGCTGCCGTCGAGCGTACACGGACGTATTCACCGCGCGTCGGAACACGACCTACCGGCTCGTCCGCAGGCGGGTTTCGGGCGCCTGGAGCCTGATGGCGCCACCCGAACGGCCTGCGGCGCCGCATCGTCCAGGTACCTTGCCTGGGCCTTGACGGCGCTAGGATGGACATCCTATTCTGCGACGCCGTAGGACAATTGTCCTACCGCAGGTCTTGGCCATTCGAGATCAACATGCCCGCAGATGGACTAAAGCCACATCAACCAAGACACCACAGCATCGTCGATGGCATCTTGCCAACGGGGCTCTTGACGCATCATTGGTACAAGAGGCGTCGTTCATGAGCGGAAGTACGACTCGGGATCACATAGTCGACGCTGCCGACCGGCTATTCTACCGGCAGGGCTTTGAGCACACGTCATTCTCGGATATTGCAGACGCAGTGCAAATATCTCGCGGTAATTTTTATTACCATTTCAAATCCAAGGATGACATTCTGGATGCGGTGATCAACCTGCGCCTCGCAAACACCCAAAGAATGTTGGAGCAATGGGAGAGCCAGGAGCAGCACCCCGCCGACCGTATTCGGCGTTTTATTCATATCGTCATCGATAACCGGGCGAAAATAATGCGCCACGGCTGCCCGGTTGGTACCTTATGCACCGAACTTGCCAAGTTGAGTCATACCTCGCAAGTCGAGGCAAGCAAGCTGTTCATGCTGTTCCGAAGCTGGCTGCGCCGGCAGTTCGAGTTTCTCGGCTGCGAGGCGGATGCTGACATGCTAGCGATGCACCTGCTTGCGCGCAGCCAAGGTATCGCCACATTGGCAAACGCGTTTCATGACGAAAAATTCATCGAGCAGGAAGTCAAACTCATGCATGACTGGTTGGCGTCGTGCACGACAAACGCTAGAACATAAAGGCCAAATGAGATAGCGCTCATGTTCATTGTATTACTCAAATTTTCCCGCAACAAAGGCCAAGCTGGCCAGTTCATGGACGGTCATAAGAAGTGGATCGAGCGCGGCTTCGACGACGGCGTATTTCTAGCGGTCGGCAGCCTCACGCCGAGTCTTGGCGGCGGGATTCTGGCCCACAACACGTCGCTGTCTGAGCTTGAGCGCAGGGTAAACGACGACCCGTTCGTTGCGGAACATATCGTGAGTGCTGAAATTCTTGAACTAGAACCACACAGAGCCGACGAGCGCCTGAAATTCCTGCTCGGCTGAGCAACATCCGCCGCAGACTATCAGTACAAAGGTAATTCACACATGAGCACAACGATATCCGGGCCGGATGGCGAACTGCGCTGCCGCTGGTGCGCTGCCGCACCACAGTTTCTCGATTATCACGATACAGAGTGGGGTTTCCCGGTTCATGATGATTATCGCTTGTTCGAGAAATTGAGCCTCGAGGGTTTTCAATCGGGGCTGAGCTGGCGGACCATCCTGGCAAAGCGCGAGAATTTTCGTGCGGCTTTTCATGGCTTCGATTTCAATAAGATAGCGAGCTTCACTGCGCACGACGTCGATCGTCTGCTCCAGGACGAGGGCATCGTCCGCCATCGCGGCAAGATCGAGGCTGTCATCAACAATGCACGGCAGGCCCAGGCGCTTGTTGCGCGTGAAGGCTCGCTGGCAGCCTTCATCTGGCGCTACGAGCCCGACGTGGCCCAGCTTGCAACGCCACAAACCGCATCGACTTCCGATGCATCGATCGCCTTGTCCAAGGCGCTGAAAAAGCAAGGCTGGAAATTCGTCGGCCCCACCACGGTGTATGCATTCATGCAAGCCATGGGGCTGATCAACGACCATGTCGAGCAATGCGTGACCCGCGCCAACGTCGAACGCGCACGCAATGAATTCAAGCGGCCCGGGCGCTGACACTTATCCCAGGGAAGCTCTGAACAAGTCTGGTGGGCCACGTTGACCCCAACCCCTTTGGGCTCGGGCTTTTCTTTTTGCCCAGTGCTGCGTTGCAGGCAGCGACCGATCGATAGACGCCGATGCGAAGCGAGTGGTCGCCTTATCTCAATCAACCCACCCGAGCCGGCAACGCATTCTTCGGCTCGCTATCCACGTCCAACAGCGGCGGCAACGGCGCGCGCGATAACGGCGAAGGCCCGATTCGCCCGGCGGCGGACTCTGCAGCGCAAACCCGCTGGTAATGCGCCGTGCCTGGAACCGTGCGGTGATGAAAACCCGCGCCGACGACGTTGCAGGTCCACCAGCCGTCCACATCGGTCCAACCGCGCCGAACGTCCTCCAGGGGGAACGGAACGGCGTCGAGGATCCGCCGTGGTGCGAGCACCAGAGACGAGTACGGGTTGGCCATCAGCAGGCCTGCGTAGTCGAAACCGTCCGCTGGCGGGTCGGGATGAAAGACGATCTCCCGCTGATCCACGGCGAAGTAGTGGTTGCCGAAGCGTATCGCCACCTCCGGGTGCCATACCGCATCGTACGTGGCCCGACGGGCGTGATCGAGCGCGTCGGCGGGGAAGGTTTCCGAACACAGGTCCGGGCCATCCATGAAGGTGACGTACGCCCCCTGCGCCGCCGCGACGGCGGCGTTGCGGGCATGGCCAAGCCCACCATGCGGTGCGCGCACGACCGCCCAGGGGGCATGGATGAACTCGCTCGCCCAGCGTTCGGTACGGGCATCGCTGTCGTGCATGACCAGCAGGCGCTGCACCCGCAGCCCTTGCCGAAGAGCATGGGCGACCGCACGCTCGAGGGAGACGACCGAGGCATGCAGCAAGGCACCCTGGTCACAGGCAAACAAGGCGACAGTCAAATCGATGGCTGGGCGGTTCATGCGGCCTGCGCCTCGTCGTGCAGGTAACCCGGAATACCCGCCAGAAGCCGCTGAAAGCTCTGCCAGGAATGACGCTCCAGCAGGCGCGCCTGCGCGGCCCGCACGCGTCGTCGGGCTTCGTCGGGGTTGTGGCGGATCTCGTCCAGGGCGACAACGTACTCGTCGACAGCATCCTGGGCGCTGACCAGCCACCCGGTCTGCCCGTCGACAAACTCGCCAATGCCGCCAACATCGGGGGCGACGATGGGCAGGCCGAGCATGGCTGCCTCCATCACCGCCAGGGGCATGCCTTCGGCGGACGTGGTGAACACATAGGCGTCGAACTCATCGAGCGGGAGATCGGCAAACCCGTCGAACGTCCCGCGGTAGTCGACGTTGGGGCGGCGCGTCCAGCCCATGTCCACCACCCGCGCACCGGGCAGGACGGCGCCGTAGATGATGAATTGCCGCTCAGGGCAGGCCTTGGCCAGCGATTCGACCACATCCAGCCGCTTCTCAAAGGCGATGCGACTCATCCAGAGCGCATGCGGCCGCTCGGCGGGGGTGAACGGGCGCAGGTCCTGCCGCGCATCGCCGCCATCGAGCCCGACGATCGGGGTGGGCACATAATGGAAGCGTGCCATCGTCTCGGCCGTGAGGCCGAAATCGGCCGCGGCGCGGTCGATGATGCGGCGGTTGTCGGCAAACACCCCGGCCAAATGCTCGACGATGTAGGGCAGATCGTTCCAGTAGTAGCCCACCGGCACGCCGTCGTCGATGCGGATATCGCTGTAGATATTGACGAAGAGATTCATATCCACCGCATAGTCCGCCGCCCGCTCCGCGAAGAGCTGCCAGGCGGTATACGAGTTGACGTTGTGCACCGTGCCGGGCAGCAGTTCGATGAGGATGCGATCGAGTATGTGCTGGCGTGTGACCTGATCGACATCGGGCATGGCGTCGTTGATGGCGATGATCGGAACGCCGTACGCCGCGCGAGCGTCCAGAGGCAGATCGAACACCGCATCAGTGCCCAGAACGCACACCCGCGTATCCCCGTAGTGCGCGCGCAGCGCGGCGATCAACCGTTGCGATACCCTCTCCGAACCGCCGGCCATTCCCAACCAGGGCACCAGTACAAGGTGGTCCACCGTTGTGGGAAACGCCGCCAGAAGCCGGCGGACCGCGGCCCCCGCCGGGGCGGCGGCGGGAAACCGGCGCCGATCGCTCAACCATGCGCGGACTGTACTCGTGGGCGTCAGTGAGCTGGCGACCGAGCGCAGGCCCTGCATATCCTCGGCAAGTCGCGGCCATATCTGATCGAACCGATCAGGCGGCGCAATGGTGGCCGTTTCCTCTGCCGGTGGGGACGGCGAAGGCAGTGGGCGCGGTGTGGACGGCACCGGCACCACGCCCACCGGTGCGGCAGCCGGCGGGCACACCCGGCGCGGGCTCCAGGGCAGCACGTCGCTGAACACCGGCGGCAGCAGGCGCATCGCCGGGTCGGCGGTCATCACCGCGCGCTGGGAGTAGTCGGGGTTGGGGTCATACAAACGCCAGGCGCCACTGAAGGCGAACGCAAGGGCGGGAAATGCCTTGGCGAAGCGGCCCGGAGGATACGTGCGGTGGTAGAACGCCGTGTCGAAGAACCCCCGCTCGCGCTTGAGCAGCACATACAGAATAGGGCCGAAGACGGCACTGCGGCACAGCTTGACCGCCGCAACCGCCGCCCGCGACGCCATGGACGGTATGGCGACGGCAAGCGGCACCGGGCGGCGCGGCCTCTCAGGCAAGGCCCACCCCATCCGGCGCAGGCCAGCGCGAAGGACCTCGGCCAGGGTCGGGCACGGCAGCCGGGGTATACCCGGCGGCAGGTCAGGCGGGTCCTGCGGCATCAGCCGATACGAGCGGCGAAGAAACAGCGCGGCGCGGAACGGGTGGGATTCCGACACCACCCACGCAGCCGCGGCCCAGGCCCGGCTCATGGCGCTGGCCTCCAGACGGCGGATGGCCTCGGGCACATCGTCGCGGGCAAAGAAACTGCGCGTCAGTTGCACCAGCTCTCTCGCCCGCGCCATGGAGCGCTCGGCCACGCTGATGGACGTCGGATGCGCCCGCCAGGTGGCCAATGTCAGCGGGATGCGGGAGAACGGCCCGCGCAACCCCAGGCGCAGCCAGGTATCGAGGTCAGAGGCATAGCGGTAGCCGGCCGTGCGAAAGGGCTCCCCGTCGGGCAATGCGCTGCGACGCACCAGCGCACCGGGGCCCGGGAACGTGTGCAACCAGCCAACCATGTGCTCGAAACGGTAGTCGATGGTCTTGATGTGCCTGACCACCTGCCCCTTCTCATCGATCATCGACCAATCCGGATAGCTGACGATGACTTGGGGGCGCTCGTCGAGCCAACGGACGGAGGCCTCCAGCCAGCCGGGCAGAACCGGATCGTCCGACGACACCACCGCGACGTATTCGCCACGGGCCAACGCCCAGCCGCGATCGACCGTCGCGGCTTCGCCCATGTTGTCGTGGCGTAGATAGACGATGCGCGGGTCTTCGAAGCGCCGCACCCGCTCGGCGGTGCCGTCGGTCGAGCCGTCGTCGATGATCAGGTACTCGAAGTCCGTCCAGCTCTGGGCCAGGATGCTTTCGATGGTCTCGGCCAGCAGTTGCTCGCGGTTGTAGGTCGGCGTGACGATCGTGACTTTGGGCCTCCGATCGTCGCGACGCTGCCTCGTGTGCTGTTCGTCCATGTATCGGGCGCTGGTGACGGCGGGCCAGCTTACACCAGCCGGGCATCCAGGCTATTGGCCGCCAGCAGTCTGGCCTGCTCGGGGGTCATGCCGAGGCTTTCGTACAAGGCATGGTAGTTCTCGGTGACATAGCCGCCGAAGTAGGCCGGGTCGTCCGAGTTGACGGTGACCTTCACGCCCTGCTCCAGCATGTCCAGGATGTTGTGCGAACGCATATCATCGAATACGCACAATTTGATGTTCGACAGCGGGCACACCGTCAGGGGTATCTGCTCGTCGATCAGTCGCTGCATCAACTGCGGGTCTTCGGCGGCGCGGACGCCGTGGTCGATACGGCTGACCTTGAGCAAGTCCAATGCCTCCCAGATGTATTCCGGCGGGCCTTCCTCGCCGGCGTGCGCCACAGTGGAGAAGCCCTCGGCCAGGGCACGCTCGAACACCCGTTGGAAGTCGCGCGGTGGGTGCCCCTTCTCCGAGCTGTCCAGGCCGACAGCGACGAAGGCGTCGCGATGGGCCAGCGCCGCATCCAACGTTTTCTGCGCCTGCTCCTCGGGCAGGTGGCGCAAAAAGCAGAGAATCAACCCGCTGCTGATGTTCAGTTGCTCGCGCCCATCCTTGAGGGCGGCCGAGATGCCATCGATGACCACCTGGAAGGGAATGCCGCGATCGGTGTGGGTCTGGGGGTCGAAGAAGGGCTCGGTGTGGACGACGTTCTGCGCCCTGCACTTCTGCAGGTAGGCCCAGGTGAGGTCGTAGAAATCCTGCTCGGTACGCAAGACATCGGCGCCCTGGTAATAGATATCCAGGAACTCCTGAAGGTTGTTGAACGCGTACGCCTTGCGCAAGGTCTCCACATCCGGCCAAGGCAGGGCGACCTTGTTGCGGGCGGCCAGGGCGAACAGCAGCTCCGGCTCCAGCGAGCCTTCCAGATGCAGATGAAGTTCGGCTTTCGGTAGGGCGTTCAACCAGTCGTACATGGTCAGGGCTTCCTTAACAGTCATCCGTCCGCATCAAGCATGGCACGGGTGATCTACGAGCAGTCCGCAAAGGGTTTGAAACCGGTAGATTAGTCGTCTTTCCGGAAAAACGACCGACCGACCGACCGTGCACTCATGACCGCAGATTGGCTAGTTTCCTTCCCGCAGCTCGCTGCCCTGGCCCCGCAGGATCAGGCGCTGCTCATCCAGCGAGCGTCGATCGCGCAGTTGCCGGCGCAGACGACGATCTTCGCGCCGGGTGCGCCGGCGGAGAACTTCCTGCTCGTACTCAGTGGCGTGGTGCGTGTGCAGCAGGTCTCCAGCGGCGGGCGGGAGATCGTGTTGTATCGGGTGGCCGGGGGCGAGAGCTGCATCATGACCACGGCCTGCCTGCTGGCCCAGGACACCTACAACGCCGAGGGCCTGACCGAGACGCCGGTCACCGCGGTGATCGTGCCCAAAGCCACCTTCGATGAACTGATGGCCCGATCCGCCACCTTCCGCCGCTTCGTATTCGCCAACTATGCCAGCCGCCTCACCGACTTGCTGCACTTGGTCGAGGAGGTCGCCTTCGAGCGTATCGACAAGCGCCTGGCGCAGAAACTGCTGGAGCGCGCCGACGCCGACGGTCGGGTTGCGGCTACGCATCAGGAGCTGGCTGTCGAACTGGGGTCTGCGCGCGAGGTGATCAGCCGTCACCTCAAAGAGTTTCAACGCCGCGGCTGGCTGCACCTCACCCGCGGTTGCATAAACATCGCTGACAAGCCGGCACTAACGGCGGCGATGCGAGCCGACTGAACAGGCTAGGCGCCCGCGACGCGGACAGTCATGCGCCCTGGCCCATCGTGGCTACCCCGCGCGAGCGGCATGATGGGTATCGCTGCCGCTCAACCCATCCTACATATCACTCGACCTGCCCATAACATCGCGAGTCAGGTGGACCACCCTCGGAGGTGAGCCGTCCGGGTTGGGTGGGGCATGGTCAGACCGTCGGCAGCATGGATGCTGCCGTCGAGCGTACAGGGAGGTATTCACAGCGGGTCTGAGCATGCCCCACCCAACCCGGACGGCGGAGGCCAGGACCCACCCGCAGGTGGCCCGCCGCCGCCATGCCCGCTCCGGGCGACTACTCACCCGGCCGCCTTGGCTGGACGCCTGGACCGGACCAGCTCCCGATGCATCAGCGTCAGAACGATCAACACGCCAAGATCGAGCGCCAGCAACACCGCCCACACCGGCCAGGCCCATTGGCCCTGCGACAACAGTGCCAACCAACCCTGCGCCTCCAGCAGCGACACCACCATCGGCCCCACGAACATTGCCGGCACCATGACCACAAAGCCGAGCAGGATCAGCAAGCCGATTCGCGTCCCCGTAGTCGTAATGGCCGTCCATACGAAAACACCCCCGGTCTGCCGCCAGGCCTGAATCTCCATGACGGTGGACACACACAAGCCGAGCACAGCCACGAGCACCGCCCAATGCAAACCGTTGGCGACGATCGTGGCCCATGCCGCGGCCGCGTTCGCAGCGATGCGCCCCAGTACCATGTCGCCGGCCGTCGGATCGTAGGCCAGCCAGGCGGCCATACCCAAAGCGATGACCAAGGTCCACAACACCACCCCGAGCGTGCCCGCGCTCTTGCGGAACACCGGGCAGCGCACCACCGTGCGCGACATCAGCCAGCCGATCCAAAACATCGCCAGCAATTCCGCAATCAACGGAAGAATCAGGTACGGCGCCGTGAGCCCATCCTTAATCGCCCGCGCCAGCAGGCCGAAAACCACGACAATGGCGACCAGCCGCGTGCCGACGCTGAACACATCAGAGCCCTGGGAACGCAGCAGAGCCGCATCCAGCTCCGCATCGGAGTAACCGGCATTCTCGTACCGCTGCATGGCTTCGTCACGCGCGCGCATGCCCCGCCGTCGACCGCTCATGTCCCCGCCCCCTGTCGTACTCGCCGGCCGATTTTACCCTGCGCACAGTGAGAGTGACTTAGTCACATACGCGCAGCATCCGTAGCGCGTAGGCTCCGACAACCATCCCACAGCGGACCGACGTCCGACCGGAGACACCTCATGAAAACCAATATCGGCACCCTGGACCGCATCCTGCGCCTGGCCGCCGGCATCGTGCTGATCGCCCTGGCGATCATGGGACCGGCACACCCCTGGGGCTACATCGGCATCATCCCGCTGTTGACCGGACTGGTGAGCTTCTGTCCGCTGTACAGCCTGCTGGGCATTTGCACCACCGGCAAACACCCTTCATCCACCTGACGCCGCGATAGGCGAGGAGAATCGGTATGACGCCGAACGTGGAGACTTTTTTCGACACCGTCACCAGCACCGCCACCCATGTGATCTGGGACGCGGCGACCCGCCACGCGGCGGTGGTGGACTCGGTGCAGGACTATGACCCGAGAAACGGGCGCCGACGCAACACCTCGGCGGACAAGGTCATCGCCTTTGTCCGCGCCAACGACCTGATCGTTGACTGGATTCTCGAAACCCACGTGCATGCCGACCACCTGACCGCGGCGCCGTATCTGAAAGCACAGGTCGGCGGCAAGATCGGCATCGGCGCACGGATCGGCGCCGTACAGAAGGTGTTTCGCAACGTATTCAACGCCGAGGCGGGGTTTGCCACCGATGGCCGCCAGTTCGATCACCTGTTCGCCGACGGCGAGACGTTCCACATCGGTGAACTGACCGCCACAGTGATGCACACCCCCGGCCACACACCGGCCTGCGCCACCTATGTGGTCGGCGACGCCGCCTTCGTGGGCGATACCTTGTTCATGCCCGACTACGGCACCGCACGCTGCGACTTCCCCGGTGGCGATGCGCGGACGCTGTACCGGTCGATCCAGAAAATCCTCGCGCTGCCGCCGCAGACGCGCTTGTTCATGTGCCACGACTACGCACCCAACGGGCGGGAATACCGCTGGCTGACGACCGTGGCCGAGGAACGCGCCGGGAACATCCATGTGCGCGACGGGGTGTCCGAGGACGACTTCGTCACCTTGCGCGATGCCCGCGATGCAGCCTCGGACCCGCCGGTGCTGATGCTGCCCTCGGTGCAGGTCAACATGCGCGCCGGGCACCTGCCGCCAGCCGAAGACAATGGCGTGCACTACTTGAAAATACCCGTCGACGCCGTTTGAGGCCCACGACGTTACCTGAGGATTGGACCGTGGACCTGAAAACTATCGACAAGGACATCGCCGTATCCGCCCAGATCACCCCGGACGATATCCCGGCAATCGCCGCGGCCGGCTTCAAGACCCTCATCTGCAACCGGCCCGATGGCGAGGGCAACGACCAGCCCGCGTTCCATGAAATCGAACAGGCCGCGCAAGCAGCCGGGCTCCGCACCCATTACCTGCCGGTGGTCAGCGGCAAGGTGCAGGACGACGACGCCCAGGCGTTCGGCGAGCTGCTGGACGCGGCGCCCAAGCCGGTGCTCGCCTACTGCCGCACCGGTACCCGCTCGGTCACGCTGTGGGCGCTCTCGCGTGCCGGTCGCCTGCCGTTGCCGACGATCCTCACCGCCGCCAAAGCGGCCGGTTACGACATGAGCGGCGTGGTGCGGCGCATCGCCAACCATGGCCGCACACCCGGCGATGCGGTCGATGCCCGCCACGACGTGGTGGTCGTCGGCGCCGGCTCGGCCGGTATCGCCATCGCCGCCTCGCTGCTGGCGCGCGCGCCGGAGCTGGACATCGCCGTCATCGACCCGGCCGACATCCACTACTACCAGCCCGGCTGGACCCTGGTCGGCGGCGGGGTGTTCACAGCCGACCAGACGGTACGTACCTTGTCGTCGGTGCTGCCGCGCAAGGTGCACTGGATAAAAGCCGCCGTCGCCGCCTTCGAGCCGCAGCGTAACGTGGTGTTGCTGGAGGGCTGCCGCGCCATCGAATACAAGCGTCTGGTGGTCTGCCCGGGGCTGAAGCTCGACTGGGGGCGTATCGAGGGCCTGGTCGACACCCTGGGCAAGAACGGCGTCACCTCGAACTACCGGTTCGATCTTGCACCGTACACGTGGTCGCTGGTCAGCGGCCTGCGCCAAGGGACGGCCTTGTTCACCCAGCCGCCGATGCCCATCAAATGCGCCGGCGCGCCGCAGAAGGCGATGTACCTGTCCGCCGACCACTGGCGCCGCAGCGGCTGTCTGGATGCCATCGACATCGGCCTCTACAATGCCGGTGCCGTGCTGTTCGGGGTCAAGGAGTACGTGCCGGCCCTGATGCGCTACGTCGAGGCCTACAAAGCGACGCTCAATTTCAATCACACCCTCACCGCCATCGACGGGCCGGCGCGCAAGGCCTGGTTCGCCCATACCGACAGCGACGGCCACACCCACACGGTGGAGCGCAGTTTCGACATGATTCATGTCTGCCCGCCGCAGTGCGCGCCGGACTTCATCCGTGTCAGCCCGCTGGCCGATGCCGCTGGCTGGGTCGATGTCGACCAGAACACCTTGCGTCACAAGCACTTCGAGAACATCTGGAGCCTGGGCGATGTCATGAACGCGCCCAATGCCAAGACCGCCGCCGCGGCCCGTAAACAAGCCCCGGTGGTGGCGCAGAACCTGCTGACGGACATGGGGCTGGGCAAAGGCGTGGCGCACTACGACGGCTACGGCTCGTGCCCACTGACCGTTGAGCGCGGCAAGATCGTCCTGGCCGAATTCGGCTACGGCGGCAAACTGCTGCCCAGCTTCCCCGCCTGGCTGATCGACGGCACTCGGCCCAGCCACCTCGCCTGGCTGCTGAAGGAGAGGATCCTGCCGCCGGTGTACTGGGGTGCCATGCTCAAGGGCCGCGAATGGCTGGCCCGGCCGGAGATCGTCAACTGAGCGCGCCGCAGCCAATCAAAGCGACGGCGATCGACCGCCTGATCCCGGCGATGAGCTGGCTGCGCCGCTACGACCGCGGCGCCTTGCACAGCGACGGCCTGGCCGCGGTCATCGTCACGCTGATGCTCATTCCCCAGAGCCTGGCCTACGCCCTGTTGGCCGGCCTGCCGCCTGAGGTCGGCCTCTACGCGAGCATGCTGCCGTTGCTGGGCTACGCCGTGTTCGGCACATCGAGCACGCTGGCCGTCGGACCGGTGGCGGTGGTCTCACTGATGACCGCCGAGGCCATCGGCCAGATCGCCGCCACCGGCACACCGGCGTACCTCGGCGCGGCCGTCGCCCTGGCAATGATGTCCGGGCTGTTTCTCATCGCGCTGGGGGTGCTGCGCCTTGGGTTCCTGGCCAGCCTGCTCAGCCACCCGGTCATCTCCGGGTTCATCACCGCCGCGGGCATCCTCATCGCCGCCAGCCAGCTCAAATACATCCTGGGCGTGCAAGCCAGCGGGCACACCCTGACCGAGCTATTGCCATCGCTGGTGCGCAGCCTGCCCGATACCCACCTGCCGACCCTGCTGATCGGGGCCGGTGCGACGGTGTTCCTGTTCTGGGTCCGACGACGGCTCAAGCCCCTGCTGACGCGGCTTGGCGTCGCACAACGGCTGGCCGACATCCTCACCAAGGCCGGCCCGGTGATCGCCGTGCTGGCGACCATCGTCGTCGTTAGAGTATTCGCCCTGGACCAGGCCGGCGTACGCGTCGTCGGCGCCATCCCGCAAGGCCTGCCGCCGATCGCCCTGCCGCCGTTCAATCCCGAGCTGTGGCGGCACCTGCTACCGGCGGCGGTGCTGATCTCCGTGGTGGGTTTCGTCGAATCCGTGTCCGTGGCGCAAACCCTGGCGGCCAAGCGCCGCGAACGGATACACCCCGACCACGAACTCATCGGCCTGGGCGCGGCAAACCTCGCCGCCGGCCTCAGTGGCGGCTACCCGGTCACCGGCGGCTTCGCCCGCTCAGTCGTCAACTTCGACGCCGGCGCCCGCACCCCCATGGCCGGCGTACTCACCGCCGTCGGCATCGGCCTCACTGCCCTGCTGCTGACGCCGATATTCCACTACCTGCCCCATGCCACCCTGGCCGCCACCATCGTCGTGGCCGTGCTCTCGCTGGTGGACCTGGCCGCAATCAAACGCACCTGGGTGTATTCCAAAGCCGACTTCGCCGCCATGGCCGCGACCATCGTCCTCGTCCTCGTCCTGGGCGTGGAAGCCGGCATCGTCACCGGCGTCAGTCTATCGATCGTGCTGTTCCTCGCCCGCTCCACCCGCCCCCATCTTGCCGTCGTCGGCCAAGTGCCGGGCACCCAGCACTTTCGCAACATCAAACGTCATCGCGTCGTCACCAGCCCCAGCGTCCTGAGCGTGCGAGTGGACGAGAGCCTGTACTTTGCCAACGCCCGCTGGCTGGAGGACAAGCTCTACGACATGGCCATCGCCGACCCAAACATCCGCCACGTGGTGCTTATCTGCGCTGCGGTGAACGTCATCGACGCCAGCGCGCTGGAGAGCCTCGAGGCCCTGGCAGAGCGGCTGAACGCCGCCGGCGTGCGCTTCCACCTCTCGGAGGTCAAGGGGCCGGTCATGGACAAGCTGGAGCGCTCCGGCCTGCTCGGTCATCTCGGTGGGCCGGTGTTCCTCAGCCACTATGACGCCATGGTCTCGCTGGACCCACAGACGACCCGCACGGCCGACACCGGTACCCGGACGACCATCTGACATCGCAGAGGCGAGCCCGGCGGGGGCGGGCAGGGTGTCGTCCGGCCGTCGGCAGCATGGATAAGGCCAACTATCGAGACATCGCCAAAGTGAGCCCTTGAGGGACGGGTACTGTGTGGTCCGACCGTCGGCCGCAGGGAAGCGGCCGTCGAGCGTACAGGGACGTATTCACAGCGAGTCGGACCACACAGTATCCGTCCCTCAAGGGCGGTCGGGGGCACATCGCTCGCCACGCGTGCATTCGCTGGCGCCGGAAATCCCGCACGTCTCCTACTTCAGGTAGTCTTGGTCGGGCCGTCTTTTTGCTACGCTCCACCCGATGATGACCGGAGCGCTCGAGCCCGAATGAAACTGGATACCTACGACCTGAAGATCCTCACCGCTCTGCAACGCGAAGGGCGTATGACCAAACTCAAGCTGGCCGAAGAGATCAACCTCTCCCCCAGCCCATGTTGGGAACGCATGCGGCGGCTGGAAGACGCCGGGCTCATCCGCGGCTACCACGCCGATGTAGACATCGAACGGCTGCTCAAAACCTCCGTCGTCCTGGTGGAAATCACCCTCAAAAGCCACCACTCCCACGACTTCAAACGCTTCGAGGACGCCATCGCCGACGTGCCGGAAATCGTCGAATGCCTGGCCACCGGCGGCGGCTTCGACTACCTGATGAAGCTCGTCACGCTCGACATCGACCACTACCAGCGCCTGATCGACCAGCTACTCGAGGCCGACATCGGCATCGAGCGCTACTTCACCTACATCGTCACCAAACCGGTAAAGACCGCCCAGGGCTGGCCGCTGAAACACCTCATCGACATGCAAAGTCAACAACAGGCAGACCTGGATAGGTAACCCGCAGTCCCGATTCGCGTGTTCTAGAAAGAATCTCTGCAAGCCCCGACTACTTCAGGGATTTCTTGAACAAGGCATTTGCTAGCTTCGACAAACTGACCACCGATCGAAGAAAACAATGCCAATGCGCAAACCGACCCCCCCTCCAGCACGCGGGGAACCCACCGCGTTCGTCCGCGCGGTGGACCGCCTCGATAACTGGCTGTCCGCCCTCGAGGCGCTGCTGCTGGCCACCGCCATTCTGCTCATGGCCGGCAACTCCATCGCCAACGTCATCGGCCGCTGGCTGCTCGGCCAAAGCCTCTACTTCTCCGAAGAACTGAACCAGGCGTTGATCGTCCTGGTGACATTCATCGGCCTGGGCTATGCCGCCCGCCAGGGCAGGCACATCCGCATGTCAGCCCTGTACGATCAGTTCCCCCTGGCCGGACGCAAAGTCCTGATGACGGTAATCACCGCCGGCACCGGCGTGATGCTGCTCATCCTCGCCTGGTACGCCTACGGCTATGTGGCCAAGAGCGCACAATTGGGGCGGGTGACGCCCGCCTTGCAGATTCCACTGTACGTGACCTACCTGTGCGTGCCCCTGGGCCTGGCCGTCAGCGGCGTGCAATACATGCTCACAGCGCTCAAGAACCTCGGTACGCGCGAGGTGTACCTCTCGCCCCGGGTCACCGACGACTACGCCCCCTCACCCGATGAAGGAGCGCTGTGATGACCTGGGCCATCGTCAGTATCATGCTCGGTCTGCTGCTGCTGGGGTTCCCCATGATGGTCCCCCTGCTGGTGGCGACCCTGGTCGGGTTCGTGTTCTTCCTCGGCATGGACCCCCAATTGATGATCCAGCAGATGATCGGCGGCGTTAAGCCGGCGGCGCTGATCGCCGTACCCATGTTCATCCTGGCCGCGGACATCATCACCAAAGGCCACGCGGCGGACCGGTTACTGGACATGGTGGTCAAGTTCGTCGGCCACCTGCGCGGCGGACTGGCCATCACCACCACCGCGAGCTGCGCCCTTTTCGGCGCCGTGTCCGGCTCGACGCAGGCCACGGTAGTGGCCATCGGCGGCCCGCTGCGTCCGCGCATGCTCAAGTATGGGTATTCCGACGCCTTCACCATGGGGTTGATCATCAACGCCAGCGATCTGGCGCTGCTCATCCCGCCGAGTATCGGCATGATCATCTACGGGGTGGTCTCGGGCAGCTCCATCGGCGAGCTGTTCATCGCCGGCATCGGTCCGGGCCTGGTGCTACTGGTGATGTTCAGCGCCTATGCCGCCTTCGCGGCGTGGCGGATGGGCATCCCGCTGCTGCCCAAGGAGCCGTGGAGCGAGCGCCTAACGGCAGTGCGCCGTGCACTGCTGCCGCTGGGGTTTCCGGTCATCGTCATCGGCGGCATCTACACGGGCATCTTCAGCCCGACCGAAGCGGCATCGATCTCGGTCATGTACGCGCTGATCATCGAGGTGGTGATCTTCCGCTCGGTCAAGCTCACCGATCTGCCGGCCATCGCCTTGTCCACGGGGGTCATCACCGCGGTGGTGTTCATCCTGGTCGGCGCGGGCGCGGCGTTCTCGTGGATGATCTCCTTCGCCCAGATCCCGCAGCAACTGATCGGCTCCATGGGCCTGGACGATGTCGGCCCCACCCATCTGCTCATCGTGCTGTCCATCGCGTTCTTCATCGGCTGCATGTTCGTCGACCCGATCGTCGTCATCCTCATCCTGGTGCCGATCTTCGCACCACTGACGGCGAAAGCGGGCATCGACCCCATCCTGGTGGGAACCATCGTCACCTTGCAGGCGGCCATCGGCTCGGCCACGCCGCCCTTCGGTTGCGACATTTTCACCGCTGTGGCGGTGTTCAAACGGCCGTATCTCGAGGTCATTCGTGGGACACCGCCGTTTATATTCATACTCTTCATCATGTCGGGGTTGCTGATCGCCTTCCCGCAGATAGCCTTGTTCCTTCGCGATTTGGCGTTTAGGTAGCGGTTTAGCAAGGAATTTTGTTGCAACGCAAAAAAATGCTTGACGCACTGCAACAGGCTGCTTATATTGCAACGCAACATCCTTAACCGGATGTTGTCTCCAATCCTCCTTTGGTGGTTCTTTGGGCCGGGTTCTCGAACCCGGCCATTTTTTTGCCGCAACACCTGTGACCGTTGTGCTCGATGCCAGCTCCGGTATCATGGCGCGCTCTTTTTTCCTGGTGGGTGAACCCCGGGCGATGTCACGCAATCGAAGCACTGGGGAGCACATACTCTTGACGGCCATGTCGACCGCTCAGCACGAAGTCCTACTCAGCCTCGGGCAGATCCTGGAGCAGCGTCTGCCGGGCGAGACGGCCCTGCGCCACGAACTCATGCACATGGCCGAGAGCGTCACCGGCCGGGCCAACGATGCGGACGCGCTCGATTTGTTCCAGTTGGTCAGCCGGATGGTCGACCTGTTGTGGCTGCGCGACCGCCTGCAGCCGCCGGCGCGGCTTCAGCGCGACGCCAGCGCCCTGGACCACCTGCAGAGCGCGCTGGGCCAGTTGCGCTCGCTACCGGACAACCCGTCGAATCGCGATTACGGCTCCGACATCGCGCAGCTCACTGCCCGCCTGCGCTGGGATCTCACCCTCTCCCGCCTGGACTGGCTGGCCCAGCAGGTGGACCTGCACCTGGGCAGCCGCGCCCGCGACGAACACGACACCCTCAGCACCGCCGACTGACGCCTACAGCGCCACTACGTCCCACTAGCGTCACCCGGGTGCCCCTCCAAACCGGAGAGAATCGGGCAGTCGGGCCGCTCGTTACCCTGACAGTGGGATACCAGATGCGCCAGCGAGGCGCGCATGGCGTTCAAGGTCGCGATTTTCTCGTCCAACTCGGCGATATGGGCCTGCGCCAGCGCCCGCACGTCGGCACTGGCGCGGTTGCGGTCACGCCACAAGGCCAGCAGTCGACCGATCTGTGCCATTGAGAAGCCCAGATCGCGCGCATGACGGATGAAACGCAAGCTGTGCACGTCCTGCCTGGAGTAGCGGCGGTAGTTTGCATCGCTGCGCGCAGGCGCCTGGATCAAACCGATGGATTCGTAGTGGCGGATCATCTTCGCCGTGACGCCGCTGGCCGCGGCCGCTTCACCGATACGCATGAATGGCTCTCAGATCGTGGGTTCGCCTTCGGTTGGGTGGGGCACTCCACCGGGGTAGGCGAAGCGCCCGCACCGGGGCTACGCTGTAGACAGCGCGGTAACGCATTGTTTGCCCTTTTCAGGAGGGGAAGGTCAAGATTTTACGTTGTCCGGTGACGGCCAGGACCAGGGGGTTTCTTGCCGTCGCCGCTGAGTCGTGTCCGGGGGGAGATCGGTATGGGGGCTGCAACCCTGCTGTACATCGTGCACAGAGGCCAGTTGTACGGTGCCGAGCGCATGGCCCTGACGACCAGCCGCGCGCTGTCCGACCGCTTCCACCCGCTGCTGTTCGCCCCACCCGGCCCGCTGCATGAGGCCGCCGCCGGCATGGGAATCAGCAGCTGCGTCTTCAGCAGCGTTCGCGACCTGGCGCGGCAGTTACCAGCGGTACTCAAGAGGTGCGAGCAGCTCGCCTGCGTTGCCACCGGCGTCGGACAATCGCTGGCCTTTCATGCGCTGAACACCGTCTGGCGACGCCCCTGCGTACATATCCAGATGGTCCATGGCGGTATCGACGACCGCCAAGGCTACGGCAACAAGCGCTGGCTCAATCCTTTACCGATCACCCAGGTGGCGGTATCGGAATACGTCCGCGGACGGCTGCTCAGCAGCGGCGTACGCGACGACCGCATTCAAGTCATCGAGAACTGCCTGCCGGCCGCCCAACTGGCCGCCACCCGCCGTCGTCCCGCCTTCGCACGCGATGGTATCGGGCGGGTGGCCATCGTATCGCGCATCGACCCGGCCAAGCGCGTGGGCATGATCCTCGGCGCCCTGGATCGCGCGCGCGAACTGGGGCGGCTGCGCATCGACGTCTATGGCGGGGGCTGGGAGCTGGACACCCTGCGGGTCAAGGGCAGCCACCACCCCAATCTGCGCTTCCACGGCTTCGTGCCCAATGTGCACGAGCACCTGGCCGAGGCCGACCTGTTGCTGCACCTGTGTCCCGAGGAGCCTTTCGGTATGCCCATCCTCGAGGCCATGGCCGCCGGTGTGCCCGTGCTGGTGCCCGACCAAGGTGGCGCGGGGTCCCTGGTCTGCCCGGGAATCAACGGCTTCCGCTTCCGCGGCGACGATCTGAAGGACCTGATCCGCGCCCTCCGGGAGCTCACCATCATGCCGGCCGAGCGTCTGAACAGCGTTCGCGAGGGCGGGTTTCAATGCCTGACCCGTCGCTTCTCCGAGGCCGCGTGCATGAACGCTTATCGTGCACTCTTGGGCCCACTATCGGTATAACCGCTCAAACCTTCCGGAGCGCCATACCTTCATGACCTTCGACATGCTCAGCCTGGGGCTGATATTGGCCGCCGCGTTCGCCGGCGGCGCCCTAAACGCCGTAGCCGGCGGCGGCAGCTTTCTGACCTTTCCGGCGCTGGTGTTCGCCGGTCTGCCACCGGTGGCGGCCAATGCCACCGGAACCGTCGCTCTGCTACCGGGCTATTTGGCCGCCGCCTGGGGATTTCGCGATGCCCTGCGTCCGCTGCCAAGTCTGTCCATGGCGGCCGTGGTCATTATCAGCATGGCCGGCGGCGCCCTGGGGGCCGGCTTGTTGATGCTCACACCCAACGACACATTCAGCGCCGTGGTGCCCTGGCTGCTGCTGCTGGCCACGGCGGCGTTCGCCGCCGGTCCACGCCTGCTGGCCCTGCGCCGTCCCGGGGTGGTCGTCAGCGCCGGCGGCTGCGCGGCCGCCGTGCTCGCCGTCAGTGCCTACGGCGGCTACTTCAACGGTGGGCTGGGCATTATGCTGCTGGCGGTCTTCGGCCTGCTGGGGCTGGCCGACCTGCATGCGGCCAACGGGCTCAAGAACCTGGTATCGGCCACGCTGACGACTATCGCCGTGGCGGTATATATCGCCGGCGGCGCGGTGTACTGGTGGCAGGCGCTGGTGATGATGATGGCCGCAACCGCTGGCGGCTACGTCGGTGCGCGCCTCGCCCGCCGGCTACCGGCCACTGTGCTGCGAACGGGCATCGTCGCCGTCGGTCTGGCCATGAGCGCGGTGTTCTTCCTGCGCTGATTCGGCCCGTTCGTGTCCGAATCGACCTCACGCCACATGCCGGGGCAGGCCTACCGTATGCGGCATCCCTAACCGCTACGGACATCGACCATGACCGATACCACCGCAGTTTCCCTGCCACAAACACCCGAAGCCGATCGCGTCGCCGCCTTCGAAGCCCGCCTGCTCAAGGCCCTGAACGATGGCGGCATGCTGGCCATGTTGTCACTGGGTCACCGCACCGGCCTGCTCCAGGCGATGGCCGGCGCCGCACCCGCGTCCGCCGCGGCCATCGCCCAGCGGGCCGGGCTCCACCCGCGCTACGTGCGCGAATGGCTCGGCGCCATGGTGACCGCGGACGTCGTCATCATGGACCCGGACGCCGACACCTACCACCTGCCCCCCGAACACGCCGCCCGCCTGGTCGATGGCGAGGCCAACCTTGCCGTCTACGCCCAATTCATCCCGCTCCTGGGCAGTGTCGAAGACGACATCGTCGACTGCTTCCGCAACGGTGGCGGCGTGCCCTATGCCCGCTATCCCCGCTTTCACGAAGTAATGGCGCAGGACAGCTACCAGACCGTCGTCGCCGCACTCACCGACTACATCCTGCCGCTGATCCCCGGACTCATCGGGCGCTTGGAGCAAGGCATCCGCGTGCTCGACCTTGCCTGCGGTCGCGGCAGGGCATTGCTGACCCTCGCCCAGCACTTCCCGGCCAGCCGCTTCACCGGCTACGAACTCTCCGCCGAGGCCGTTGCCTGGGCCCGCGACCAGGCCGCCGCCTTAGGGCTGGCCAACGTTGCCTTCCACGTCCGCGACCTGACCGATTTCGACCGCACCGCCGAACCCGGCGCCTTCGACCTGGTGACCACCTTCGACGGCATCCACGACCAGGGCAGGCCGCTCGCCGTACTCACCGGCGCCCGCCGCGCCCTCGCCGACGGCGGTGTGTACCTGATGCAGGACATCCACGGCAGCGGCCACCATCACAGCGACCGCGACAACGTCCTGGGCACGCTGCTCTACGCCGTCTCCTGCATGCACTGCACCCCCGTCTCCCTCGCCCAGGGCGGCGAAGGGCTCGGCACCATGTGGGGGCGGCAGAAGGCCCTGGCCTATCTGGAGCAGGCTGGATTCAGCGAGGTGACCGTGCAGCAGCTGCC
>CBFGWV010000057.1:0-20640 GCA_965652545.1 uncultured Candidatus Competibacteraceae bacterium | reverse complement strand
CTCCCGCCGCGGGCGGCAGTATACGCCGCCGTGCTGCACGGCACCACCGGCTGCGACGATGATCCAGGTCATGATCGACGTCCATGACCGTCTCCATACTAATGTCCTGCCCCGGAAATACCTGATCTATCAGCGGCGAGTGAAGGGGATGGGCGGCTAGGCGCCGCCGCTCGCCCCCTACAGCGCCGCCCGGAGGGAACGCCCCCGAGGGGCGTTCTGATAGATCAGGTATTTCCGGGGAAGGACATTAGGAGCCTGTGCGATCCGATGCTGTCCAAAATGAAAGACGGCCGAGAGCCGCGCAGGCACCCTTCCCGTCAACGTCAGCCAGGAGTGTGGACCATGACGTACCGCGATATTCTTGTGCATCTGGAAGGCACGGACGCCGATGGCCCTCGGGCACGCTTCGCCGCCAAGCTCGCCGTTCAACACGATGCCTTGCTCATCGGTTTGCACGTCACGCCGCCGTGGTCGTTGCCGCCTTATATGGCCATGGCCGTGGATGCCGGCCTCGTCGAGGCCCAGCAGGCGCAGCTCAAAGCCCAGGCGGACGCCGCGGGCGAGCATTTCAAGGCGGCGGTGGATGCAGAGGGCGCGCGCGCCGAGTGGCGATCGGTCGACGGCGACCCGGCACGCGAGACCTGCCGCCATGCGCGCTATTGCGATCTCACTGTCACCGGCCAGGCCGACCCCGAAGACATCGCCTCGGCTGACAGCCTGGTCATCGAGTCTCTGCTGCTCGACAGCGGGCGCCCTCTGTTGATCGTGCCGTTCATTGGCATCCAGCGTCCGGCGCTGAGCACCGTCCTGGTGGCCTGGAACGGCAGTCGCGAAGCGACCCGTGCGGTGAACGATGCGCTGCCCTTGCTGGCCATGGCGGACCGGGTCGATGTCCTCGTGTGCGGTCCCGACAAGTCCGAAGCTGCCACAGCAGGCATTCCAGCGGCGGATATTGCCCAGCACCTGGCCCGCCATCGGGTCAATGCCGTGGCCCAGCACTTGCCGGCGGAAGACCTGTCGGTCGGCGATGCCCTGCTCTCCAGAGCCGACGATCTGGGTAGCGAGCTGTTGGTGATGGGCGGATACGGTCACTCGCGGATACGCGAGCTCCTGCTCGGCGGTGTAACCCGACACATTCTCAAGCATATGACGATACCCGTGCTCATGGCCCACTGAGCCCGTGGAGCCGGGTGGGGTTGCCCCCACCCCGTTCCATGTATCGCCGGCGCTACGGATTTGTCCTGTAGCGACAGCATTAACAGTTTTTCACAATTTTGCAGTGCAACGTCTCGCAAAGCGTCACATGTCTCGCTACACTTCGGCCGTCTTTTCAACGCCGGTTACGGCAATGGCACGGGGTAATCCATGGGCCACGCATTGAGTCGGGCGACGCTGGTAGCGGAGAACCGTACGTTCGCGGGCACGGGCGGCGTCAGCGCCGAATGTCGCGGGCTGGGTTTCGCGCCCGGTTTCCTGGACAAGCGCACCGGAGCGGTGTACCGCTCGGCCTTCGCCAACGGCTTGCCTGCGCCGATCCACGTCCTCGATGGCCTTCCGGCCGACCTCATCGCCGAACGCAGCGCCTGCGGCCGTGCCTGCCGGCTGATCGAAGAGGTGATCTCCGGCTTCATCCGCGACGGGCGCTTCTATACCCGCGATCAGGTGGCCGCACTCGCCTGAGGCCGCGCACCCGTACCCTCGCCCGACTGGGCCGGCTGCTATACTGCGACCCTTTGCTGCCAGCCGCCCCACTTGTTGACCATGGATAGATCCATCGCCGCTCTGCCCGGCGAGCGCACGGGCCCGGTGAAACTCAAAACCCTGCTGGCCTGGCTGGTCGCCGACGGCATCATCGATACTGCGGACGCCTCTAAAGTATCCGACACCGGGCGCTGGACAAGCGACACCGAAACCCACCCCCTGGTCGTCATCGCGAACCAGAAACTGGTCAGCCGCCTGGCGCCCAATCCGCCGCTGTCGCTCGAATCGCTCACCGCATGGATGGCTCGCAAAGCCGGGCTGCCCTATGTACGCATCGACCCGCTGAAGATCAACGTCTCCTCCGTCGGCGGTCTGGTGTCCCGCAGCTACGCGGTGCGCCATCGCATCCTGCCGTTGGCTGTGGATCACGATACGGTCACCTTCGCCACGGCAGAGCCGTTCCTGAGCGATTGGATGGACGATCTGCGCCACTTGATGCGCAAGGATATCCGCCGGGTCGTCGCCAACCCCATGGAGATCCGTCGCTATCTGATGGAATTCCACGGCGTCTCCCAATCGGTGCGCCAAGCCGGCGAGGCCGGTCAAACCGGCGGCGGCGGGGTGTTGAACTTCGAGCAGTTGCTCGAGTTGGGCAAGACGGGCGAGCTCGCAGCGGACGACCAGCCGGTGGTGCAGATCGTCGATTGGCTGCTGCAATACGCCTTCGAGCAGCGCGCCAGCGATATCCATCTGGAGCCTCGCCGCGACCGAGGCCATGTGCGCTTTCGTATCGACGGGCTGTTGAACAGCGTGTACGAAATGCCGCCGCCGGTCATGGCCGCGGTAACCAGCCGCATCAAGATCCTCGGGCGCATGGATGTGGCCGAAAAACGCCGCCCCCAGGACGGCCGCATCAAGACCCGCAGCCCTGGCGGACGCGAGGTGGAGCTGCGCTTATCGACCATGGCCACTGCGTTCGGCGAGAAATGCGTCATGCGCATCTTCGACCCGGAGGTCGTGGTCAAGCCGTACCAGGAGCTGGGTTTTTCGTCGGACGAATCATCCCGTTGGCGCACCATGGTCGAGCGCTCGCACGGCATCGTGCTGGTGACCGGCCCCACCGGCTCGGGCAAGACCACCACCTTGTACTCGACTCTGCGTGCCCTGGCACGGCCGGAGATCAACGTCTGCACAGTCGAAGACCCCATCGAAATGGTCATGCCCGAGCTCAATCAGATGCAGGTGCAGCCCAGTATCGGCCTGAACTTCGCGCAGGGTATCCGCACCCTCATGCGCCAGGATCCCGACATCATCATGGTCGGTGAGATCCGCGACCTGGAAACCGCCCAGATGGCCATCCAGGCCTCGCTGACCGGGCATCTGGTGTTCTCCACCCTGCATACCAACGATGCGCCCAGCGCAATCTCCCGCCTGGCCGACATCGGCGTGGCGCATTACCTCATCCAGAGCACCCTGGTCGGCGTGGTCGCGCAGCGGCTGGTCCGCACCATCTGCCCGCATTGCAAGACCGAGGGTGACCTCAGCGCCCCGCACTGGGAGAGCCTGACCCACCCCTGGGCCATGGACGAGCCGGCCCGCGTGATGCGCGGGGCCGGCTGCGACGAATGCCGCAAGACCGGTTATTTGGGGCGGATCGCCATTTTCGAGATGCTGAACGTCACCGGCGGCGTGCGGTCCCTGATGGGAGCCGCGCCCGACACGGACGGCTTGCGTCGGCAAGCTGTGCGTGATGGTATGCGCCCGTTGCGTCTGAGCGCCGCGGCCCTGGTGGCCCAGGGATTGACCACGGTGGACGAGGCCCTGCGGGTCGTTCCGCCCACCGAGGATTAGGGCCGGTCCGACGAGGACCTGCACCCATTACCCGATTCATTGTTCAACCCATAGTCAAGGAAACCTGATGATGCGATTCCCTCGCCTGTTCGCGGCTCCCGCCGTAGTCCTGGCCGGCCTGACGTTCACCGCGGTCCACGCGCAGGAACTGGAAACGGACACCGAAAAACTCTCCTATGTGATCGGCATGGATGTGGGTCGCTCGATCCAGGGCCTGGACATGGAGGTCGATATCGACGCCCTCACCCGCGCGGTGACCGATGTGCTGGAGGGCAAGGACCTGGCGCTCACCGACGAAGACGCCGAGGCGGTGAAGAAGGCCTACTTCGAGAAGCGCCAAGCCGAGGCCCAGGCGGAAGCCGGTGCCGTGGCCAATGCCAACATGGAAGCCAGCCAAAAATACCTGGAGGCGAACAAAGCCCGTGAGGGCGTCGAAGTGACTGAGTCCGGCCTCCAGTACGAAGTGCTGGAAGAAGGCGACGGCCCCAAGCCCACCGACGGCGACAAGGTCAAGGTCGACTACCGCGGTACGTTGATCGACGGCACCCAGTTCGACAGCTCGTACGATCGCGGCGAGCCGGCGACCTTCCCGCTGAGCGGGGTGATCCCCGGCTGGACCGAAGGACTGCAACTGATGCCTGTGGGCAGTAAGTACCGCTTCGTCATTCCCCCGGAGCTGGCCTATGGCGAGCGCGGCGCGGGCAACCAGATCGGCCCCAACAACGCCCTGGTGTTCGAGGTCGAGCTGCTGGAAATCGTCAGCGAGTAACCAGCTGACGACACCGTCGGCTCAACGCTGACGGACCGTCATCACCCGGCCGCCGGTGACCCTTACCAGGTCGGCCGGGGCGATGGCGAACACGGTATGCGGCGACCCGGCCGCCGCCCAGACTTGCGGATAGCGCAGCAAATCCTCGTCGATGACCGGCGTCAGCGGGCTCAAGTGGCCGATGGGCGCGACACCGCCGATGACAAACCCTGTGTGACGGCGCACGAATGCCGCATCGGCCTTGCCCAGGCGCGTTCCAAGGGCATCGGCCACCTGGTCCTCATCGACCCGGTTGATACCGCTGGCGAGCACCAGCACCGGCGCATCGTCCGCACCGCGGAACACCAGCGACTTGACGATTTCGGCCACCGAGCAACCCAGCGCCGTAGCCGCCTCCACAGCCGTGCGCGTGCCTGCGGGGAAGGTGGTGATGGGACAGTCGAGGCGAAAGCCGGCCAGCGCGGCCGTGACCCGGCTGACACTGTCGGTGGATGGCGATACGCTCATGAAACCGCTCCTGTGCAGAACCCGAAACACCCGGCAAGCCTAACAGGTCGTGCCAACGACGCCGCCGTACTCGCTACACTGTGCGCCAAGTTCAACCTCAGGAGCGTCCATGTTCACCGGTATCGTCCAGGCCGCCGTGCCCGTGCGGCGCATCGTCCGCCACGCCAACCTGCATACGCTCGAGTTGGACATCCCCACGACGCTGCGCGAGGGCCTGGCCATCGGCGCCAGTGTGGCGGTCAACGGCTGTTGCCTGACGGTCACTGGACTGGGCGACGATGGCGTCGCGTTCGATGCCATGATGGAAACCCTTCGCGTCACCAATCTCGGCCAACTGCACGAAGGCCAGGCGGTGAATGTGGAGCGGGCGGCACGCTTTGGCGATGAGATCGGCGGGCATCCACTATCGGGCCATGTCCACGATCAGGTCGTGATCGAGACCATCGAGCGTCCGGACAACAACTGTGTCATCCGCTTTCGTGCCGACCCTCGCTGGAAGCGCTTTCTCATGCCCAAAGGTTATGTGGCGCTCAACGGCTGCAGCCTCACCCTGGGCGAGGTGGATGACCAAGGGTTCACCGTCTTTCTCATTCCCGAAACCCTGCGGGTGACGACCTTCGGCACCGCCCGGACCGGTGATTCGGTGAACCTGGAGATCGATGCGCAAACGCAGGCGATCGTCGAGACGGTGGAGAGGGTGTTGGGGAAGCGGGGTTAAGTTTTCGGTGTTCGGTTTTCGGTTTACATATCGATGACCGGGCATGCGCCGCCTGTGCCGAACCGAACACCGAACACCGAACACTTAAAACTTAAAACCTCACTCCTCCACCCACAACCGAAAAAGATTCTCCAGCGCCGGCCCCTGGTCGTTCCAGAAATCCGCGTTCGACTGCAAGCCCACGGACAAGCGCTCGGGCGTGGATGGGAGGAGCTCGATCAGGTCGGGGCGCACCAGATCCAACGCGCGGCGGCTGGTGGGGCCGTACGCCACCTCGGCAGGCAGGTAGGCCATGATCTCCGCGGTACTGGCCCAGTCGATGAGACTGTAGGCATCATCGAGGTTGTTGCTGTTTGCCGCGATGACCCAGTAGTCGACGGTATACAAGGCCTCGGCCCAAATGAGGTCGATCGTCACGCCGGCTTGCTGGGCACCGGTCACGCGGCCGTTGTAGGCGGTGGCCAGCACGGCGTCGCCCGCGGCGATGAGGTCGATCGGCTCGGCGCCGGCACGCCACCAGATGACATGCGGCTTGAGCTGCTCCAGCTTGGCGAAGGCCCGCTCCACGCCCTGGCGCGTGTTGAGCGCGGTGTAGACCTCTTCCGGGGCCACGCCGTCGGCGATCAACGCGGCTTCGAGATTCCACTGCGCGGTCTTGCGCACGGCGCGTTTGCCGGCAAACCCGTCGAAATTCCACAAGTCCGCCCACCCGGCCGGCTTGCGCTGAACGCGGCTGGAATCGTAGGCCAGCACATACGACCAGATGACGTTACCGACACCACAGACTTCCCTCGCCTGGGGCACGAGATCGTCGCGAGCCGCAATGCGCTCCCAGTCAATGGCGCGGATGACGCCACGCTCACAGGCCCGCTTCACATCGGCCAGCTCCATGTCCAAGACGTCCCAGGTGGCGCCGGATTGGAGATTCGACTTGGCGGACCGCCAGGTGCCGTCGAAGGCCACATCGTTGATCGATTTGCCGGTTCTGGCCTCCCAGGTGTCGAAGAACACCCGCCGCTGCGAGGCCTGGTAGTCCCCGCCCCAGGTGGCGACGGTGAGCTCGTGCGCCGGCATCGCCGGCAATGCGCTACTGACCGAAGGCACCGTATCCCATGACTGACCGGACGCGGAGGCGGTCGCCAGCAGCGCCAAGGCACCAATCGGCCCGGTCAATGTCCGTCCACTCATGCGCCAGTCCCGTGTTGTTCTCGTTGTTAAACGTAGTCTTTACGACCCGACAGGCTATCGTCATCGCTGTCAGTGCACCATACGTCGGACGGCTGGCAGCATTCAGCCCGTAAAGCGACACATAGGGATCCCCAATCGCCTTGCCGACGACCTCGGCGCCCCCGAGAATGCCCGCACGACGTCCTCCATCAACCGGGAGCTTCCAATGGCCTCACCCAAGACCCACGCGGAATGGACCGATTTTGCCGCCACCCTGCGCCCATGCGGGCAGGCCTTCATCGGCGGCCGTTATGCGGATGCGCTCAGCGGCGAGACCTTCGACTGCATCAACCCGGCCAATGGCCGCAGCCTGGCGAGCATCGCCGCCTGCGGACAGGCCGACGTCGATCTGGCGGTCAAACACGCCCGTGCAGCCTTCGAGGACGGGCGCTGGGCGCGCCAGGCACCGGCGCGGCGCAAGGCCGTCCTGCTGAAATTCGCCGAGGCCATCATGGCCCATCGAGTAGAGCTGGCGGCGTTGGAAACCCTGGACATGGGCAAGCCCATACGCGACAGCATGGGGCTGGACATTCCCGCCTCCGCCCGTGCCATCCAGTGGTATGCCGAAGCCATCGACAAACACTATGACGAGATCGCCCCCACGGCCGAGAACGTTCTGGCGATGATCACCCGCGAGCCGCTGGGCGTCGTCGCCGCCATCGTGCCGTGGAATTTCCCGCTGATGATGGCGAGTTGGAAGCTCGGGCCGGCGCTGGCCACCGGCAACAGCCTGATCCTCAAGCCGTCGGAAAAATCCCCGCTGACCGCCATTCGCATCGCCGAACTGGCCATGGAGGCGGGCCTGCCCGAGGGCGTGCTGCAGGTGGTACCGGGCTTTGGCCACACTGCCGGCGCCGCACTGGCCGAGCACATGGACGTCGACGCCGTGGCGTTCACCGGCTCCACGGCCACCGGCAAACGCATCATGGCCGCGGCCGCCAACAGCAACCTCAAGCGCGTGTCGCTGGAGCTCGGCGGCAAGTCGCCGAACATCGTCCTGGCCGACTGCCCGGACCTGGAGACCGCTGCCCGCGAGGCAGCCTTCAACATTTTCTTCAACCAAGGCGAGATGTGCAGTGCCGCCTCACGTCTGCTGGTGGAATCGTCCATTCACGAGCCGATGGTCGAGCACATCCTCAACGTCGCGCGCAGCATGCAACCGGGGGACCCGATGGACCCGGCCACCAGCATGGGCGCCATCGTTGATCGCATACAGTTCGACCGGGTGATGGACCTGATCGCCAGTGGCCGGGCCGAAGGCGCCCTGGTGCGCGCCGGCGGCGACGCCGCCCTTGCCGAAACCGGCGGTCTGTTCGTCGCACCGACGGTGTTCGACCAAGTGCGCAACGAGATGACCATCGCCCGCGAGGAGATCTTCGGACCGGTGTTGTCGGTGTTGCCGGTGCCGGACTTGGAGACGGCCATCCGCATCGCCAACGACACGCCCTACGGCCTGGGCGCGGCCGTCTGGACGCGCGACCTGTCCAAGGCCCACCTGACCGCCAAGCGGCTGCGGGCCGGCACCGTCTGGGTGAACAACTACGAGGGCAGCGACATTACCGTCCCGTTCGGCGGCTACAAGCAGTCGGGCATGGGCCGCGACAAGAGTCTGCACGCGCTGGAGAAGTACACCGAGTTGAAGACCACGTGGATCCAGCTTTGAACCAAAGGAAGAACATACGCTTCCGTTGGCTACACTTGTGAACGACACCGCATGATGGAGATGCAATGCGCAAGGTAACCGTGGCGGCCACGCAAATGGCCTGCGACTGGAACATCGATGAGAATGTGGCGCGTGCCGAGCGGCTGGTCCGTGAGGCGGCCGCCCGTGGCGCGAACATCGTGCTGATACAGGAGTTGTTCGAGGCGCCCTACTTCTGCAAGGACCAGTTGGTGGGGCATTTCAGCCTGGCCAAGCCGGTGGAAGGTCACCCCACCATCGAGCGTTTCAGCCGCCTGGCCGCCGAGTTGAACGTCGCGCTGCCGGTGAGCTTTTTCGAGAAGGCCGGGCCGGCGTATTTCAATTCCATGGCGATGGTGGACGCGGACGGCTCGGTGCTGGGGGTCTACCGCAAATCGCACATCCCCGACGGTCCCGGGTATCAGGAGAAGTTTTACTTCTCGCCCGGGGACACCGGGTTCAAGGTTTGGCATACCCGCTTCGGCACCCTGGGTGTGGGCATCTGCTGGGACCAGTGGTTTCCCGAAACCGCCCGCTGCATGGCGCTGATGGGGGCGGAGATCCTCTTCTACCCCACCGCCATCGGCTCCGAGCCCTTCGAGCCGGACCTGGACTCCAGCGGGCACTGGCAGCGGGTGATGCAAGGCCATGCCGGCGCCAACGTCATGCCGCTGGTGGCCTCCAACCGTATCGGGGTAGAGCAAGGCGATGCCTGCACGTTGACCTTCTACGGCTCGTCGTTCATCGCCGATCACACCGGTGCCAAAGTCGCCGAGGCCGACCGCTCCAGCGAATCGATCATCCTGCACAGCTTCGATCTGGACGCCCTGGCCGAGGCACGCACCGCCTGGGGCGTATACCGCGATCGGCGCCCCGACCTCTACGCACGGATTGCGAGCCTGGACGGACGGGGACGCTAGGCCGTGCCGCCGGCCGCCGCCCTGGAGATACGCGGGGTCTCCAAGGTTTTCGGGCAGGGGGCCGATAAGGTCACCGCCCTGGCCGGTGTGGATTTGACCATCGCCGAGAACGAATTCTTTACGCTTCTCGGCCCCTCGGGCTGCGGCAAGACCACCTTGCTGCGCCTGATCGCCGGCTTCGAACAGCCCAGCAGCGGCGAGGTGCTGCTGCGCGGCCAGCCCATGTCGCACCTGCCGCCGTTCCGCCGTCCGGTAAACACCGTGTTCCAGAGCTATGCGCTGTTCCCGCACATGAGCGTGGCGCAGAACATCGCCTTCGGCCTGGAAATGCGCCGCCAGGATGTCGCCGTCGTCACCGCCCGCGTGGCGCAGATGCTCGCCCTGGTGCGGCTGGAGGACTTCGCCAACCGGATGCCGGCCCAGCTCTCGGGTGGCCAGCAGCAGCGGGTCGCCCTGGCCCGTGCATTGGCCTCGGAGCCCCAGGTTCTGCTGCTGGACGAGCCGCTGTCGGCACTGGACCTGAAACTGCGCAGGGGTATGCAACTGGAGCTCAAGCGCCTGCAGTCGGAAACCGGCATCACGTTCATCTTCGTCACCCATGACCAGGAAGAAGCTCTGACCATGTCCGACCGCATCGCAGTGATGAGCGACGGGCATGTGCTGCAAGTCGGCAGCCCTGAGGCGATCTACGAGCGGCCGGAGCGGCGTTTCGTCGCGGACTTCATCGGCGAGACCAACTTCATCCAGGCCACGGCGCTCGGTGGCGGGCGCTACCGCATCGCCGAAGGGCACGAGGTCGCCCTGGCCGGCATGCACGCCGAAGGCACCGTCGTAACCCTGGCCGTGCGACCCGAGCGTCTGACCCTGGCCGACGACGGCCTGCCGGGCACATTGGACCAGATCGTTTATCTGGGCACAGACACCATCGGCTTCGTGCGATTGGCGGCGGGCCCGGCAGTGCAGATTCGCCTGCAGAACACCGCCGGCCGCCCCGCCCATCTGGACGCCGGAGCAGCGGTCAAGGTGCACATGCCACCCGAGGCCCTGCGCGTGCTGGCGGACTGACGATGGCCGGCCCATCGGCACTGCGCACCCGTGCGCCCCTGATCGCACCGGCGGTGGTGTTCATCGGGTTCTTCATGCTGCTGCCGCTGGTGCTGATGGCCTACGTGTCGGTGCTGGAGCGGGGGCTCAATGGTGGCGTCGTCTGGGGCAGCCACAGCCTGGAGGCGTATTTTCAGTTTCTGTTCGAGCGCGACCTGGACGACAGCCTGCTGCTGAACACCGATTACCTGCAGATCTTCCTGCGCTCGTTCACCTTGTCGGCCATCACCACGGTGCTTGCGCTGCTGGTGGGCTTCCCTACCGCGCTGTACATGGCGCTGAGCCCGCCGAAGTACCGCAACCTGTTGATCTTCCTGGTCACCATACCGTTCTGGACCAACCTGCTGGTACGCAACTATGCGTGGATACTGCTGCTGCGCAATGGTGGGCTGGCCAATGACTGGCTCAACGACCTGGGGCTGGCATCGGGCACGCTGGATGTGTTGTACACACCCGTGGCCGTGGGCATCGGGCTGACCTACTCCTTCCTGCCGTTCATGGTGCTGCCGATCTACGCCAGCCTGGAGAAGATCGACCTGCGCCTGGTGGAAGCCGCCTACGATCTGGGCGCCGACCGGCGCCGGGCACTGACCCGCATCATTATCCCGCTGGCACTGCCGGGCATTGCCGCCGGGTCCATCCTGGTGTTCATACCCTGCCTTGGCGCGTACGTGACCCCGGAGCTGCTCGGCGGTGGCAAGTCGCTGATGATCGGCAACCTCATCCAGGCGCAGTTCGGGTCCGCGCGCAACTGGCCGTTTGGCGCGGCCCTGGCCTTTGTGCTGCTGGCCATGGTGCTGCTGGCGATGACTGCCTACCTCATGCGCTACAAACGCGCACCGGGAGGTGGCTGATGGCCGTCAACCGCCTGTGGCGCTTTACCGGGGTGCGGGCGACCGCCGCCCTGTTCTTCGCCTACCTGTACCTGCCCATCGTCATTCTGGTGGTGTTGTCGTTCAACGAGAACCGCCAAGCCACGCTGTGGACGGGCTTCAGCATGCAGTGGTACGGGGTGGTGCTGGGCAACGACAACATCATGCGGGCAGCTTACAACTCGCTGATCGTCGCTACCTGCGCCATGCTGGCCGCCACGTTCATGGCGACGCTGGCCGCTCTGGGCATGGCGCGGTACCGCTTTCGAGGGCAGAACGCGGTGGCCGGGTTGATCACCCTGCCGCTGGTCGTCCCGGAGATCGTCACCGCCGTGGCCACGCTGCTGTTCTTCGTTCTGGTGGGTCTGCGTCTGGGGCTGATGACCGTGATCCTGGCGCATACAGTGTTCTGCATTCCGTTCGCCTACCTGCCCATCCGTGCCCGCCTGGAGGGGATGGACCGCAATCTCGTGGAGGCGGCGGCGGACCTGTACGCCACGCCATTGCAGGCGTTTCGCCGCGTCACCCTGCCGCTGCTGTGGCCGGGGATTCTCTCAGGCGCGATGCTGGCGTTCATCATCTCGCTGGATGACTTCGTCATTACCTATTTCGTGGCCGGTGCGGGCGCCACCACGTTGCCCATCTACATCTTCGGCATGATACGGATCGGCATCACACCGGAAGTGAACGCCGTGTCGTCGCTGATGCTGGTGATTTCCATCGTTTTCGTCTCCGCCTCGTTCCTGGTGGGCCGGATGCGCGGAAATCAATCGTAGACAAGAAGCGGAGGACGAACGATGAAACATCTGCTAACCGGTGCGGCCCTGGCGGTCGCCCTGTCCGCCCCGGCCCAGGCCAACGAGCTGTTCCTGTACAACTGGTCCAATTACTTTCCACCGGACTTGTTGAAGAAGTTCGAAGCCGACACGGGCATCAAGGTGACGCTGGATGTGTTCGACTCCAACGAAACCATGCTGGCCAAGCTTCAGGCCGGGGCGGCCGGCTACGATGTGGTCGTGCCCTCCGACTACATGGTGCGGATCATGATCCAGGACGGTCTGGCGGAGAAAATCGACGCCGGTCAGATGGAGAACTTCGCCAATATCGGCGCCCCGCACAACAACGTCCCCTTCGACCCCGACCGTGAATACTCCGCCCCCTACATGTGGGGTACCACCGGTGTGACCTACGACGCCGCCCGTATCCCCGAGGGCGAGTTGCCACAGACCTGGGAGGTGTTCTTCAAACCGCCCGAGGTCCTGCAAGGGCAGATCGCCGCGCTCAACGACCAGGTCGAAATGTGGAACGCTGCCACGTATTACCTGGGCTTCGACAAATGCACCGAGGACGCCGAAGAGGCCAAGGCCATCCTGGAGCTGCTGGAGGCACAGAAGCCGCACTTGGCCATGTACCAGTCCGACGGCACCATCGATCGCATGATCGCCGGCGAGGTCATCATGCACATGCAGTGGAACGGTGCCTCGCACCGCACCCGCGAGAAGCTCCCCACCGCCACCTACATGTACCCGGAGGAAGGCATTAGTTTTTGGTCGGACAATTTCGTCGTACCCAAAGGGGCGCCGAATATCGACAACGCCAAGACCTTCATCAATTGGATGATGGACCCGGAGAACATCGCCGTGGCCAGCAACTTCACCGGCTACATGAACGCTGTGAACGGCTCGGATGCGTATCTCGACGCCAGCCTGAAGGATGACCCGGCGGTGAACATGCCGGCCGAGTACACCGACCGCCTGCGGCCGGAGGAAAACTGCTCACCCGCCTCACGCGAGCTGCGCGACCGGGTGTGGACACGCTTGAAGAAATGACCTGCCCCGCCCCCCGCCGCCAGCTGCGGGGGGCGTTCTCTCCAAGGACCGAACGTGAAAACCATTTACTCCGAAGACCACCGCCTGCAAGACGGCAAGGCCGAACTCAACGACGGAAAGCTCGTACCCTGCCACGAGCGCCCGCAGCGTGCCGACATGGTGCTGGATCGGGTCAAGGCCGTGGGCCTGGGCGAGATTCTGGCGCCCACCGCCCACGGGCGCGAGCCGCTGGCGCGGGTGCATGCGGACAACTTCCTCACCTTTTTGGAAACCGCCTGGGACGCCTGGGTGGCCGAGCACGGCGCCTACGACGCCCTGCCGCTGAACTGGGCGGTGCGCGGTATGCAGAACCGCGAGCCCGAGGTCATCGACGGCAAGCTGTCGTATTTCTCCTTCGATGCCGGCAGCCCCATCACCGCCGGCACCTGGCGTGCGGCCACCGCCTCGGCCGACGTCGCGCTCACCGGCGTGGACCACTTGGATGCCGGCGAGCGAGTGGTCTTCGGCCTGTGCCGACCGCCGGGCCATCATGCCGCGGGCGACTACTACGGCGGATACTGCTTTCTGAACAACGCCGCCATCGCCGCCCAGGCGCTGCGCGACCGGGGGCTGGCGAAGGTCGCGGTGCTGGATGTGGACTACCACCACGGCAATGGCACGCAGACCATTTTCTATGGCCGCGATGATGTGTTCTTCACCTCCATCCACGGCGACCCGCGGCAGGAATTCCCGTACTTTCTCGGCTATGCCGACGAAACCGGCGAGGGTGCCGGCAACGGCTTCAATCAGAACTACCCCCTGCCCTGGGGCACCGGCTTCGCACCCTGGCTGGCGGCGCTGGAGGACGCCTGCGCGCGTATCCGCGGCTTTGGCGCCCAGGCACTGGTGGTCTCGCTGGGCGTGGACACCTACAAGGGCGACCCGATCTCGCGCTTCAAGCTGGACTGCGACGACTACCCGGTCATCGGTGCGACCATCGCCAAGCTCGGCCTGCCCACCTTGTTCGTCATGGAAGGTGGCTATGCGGTGGAGGCCATCGGCGTGAACGCGGTGAACGTGCTCACCGGGTTCGAAGGGGCATAAGGGTACGCCCATGAGCCGGATCCCGTTTCCCCTGGAAGGCGGCTGCCTGTGCGCCAAGGTCCGTTACCGCGTGCTACCGGGGCCGGCGGATGCGGGGTACTGCCATTGCACGCTGTGCCGACGCGCCAGCGGGGCGCCGGTGCAGGCCTGGTTCACGGTGCCGACCAGCCATTTGACGTGGTTGTCGGCGCCGCCGCGGCGTTACCTCACCCCCGGCGACGCGGTGCGTACCTTCTGCCCCGATTGCGGCTCGCCGCTGACCTTCAACGAAGGCGAGCGCATCGACACCATCGACATCACCATAGGTACGCTGGATCAACCGCAGATGCTGCCGCCCACCCACCACATCTGGACCGCGTCACGCCTGCCCTGGATGGCCAGCCTGGGCCCGGGCCTGCCCGCATACACCGACGACCCGGACTGAACCGGGCACCTTGCCAATGTTGGATGGGCTGAGCGAAGCGATACCCATCGTTGGCATGGGTTTGATGCCGGAATCGACGTTGGACTGATGGGTATCGCTTCGCTCAACCCATCCTACATAGTTCGCGTCTTGCTACCGCCCCGGCCACTGCCATGGCGGCCGGTCGAGTTCGCGGATGCCGGGCACGTCAGTTTCACCCAAGGTCTTCTCCAGCACGATGGACTGGCATGACGGGTCGCGCTCCAGCGCCGCCACCAGACGCGGGGCGTGGGAGATCACCCAGACCTGGGCGCGGGTGGCGGCCTGGGCGATGAGACGGCCGAGGGCCGGCAGCAGGTCCGGATGCAGGCTGGTTTCCGGTTCGTTCAGCACCATCAGGGCCGGTGGCCGCGGCGAGAGCAGCGCGGCGATCCACAACAGGTAGCGCAGCGTGCCGTCGGACAGCTCGGCCTGCGCCAACGGACGCAGCAGTCCCTCCTGGTGGAACAACAGGCTGAACCGCCCATCGACGGCGCGCACCTCGACCGCTGCACCGGGAAAGGCGTCCTCCACCGCCGCCTGCAGTAACTGGACCTCGCCCACCTCGCAGATGGTCTGCCAGGCCGCGGCCAAGTCCCCGCCATCGTGGCTGAGCGCAGGGGTGCGGGTGCCGATCTGGCTGCGCCGCGCTGGGGCCGCGGCATCGGCGCGGAATTGATCGTAGAACCGCCAGGAGCGGATGCGATCGCGCAAAGCCAGCACCTCAGGCGCGGTCGCCGGGTCGGCGACCTCGGTCAGCATGCTGTCCTGCGCAGCAAGGTGCTTGGCGATGACCTGCCAGGCCCCACGCTTGCCGCGGCTGCGCACCAAGGGTCCGTTACGGTCCACTTGCACGGTCGCGGGCCGGTAGACCGGCCCCGACCACAGGCACTCGCGCTTGATCTGCGGATCGAGGGTGAACAACGACTGCGAGGGCGTCGGCAAACCAAAATCCACCGCATAACCCATGCCCTCGCCGGCAAACCCCAGGCACAGCCGCACCGGCCCCTGGCGCGGGCCGCCTTGCACCGGCGCCTCGCCGCGACGCATGCCGCGGGAGAAACCCTCCGGCCCCGCCCACAGCACGGAGGCCAGCCCGCCCTCGCGCGCCAGGCTGGCGCTCACCTGCCCACCGGCCGTCTCGGCCAACAGGCGCAACGCCCGGTAGAGATTCGACTTGCCGCTGCCGTTGGCCCCGGTAATGACCGTCAGCGGACCGACCGGGATGACCAGATCCCGCACCGACCGGTAACCGGCCACCGCCAGGGCGTCGATCATCGAATGGCGGCCTCGACATCCACGGCCACGCGCTGCTCGCGCAGCGGCCGTACCACCTCGATGGCCGCCTGGTAGCGCGCGTCAGCCTTGTACGCCGCCAGCGCCTGGGCATCGTCGAATTCGCCGTACAACACCACATCGAAGTCATTTGCCAGTTGATCGCGACGGGTGTTTTCGCTGACCTCCAGCACGCGCGCCTGAGGGATATCGGCCAACGTGGACAACGTTGCGACGATGGTCGGCACGTCCTTGGACTCGCGGGCGCTGAACAGCACGATGTGACGGATCATGGGCAAAACGTCCTTTGCGTGAGCATGTTTGGTAAGCCCGGCATCCTTATCCCGAATGCTCACGCCGTTGCAAGTAGCGGCCGTCTATAGTGAATACGCACGGCAACCGCGTACAGGGAGGGGCGATGCCGATGATTGCCTACGATGCCAGCCGAACCGCCCTGCTCCAGCCGGAGCGGGGCGAAACCGTATTACAGACCGGCAACGACTATCCGGCCCTGACCCTGGCCGTAGAGGCCGCGCGCCTGGCGTACGTCCGCTGGGAGACGGCACCGGCGCAGATGGCGCGCCTGAGCGACGCGCTGGCGCGGGTCGGTTTCGATCCGCCGCAGGGGCTGGGTGATCCGCCAGCGGGGCCGCGGGCATTCGCCGCGCTACGCCCGGCCGACGGCATGGCCATCATTGCCTTTCGTGGCACACAGCCCGACCGCTTAGCCGACCTGGCGGTGGATATCGAGGCCAACACCGTGCCGTGGCCGGAAGCCGACGGCAACGTGCATGCCGGCTTCGCCCGGGCCGCCCGCGCCGTGCGGCCGGCCATCGCCGCCTGGCTGGCAGACAACCGCATCGGGTCGGAGGCGGTCACGCTCACCGGTCACAGCCTCGGCGGTGCGCTCGCGGTGTTGACCGCCTCTGTGCTGCGACCGGCGCAACTGGTCACCCTCGGCTGTCCGCGTGTGGGTGACGGCGCCTTCATCGCCACCTTGTCCGACCTGCACCGCATCCGCCTCGTCAATTGTTGCGATGTGGTCACCGAACTGCCGCCCCCGATCGGCGGCTACACCCATTTCGCACCGGCAACGTATATCGACCGCGACGGCACGGTGCACCCGGACCCCAGCGAGGCGTTGATCACCCGTGACCGGTTGCGGGCACGCTCGAGCTATCTGATCGAGCATGCGTGGAAGATCGGCTCGGTGGTGGTGCGCGATCTGGCCGACCATGCCCCGGTCAACTACCTGCGGGCCGTCCTGCCATGATGCTCTGCGCGTACCCGCAGGCGGCCGCTCAACCACTGCGGGCTGTTCCGCTTTGCCGACCGTGCTCCCGGATGCCGAGCCCGCGCTATCGCGCAGACTCGGCGACAAGTACCTGCACAACCGGGCCTCATCTTCCGCGGCGAGATGCCCATCGGGCGCTACGTCACGCCGCATCGCGATCCCATCGAGTAAGCCGACAAGCGCCTGGTGGCATCATGACCCTGCCAGGAAGGGCAATACCGTCTCGGCCAGGGCCGGGGCGGCACCGATCTCGTAGTGGGTGAGATTCGGCAGAATGGCCAGCCGGTTGACGGGCATGTGCTCACGCTGCCAGCCGGCGTCCTTCAAGCCGCCGCCAAGCAATTGATAGAACCGCACGATGTGCTCGGGGCGGACCATATCGCCGTCGCCGTAGACCAGCATCACCGGCATATTGAGCGCGGCCACGTCCACCGACCAGTCGTAGTCGATACGCATCATCTCGCCCATTTTGTCCAGCAACCGCGGGAAGTCCTCCGGTCGCGGCGCGACGGCGGCGTAGGACTGGTACATCGGCGTTTCCACCATGTGCGGCGCGGCCTGGCCATTGAGCTGGACCATGCTTTCGATAATCTCGGGGTACCAGCCCTCGCGTGCGAACGGCGCGGACACCAACACCAGCTTGCGCACACTCGTCGGCTGCTGCGCGGCCATGCGCAAGGCGACACCGGCACCGAAGGAGTAGCCCATGACATCGACCTCGGCATGACCCAGGTGATGAACGACCGCCGCCATATCGTCGCCCATCGACTCCAGGCGGATCGGCCGCTCCCCGTCCGCCGTACGGCCGTGCCCTTGCAGGTCGACCACGATCACCTGACGTGTCTGGGCCAGCCGCTCCAGCACCGGACCGAACATCCGCCCCAGCCCCAGGCCGCCGTGCAACAGCAATAGCGGCTCGCCCTGGCCGTAGACCTCGTAGTAGTAATCGATACCGCCGGCCGGCGCGTACCCGCTGTCGCCGGGCTCGATGGCCATGGCATCACCCAGCCAGCCCGGCGTTTCCGCTTTACCGGTCATGCTGGCCATCAGCGTGGCGAGCATGGCGATCAGTTTGAATCCTCGCATCAGTGCATCCGTCCCTTGTCTGTACCCACCGAAACCGGAAGTGGCCGGCAGTCACCCCAAGGACGTGCGTCGTCGTGGTTTGCCGACAGCGTCGTGCAAGGCTGTGAAGAAAGCCGCGACAATGATCGGATTCACCTGTTGCGCTATCGTCAGGTACCCAGATCAACCGTTCGGCCGATACATGAACCTGCGGATCCCCAGCGCCTGGCATGTCACCCGCTGGTATAGCGACCCGTATAGCCGCGGTGCCTACAGCGTGCTGCGGCCCGGCGGACGCCTGGCGCATCGGGCCGCGCTGGGCCAGCCGATCGCCGGGCGCTTGGTACTGGCCGGGGAAGCGACAAGCACGGCGGCCCCTTGCATGACACACGGCGCCTGGGACAGCGGTCTGAAGGCAGCCGACCATGCATTGGCCACGGGGGCACGGCGCGTACTGGTCATCGGTGCAGGGTTTGCCGGTCTTGCGGCGGCGTCCCGACTCCGGACGCACGGCGTGGCCGTGAGGGTCCTGGAGGCACGGAACCGCCTGGGCGGGCGGGCACACACACTGCTACTGGACGGCACACCGGTGGATGTCGGCGCCGCCTGGCTTCAGCAGTTTGCCGGCAACAGCCTCGCCCACCGTGCCGATCGGTTGGGGCTCACGATGGTGGAAACCGACTTCACCCGCCCGCTGGCCGCCGCCGCGGACGGGCCGCTGCCGGATATCCGCGCAGCGTACGCCGCGCTTCGCTCCTCGGTGGATCGGCGGTGCCCCTTGCATGAGGCCGTCGCCCGTTACCTGGATACGCTACCGCCCGATGCACGCCGCGCCACGCGACTGGCCATCGATGTCCACCTGATCCTGGAGGCTGGGCTTCCGCTGGCGCAGTTGTCATCGGATGCCCTGGATGAGCCGGGTGTCGGCAACGGTGACCGTTACTTACCCGGCGGCTACCGTCAATTGATCGACGACGCTGCCCAGGGGCTGGATATACGCCTGAATCACCCCGTCACCCGTATCGCCTGGAACCGGCACGGTGTCGACGTCGATGGAACGATGGCCGACGTCTGCATTTGCACGGTACCGGTGAGCGTGCTCAAGCATCTGCGCTTCACACCGGGCCTGCCCGAGGGGCACCGGAACGCCCTCGCCCACTTGGACATGGGACGGGTCGAGAAAGTGGTGCTGCGATACCCGAGACGCTGGTGGCCAACGGCGCCCAGCGGCTACCTGCATTGGTTCGATGCGCCGCCAAGCTGGAGCGAGTGGTTGGACCTCACCGACGGCACCGGCGTGCCCATGGTGGCCGGGTTGATCGCAGCCGACGCGATCGACCGTCACTATGCCGACCGCAGCGATGCCGACGTAGCCGCGCGTGCTGCGGGGGCATTCTCGCGTTGGGCGGATGCCGTACAGTCTGATATGCATGCCGCAACAACCGGGGTGACTTTACGTGACGGGATGGACAGCATCGCCAATCCCAGGCCATAGCCGACGGCACCGTGACCGACACCGATCCACTCCACACACCAACGGCCTACGATGACGCGACGGCGTTTCTCGCCGGCCTGGACGCCGACTGGGCACGGCACATCGCCGCCGTCGGCCCGTGCCGGCACGCGCCCAAGCCGGCACGCGAGCCGTACGAGGCCTTGGTGCGTGCAATCGCCTACCAGCAGCTGCACGCCAAGGCGGGCGATGCCATCCTCGGCCGGCTGCTGGGGTTATACCCCGGCGGCGTCTTCCCCACGCCCCGGCAGATCCTGGAGACGGACGAGGCGTTGTTGCGCGGCTGCGGCTTTTCGGCGCGCAAGCTGGTGACGATCCGCGGCATCGCCCAGGCGGTGTTATCGGGCGTGGTACCAAACCGGGCGGACGCGCTGGCGCTGGACGATGAAGCATTGGTCCAGCGCCTGATCGGTTTGTCCGGTGTGGGGCGTTGGACGGTGGAGATGCTGCTGATCTACACGCTCGGGCGGCTGGATGTGCTGCCGGCGGACGACTTCGGGGTACGGGACGGGTACCGGCGTTTGAAGGGGCTGGACGTCGCACCGAACCGCAGGCGGATGGCCGAGATCGGCAGCGTGTGGCGACCTTACCGGACGGTGGCGGCGTGGTACTTGTGGCGTGTTCCCGGTCGGTGATCGCCGGCCCACATGGGTTCTCGGCCCGGAACCGCCCTTTTGGGCTCGCCTACGCCACCGGAGGTCGCTGGCTTGCGGTCGTCTCCCAGCGACACCGTAGGGGAGGTGAATTCGGATCGTTCAAAGCGTAGCCTTTGTGCTCCATCGAGCATTT
>CBFGWV010000056.1:0-20643 GCA_965652545.1 uncultured Candidatus Competibacteraceae bacterium | reverse complement strand
GAATCAGGCACCCGGACGTACGCCATCCATACCTGAATCAGGCACCTGTAGGAGCCCTGCCCTCAGGGCGATTGCCCGATGCGCCGCCGCTCCCCGGGTTCCGTGCCCAAGCCAATCGCGCACTTCGGGTGCGCTCCTACGGGTGCCTGGCTTCGGGTGCACAGGCGCGCCAGATACTCACGGCGACGTTCGGCAGCCGCTCAAGCATGCGCGATCACCGGGTCACAGCGCCTGACAGCGTCCACTGAGCGGTCGCCCGCCGCGGGTGAGCATGGCCTCCCGGCCTTTTCCGCGCAGCTCGATATCGCCTTGACCGTAGCTGTAGCCCGACCCACTGGGCTGCATGGCCAGTCGTAGCCGGTCGCCATCGAAGTCCACCCTCGCAACGCTGCCCTGGAACAGCACGGACAGGGGGCCGCGTTCGCAGCGGAACTCGGCCCAGCGGGTGTCGGCGCGGGCCGCGAAGCGCAAGGTGCTGCCATCGTCGGCGACCATCTCGAGCAGGCCGTCGCGCAGCAACGGTCGCCGTGGTGTCTCGAGGGCCTGCACGAAGGCGGTACCCTGGCTGTCGCCGGGGCAGCCCAGGCGGGTGGTCATGACCGGGTCGATTTGCAGCAGGCCGTCGACGAACTGCCAGCGGCTGGAGCCTAGGTTGCAGTCCGCCTGAACCTGCAATTGACCGCCGCCGGCGAAGTGCAATCGGTATCGCTGGGGGTCGGCGATGACCAGCGTCTCGCCGCCGCCGAGACGGCCAAGCCAAAACCAGCGGCTGCCACTGAGGGTGGAGCTGTCCTGAAGCAAGCCGACCGGCTCGGGGTCGGAGGCGCAGCCGGCGGCGAGCAGTGCGCAGGCAAGGCATGCGATGACGCGTTGCATTCTCACGAGTGACTCCCTGCGTGTGAAAAATCACGCAATTCGTTTGTTAATGGTTCACCAGAAGCCCGGGAACGTGTGTGCCACACTCTCCCAGGGGCGTCTGATTCTGGACTTCGATCATTGAACCACACGGCGACCTGGCGCGGCTGCGTTCCGCCCGCACCGGGAGAGGCTGGAAATGCGCGTGTCGATGCGCTTCAAGTTTGCGTTCTCCGCGGCAGTGCTGGCAGCGCTGGGATGCATCGGTGTGTCTGTGTTTGCCTTCGACCTCGCCCGCACGGAGGTGCTCATCCTGCTGCGGGAGCGGGTGGCCGCGGAGGTTCGCGACTTCTCCCAGCGTCTGACGGCGCTTATCGATGCGGCGGCTACAGAAGCGCGCATCTACAGTGCGGCCCCGAGTTTGCATCGGTACCTGCTTGCGTTGGAACGCTCGGGCAACGGCGTGGCGCAAGCACGCAGCGATGTCGAGCACTTGTTGGTCGCGACCATGGCGCAGCGACCGGTGTATATGCGGATGCGTGTTCTGGACGACACCGGCAGGGTGCGGCTGCGCGTAGCGCGTAGCGGGGGGGATGTCGCGGCCGAGGCGGTCGCGGTGTCGGCAGACAGGGCCGACCGTGATCATGTGCGCGCGGCCCTGGACTTGGCCCCCGGCGCGGTGTTCGTCTCGCGCCTGGAGCCGGCGTCTGCGAATGGGTTGTCGCAGGGGCCTGTACAGTCGGTGATCCGCGTGTCGGCACCGATCGACGTCGAGGGCAGCCGCCTGGGCCTGGTAACGATCGACCTCGATGGCGGTTTGCTTGAGGACATCATGCCCGTTTCGCGGCACCACCATGTGCTGATCGACGAGCGGGGAAATCTCCTCATGCATTCGGACCCGGCCCTTCGCTTCGGGCTGGAGCGCCATACCGGCGTCACGCTTGCGACCCAGGCCCCGGCGATCGCCGCGATGTTCACCGCCAGGGAGCACGGTGTGCAGCAATGGGCCGCGGGGCTGACAACGGCAGAGCCGGTGGTGCTGGCCTTCCAGCGTATCCGCTACGCACCGGGCGACCCGGCGCGCTATTGGGTGGCGGCGTCGGAGGTCCCCGAGGCTCAGGGGCTCGAGCCCCTGAGCCGGCTTGCGTTCAAGCTGTTGTGGGTGGGCGTAGTCATCACCGTTCTCGCGGCGGTCGCCGGTGGCCTGTTCGGGACGTGGTTGAGCCGCCCGTTGACGCGGCTGACGCAGGCCGCGGAGAAACTGTCGGTGGCGAAGTTCGACAGCCGGGCGGACTTGCACCGGCAGGATGAGATCGGCGTGCTCGGTCAGGCTTTCGACCACATGGCCGACCAATTGCAGATGCTGCTGCGGGCCGAGGTCAAGGCCAGGCACGAGCTGGCCGCCACGGCGGCGGAGCTCGGTCGCTCGAACACCGACCTGGAGCAGTTCGCCTATGTGGCCTCGCACGACTTGAAAGCCCCGTTGCGGGGCATCGACCACCTGGCCTCGTGGCTGGAGGAAGACCTGGAGCCCCACCTGGGTCCTGAAAGCCGTGCCCATCTGAAGACCTTGCGCGGTCGCGTCCAGCGCTTGGAGAGCCTGCTGGACGGTATTTTGAGTTTCTCCCGCGCCGGCCGAAAGATGCGCGATGACATCGCCGTGGACACCCATGCCCTGGCGCGCGATGCGGTGGATCTGAGCGATGCCGCGGTGAATTTCGAGGTCACGGTCGGGCCGGGTCTGCCGGTGGTCATGGGCGACCCGGCGGCATTGCAGCAGGTCTTCGTGAACCTGATCGGCAACGCCATGAAGCACCACGATCGCAACGGTGGGCGAATACATATCAGTGCGCACGAGGAGCCGGAATGCTATGTGTTCCTGGTGGCCGACGATGGTCCCGGTATCGACCCGATCTACCGCGAGCGGGTGTTCCGCATGTTTCAGACCCTGCGCCCCCGCGATGATGTCGAGGGCAGCGGTATCGGGCTGGCGGTCGTGCGGCGGGTAATCGAACGCGCGGGTGGCCATGTGACGATTCTGTCGGGCGAGGAGGGCCGCGGATGCATCGTGCGCTTCACCTGGCCCAAACCCGTCGAACCGCAGTAGGGAGATTCGATGACCATACAACCGGTGCATATTCTGCTGCTGGAGGACGACGAGGTGGATGTGATGGCCATGCGCCGGGCGTTTCGCCAGCGTCGGATCGCCAACCCGCTGGTCGTGGCGCGGGACGGCGTGGAAGGCCTTGCCCACCTGCGCGGTGAGGGGGTGCCCCCGCTGCCGCGTCCGAACGTGGTTCTGGTCGATATCAACATGCCACGGATGAACGGCCTGGAATTCATCACCGAGGTGCGCAAAGACCCGGTGTTGCGGGATTTGGTGATCTTCGTGCTGACCACCTCCCGCGATGAGGAGGATCGCATGACCGCCTACCATTTGAACGTGGCCGGTTACATCGTCAAGTCCGATCTCGCCGCCGGTTTCGTGGAGGCGGTGAACATGCTCGACTGCTATTGGCATGTGGTGGAGCTGCCGCAATGAGCCCCTCCTCGCCGCGCATCCTCATCATCGACGACGACGAGGTCGATCGCGAGGCGCTGCTGCGGGCGCTGCGCAAGAGCGGCCTGAGTGCCGAGACGGCGACCGCGGCAACGGTGGATGAGGCTTGGCGGCAGATCGAGTCGATCGCCTTCGACTGCATTCTGGTCGACTACCGTCTGCCCGATGGCGATGGGCTGGAGCTGATCGGGCAGATGGCTGCGGCCTCGTTCAACCGGGATACACCGCTGATCCTGCTCACCGGGCTGAACGACCGCGAACTGGCCCTGCAGGCCTTGCGTGCCGGTGCGCAGGACTTCCTCGGCAAGGAGGAGATCGAACCGCTGCGTCTGGAGCGCTGCATCCGCCACGCGATGGAGCGGCGGGCGCTGCTGCGCCGGCAACTGGATGCCGAGCGCGGCCGCGCCGCGGCCGAGGCGCGCTTCCGTCAGGCGTTTCATCACGCCGGCCACGGTATCGTCCTGCTGGATACCGAGGGCGTCATCCACGACGTCAATCCGGCCTTTTGCCGGCTGATTGCCGCGCAGGATGCCGATCTGCCGGGGCAGGCATTCGTTGAAAGCTTTCCGGTGGCCGCGCGAGAGCGTATCGGGCAGTTGCTGGATGATGCCTTCGCCGGGCGTGGCCTGGTGGAGTTTACCGAGCGGTTGCTCAACCTGCGTGGCGAAGAGGTCTGGGGCCAGATCACCGTCGCTGCGCTTCAGACACAGGAGACCGGTGACAGCATCCAGCGCGTGATCCAGGTACAGGATGTCACCGCACGTATCCGCGCAGAGCGCAGCCTGCGTCATCGCGAGGCCCAGTTGCGCTCGGTACTGGACCATCTCACCGATGGCGTTCTCACGTTCGATGCGGATGCGCGCCTGCTGAGCGTCAACCCGGCCGCCGAACAGATCTTCGCCGCCCGCGAACCCGACCTCGTCGGTCGCTCCCTGTGGCAGTTGCTGGCGAACCGTGGGCAGGACTCACTGCAGACGGACTTCCAGCAGCACATCAAGCACGCGGACCGCAGCGTTTTCCGTCGTACACGGACCATGGATGCCGTACGCCCCAACGGCGATACCCGCGTGTGCGAAGTCAACATGGGCGACATGGGCGACGACTCGACCCGCTTCCTGGCCGTGGTTCGCGATGTCCAGGAGCGGCTGCAAGCCGAGGAGCAGTTCCGCCTGCTGGCGCAGTTCACCCACGACTTGGTCTGCCTTCACGACCCCGACGGCGTACTGCGCTTCCTCAGCCCGTCGGTGGAGGGCTTGCTGGGCTATACGCCGGACGATCTGGTCGGCCGGACTCTGTATGACTTTACCCACCCCGAGGATGTCGACCAGTTGCGCCATGTGCACTTGCGCGCGGTGACCCGCGGCGAGCGCTCCAAGACGATGACCTTCCGCGCGCGCACCGTCGCCGGCCAGGAGGTCTGGCTGGAGTCCATCGCCCAGCCGGTGCGCGAGCGCGACCAGACCGTCAGCGGCTTTGTCACCGCCTCGCGCGATGTCACCGAGCGACGGGCTATCGAGCAGCAGTTGCTGCAAGCCCAGAAGATGGAGGCAGTGGGTACGCTAACCGGCGGTATCGCCCACGACTTCAACAACTTGCTGACCGTAATCATCGGCAGCCTGGACCTGCTTCGCGACGATCTGGCGGACAACCCCCAGGCACTGGACGACGTGGACGGTGCCCTGCAGGCGGCCAACCACGGGGCACAGTTGACCCGCCAACTGCTGGCGTTCGCCCGTCGCCAGCCGTTGTCGCCGGCCTCCACCGACGTCGGTGGGCTGGTGCGCCAGCTCATGGGCATGCTGCCGCGTACCCTGGGCGAGCAGATCACCATAGAACTGGATATTGCCGCCGACCTCTCGCCGGTGCTGGTGGACGCCAGCCAGTTGGAATCGGCCATCACCAATCTGGCCATCAACGCGCGCGATGCCATGGCGCGGGGCGGCAAGTTGTCGGTCGCCCTGCACAATGTGTTTCTCGACGACTCGACCGCGTTTGCCGGCAGTGAGCCGCGCGAGCCGGGCCATTATGTGTGCATCAGCATCGCCGACTCCGGCAAGGGCATTCCGGCGGAACAGCTGCACCGGATATTCGAGCCCTTCTTCACCACCAAGAGCGAGGGGACGGGGCTGGGCTTGTCCATGGTGTTCGGCTTCGTACGTCAGTCACGGGGTTATGTGGATGTCTACAGCGAACCGGGCAAGGGCACCGTCTTCAGGCTCTACCTCCCGGTGACCGATGACCGGCCGGATACCCTCACGCACAGCGTGCAGGCGCGGCACCGGCAGTCGGCGGGCGTGACCATACTGGCAGTGGACGACAATCCCATCGTCCGCGCCACCGCGGTGGCGCAGTTGCGAAGCCTGGGCTACACGGTACTGGAAGCCGAGGACGCCGACGCGGGGCTTGACGTTCTCGCCGGGCACCCTGAGGTGAGCATTCTGTTCACCGACCTGGTGATGCCCGGTCGGGCCAATGGGCTGGACCTGGCCCGAATGGCGCGGGAGCGCCATCCCGGGCTGCACGTGATCTACACATCGGGGTACCCTGGCGGCAGCACGGGAGAGGCCGTGGTGACCCCTCCGGGCGAAGTTTTCGTGGCCAAACCCTATCGGCGGGCCGACCTGATCGCGGCGCTGGAGCGCCTGCCGGCAACTGGTGAAGGAGTCGTTTGAGTGAGTCATTCCCTGCTGGTCATCGATGACGATCCCTGGGTGAGCCGGTTCATCCGCCGCGCGGCAGAGCGCATGGGCATCGTGGTCACCGAGATTCCGGCGCTGGACGGTCTGGAATCGGCCATCGCCACCGGTCGGCCGGAGCTGGTCATGCTCGATCTCACCCTGCCCGGTGTTGCGCGCGCCGAGCTCTACCCGCGCCTTGTCGCCGCCGGGGTCACCGTGCCGGTGCTGTTGATGAGCGGAGACTCCGAGGCCGCCTTGTTCGAGGCCGCCGGACACGCCCGCGCCGCCGGTCTGGATGTCCCCGAGACGGTGGCTAAGCCGGTTCGCCTGGCCGACCTGCAGGCGACCCTGGCGCGACACCTGCCGTTGGACGCCTGAGCGCGCGGGTATCTTTGCGGCATGACCGACGCCACCATCGACCTGGACACGGAAATCGCCACCCTGCGCGCCGGCTGTCTCACTGTCCTGCTGGCCACCGTGTCCGCCGACGGCGAACCCGAAGCCAGCTATGCGCCCTATGTGGATGACGGCGAGGGTGGGGTGGTGGTCCTGCTGAGCCGGCTGTCACGGCATACCCGCGACCTGCTCGCCGTACCCCGCGCCAGCGTGTTGTTCATCGAGGCCGAATCCGCCACGCGGCAGATCTACGCCCGCCGCCGCCTGACCTTGGCCTGCCGGGCTGTGTGCATCCCACGCGACGATCCGCAACGGGCGGCGTGGGTGCGGGCGCTGCATATGCGCTTCGGCGAGATCGTCGACGTGCTCGACGGGTTGCCGGATTTCGAGGTTTTCCACCTGGTGCCCGCATCGGCACGCTTCGTCAAAGGCTTCGGCCAAGCCTACGCCCGCCGCGGCAGCCATCCCTGGCAGCCGGTCGGCGGGCCGTCAGGCTGAAGCCTGCTTTAGGGGCACAAGCAGACATCGTCGTCGCAGGCCAAGGAGTCCGTCACCGCGGTCGTGCTCCGAACCTGCTTGCGCGCCGGCTGGTCCCTGACGATCAGCTTGGCAAGGTTCGGCGAGCCGGGACGCAGGTCCCAGCGCGAGACGCCGACATCCCGCAGCATCGCATCGTCCAGGGTCATCAGAGCGCGGCGGGTGCGGTTGAGCTCGCGGCGCGCGTTCCAGCGGCGGGCGATCGACAGCAGTTGCGGTGCTGCGCGGCGAAGCGATGTGCCCAGTGCAGTCAAGGTAAACATGGCGGGTTCTCCTATCGGCCAGTCGTGTCTGTGATGCCCATTCTCCGCGCATGACGCTGCGCAACAAGTTCGTATTCCTCAGCCTCGGATAAGAAAAACTATGCTTTGCCCTGGAGTACGATGCACAGGCATGTGAACGCAGGATCGTCATGAGCAGACCCCCGATACCCCTGAACGCCTTGCGCGCCTTCGAGGCCGTTGCCCGCCACGGCAGCGTGAAGTCCGCCGCGGACGAACTGGCAGTCACGCCACCGGCGGTGAGCCACCACCTGCGCCTGCTGGAGGATTACCTCGGGCGGCGGCTGCTGGTGCGCAAGGGGCGGCGTCTGACCATCACCGACGATGGCGCCCGCCTGCTGCCGGAGCTCACCGACGGGCTGGATCGCATCTACAACGCCGTGCTGGCGCTGCGCGACGACGCCGAGCGCGGGCCGTTGCGGTTGTCGGTAGAGCCGTCGTTCGCCGCCCATTGGCTGATGCCGCGCCTGCGCGACTATCCCTTCGAGGCCCCCGATCACCAGCTCATGGTCTCGCCCTCGTCGCAGGTGGTGGATTTCGATCTCGACAACATGGATGCAGCCATCCGCCACGGGCGCGGTCAGTGGCCCGGTCTGCATTGCGAACGCCTGGTGGCCGAGACCATGGGGCTGTATGTCAAGGCGGTGCCCAATGCACGCGATGTGCGCGAATGCGCCGAGGGTGCGCGGCTGTTCACCTCGCCGATGCGCGAGTCGCTGTGGCATGCCTGGAACGCCTCGCGCCCCGGCGGGCCGCTGAAGCCCGCATCCGTCGTGCGTCTGGACAGCACCGGGTTGGTGATCCGCGCCGTGTCCGAAGGCATGGGTCTGGGGTCGATTCCCGACTGCCTTGCCGAGGCTGCGGTCATCGCCGGCGAGATCGTCAAGGCGGATGCCCACACGTTGTCGCTGGACACCGCGTACTTCCTGGTCTGCCCGATGGCGTTTGCCAGCGACCGCCGCTTCCGCAACCTGCGCCGTTGGCTGTTCGAGCGCGCCGTTTCCGCCGACGCGCCCGCGGCGCTCGAATTAGCCGGTGAGGCATGACAGCCCCGACGCCGGTTCTCAGCATCCTGGTCGTATCCGACTACGCCGCTGGCGAAGCCCGTGCCTGGGACGACTTACGCGCCACGCTGACTACCGTTGCACGACAGGCCGAGGGCAAGCCGGTCGACGTACTCGTGGCCGAACAAGACGCTTACCGCGCAAGCGCCCCCGCCGATCTCGCCGACGCCTGCCCCGGCTTGCGCCTGCTCTGGGTCGATGGGGCGGGATCGTACGCGCTGAAAAACGCCGGTGTCGCGGCCGCAGGCGCGCCGCATGTGGCCATCCTCGACGCCGACTGCCTGCCCGCCCCCGGCTGGCTGGACGCACTGCTGGCGGCCCTCGAGCGCTACCCCCAGGCCGCGGTGATCAGCGGCCGTACCCGTTATGCCGGCGGTAACCTCACCGAGCGCGCGCTGGCACTGCTTTCACGCTCGTATGTGGACCGTGGCGTAGCCGATCGCACGCGCCATATCTCCAACAACAATGCCGTCTATCGGCGCGACGTCTACCTCGACCATCGCCTCCCGGAGCACACCAGCCCCTTCGCCTCGGCCCTCCAGGCGCAACGTATTCTCGCTGCCGGCGGGGAGCTGCGCTTCGAACCCGCGATGGCGGTCACCCATGCCTTCGAGGGCTGGGCTATGGAGCGCGACATCCGCCGCCAAATGGGCTACGCCACCCTGATGAACCGGTGTCTGGACCGCTCGCTACCGCATGCCGGCGTGTTGCGTATGGGCTGGTTGGCACTGCCAGTGTTCGCCGGTGGGCGATTACTCAAATCGTGGTGGCAGGGGCTGCGTTATGGCCGTCACTACGGCGTGCACTGGTACGAGCAACCGTTTCTATGGGGCCTGGCCTTTGTGCTTATCGGCATGGAACTCGGCGGAATGGCCACTGCCCTGCGCGGTGGGCGCATTGTCGTCACGGCGTATCGGTGAGTTCTTGCTAGGGATATTGAAACAGGATTGGCGAATATACGGTGCAGCACGGTGTGGGTCGTGCCGGGAAGCTTGTTTTTCGTTATCTATATAGCCAGAAATACGCTTGACGAAGTGCTGGCGGGCATGTAAATTTTTCGCCGGATGTAGGCCTGAATGTTGTTTTTACTCCGCACTTTGCAATCTGACTAGGGGATGGTCGAGGAACGTGGCAAGTGGACTGCATATTGTCGTGTCGAAATCACCCGCTTTTTCTTGGCCGCCGATCCGGCGACGCTCCCCCTTTGTTTTCGGTTTTACTTCACCATTTCGGGGGCGTTTGTGAGTACTCAACAGGATTATCACGTAAAGATCGAGGGCGTCGAAGGCGAATCGAAGCACGCCAAGTTCAAAGGCTGGATAGACGCCATTTCCTGGACGTATGGCATTCAGCAACCCTCGGCAATGGAGAGTGGCGGTGGCGGCGGAGCTGGTAAAGCGGCATTCGATGCTTTGTCTTTCGCACACGAGGTTGATCGATCGACCCCGAATATCCTGAAATTTTGTGCGATGGGGAAGCACCTTCCGAAGATACAGTTGTGCTGCGCAAAAGCCGGCCACGGTCCGCAGATTTACACGCACATTACCTTGAGTGACTGCATCATAACTTCCGTGAGAGTCATCGCGCCGCCAAACGGTCGGGTGATTGAAAATGTCGGTGTGAAATACGGAAAGATAAACATCGAAGTCAAGGAGCAATGTGCGGATGGCTCCCTCGGGGCGGGTATCTGCGGAGGCTGGGATGTCAAGGCGAACAAAGAGGGGTAGACGCCTCGATATGCATGTCCGTGTTTTTCGCCACCCATAAGGATTGTCCAATGCGACGACTCGGCTGCTTCGGCGTGCTGTTGTTCCCGGTGCTGGTGGCCTGTGGAGACGCTCAAAGTGACGCCGCCGACGGCCGCCCCGCTTATACGTGGTCGGAGTGGGTGGATAAGGTTGGGGCGATGGGTGACGACCGTCCCCCGACCATGAGGCCGCCGGAGATGAGCCGCTGGCGGCCGGAAGATTTCCTGCCCGCCGAGTATCTGAACCAGACCCACTTCGATGCCTGTGCTCTGCATAATGCCGAGGTGCACGCGATACTCGGAGGCCATGGCCGCAATGCCATCATTCCGATGGAGCACAAACTCGCTCTGGCCGAGCGGGGTTCCATCGAAGCGCAGGCCGGTATGAGTTGGTATTGCTATCAGCCGATATTGGATGAGGAGGTGGACCCGGCTTCGGGGTTGACCAGCACTGCGGATGCCCTCGAATGGGTGCGGCGCGGGGCCGCCAGCGGCGATCCTGATGCAATGTACCATCTCGGGAAGTGCATGTTTGCCCTGTGGGACTATGGCGATGACCCGCTTTGGGCCGATGAAGGCTATTACTGGTTATCGCGGGCTGCTGAATCCCTGCAGGGCGATGCGCTAGGTAAGCTCAGGCTGATCAATGGGCTAAGCCAGTTCAAGTATCCAGACCGCGAACGGGACTTGATCCAAAACTATGCGTGGACACGTCTATGGCGACTGCAAGCGATATTTCGCCGCCTGCCGCTGCAATTTGGCGCCGATTACTTGGACGTAAGCGGAAACGTAAAATGGTTCGAGGATGAGCTTGATGAGCGGCAAATGATGGAAGCCGATGCCTTTGTCGGTGCTTGGTTACATGCCAATAAAGGCGTGTGGGACGAGATCTATCGGCGCCCTGCCACCAAGCCTATTATTAATTGGAGGCGAGATATTTCGTGCCCTGGTGATCCAGAGCACGAAGATGCCTTCGACTATGAAGGGCTCAATCGAGAGCTGAAGCGCTATGGGCTGGAGGTCTCGCCGCCAGAGGGCTGAGAGCGAGAAGCTCGTCTGTCGACGTGGATGTCGGCATCGATTATTACGGTTGAAGGACAAGCCATGAGTGGAAATCTTGATGCGTTTGCAATAGAGAATAATAAAGCGATTCTTCGTGACAAAATAGGTGATGCCCTGACAAATGTTGCAACTCAATGGGCGAGTTTTCAGAAAGACGAGCTGGACAAGGTCGCAACATCGTTGAATCCGCTGTCGGACACACCGTCGTTCTTTCTCGCCGCCGCTTGGCTGAACACAGGGATATCGGCGACGACGACGCTGTTTCCAGAGTCGGTCGTAGCCAGTGGTGTCAGTAAGCTTTCCGTGCCGTTGGCCATTGCGGGTTATGCGATGGACGCCTTCCAAGCCTCGTTCAAGTCAGAGCAGGAGCGGGTGGAGGCTATGCTGCGTGGCGATTACGTGGCGTTGCAGCATCGGCTGGTCAATGCGGTGTTCGAGGTGCCGGACAAATTGGGTATTCTCGCTTTCGGTCGCGAGGTCAAAAGCCTTTTGTTCAGTGTTCTGCAGCGGCACACTTCAGACAAACAGTTCAACGCCAGCGTGGCCTACGCCCACGCCGCCGCCGTGCTCAAACGCTCGGTGATCGAAACCGACATGGGCGAGATCCAGCGGCGAACGCGGGAGGGTTTCGGCGCGCTGTGCGAGAAAATCCATCAGGTCTATCTCGGTACTTACGCCCCGGGTACGACGTTCGCGGGCCGTTCGCTGACGATGGTGGACCCGTCCCGCTTCGAGTGCTACCTCAACCCTTGGGTTGGTGGTGGGCGCGAGCCGATGCCTCAGTACGACCCGATACAGCGCAAGCGCGCATCCTGCGGTGCGGAGCAACACATGATCTGGTCTTCCGGCCTCGACCGCGACGGTGGCATTACCAGGGATAGTCGCGAGCTCCGCCGCGTGCTGACCAATATCTGGAACTACGACGTCCAGCAGGTCGATGCCTGGGGCGAGACGCGTGTGTACGCCTGGCCGAGTGCGGAGAAAAGATCCTTGCACGACTTGGCCGAGACCTACAAAAAGGGCTCTGGCGTCGGCAACCTCAGAGAGGCGGTAGCGGCTGCTGATCAATTGGAATGGCCACGCACCAAGAGCATGATCGGCGCTTGAGCGAACCGCTGGTTCTTCAAGAATCTCCCAAGTGAATCAAGTCTTTGGTGCGCAGGCGAAATGTAGGATGGGTTGAGCGTAGCGATACCCATCGGTGAAGGGCGGGGTGCGGACCGGTGGGGGTGTAGTTTCGATCAAGTGCGGCTGATGGGTATCGCTGGCGCTCAACCCATCCTACTCCTGGGGCGGTAGCGGCCTTCCTCTTGCTGAACAACCCGTCGCATCATTGAATCTTCCGGCCGCGCCCGCGGCCTACACTGTCCTACCACCGCTTTACCGCAGGAGCGCCGCTATGCAGGTCACTCGAGCCGATTTCGACAAGGTCATGGTTCCCACCTATGCACCGGGGGCGTTCATTCCCGTGCGCGGCGAGGGCTCCCGCGTGTGGGACCAGGCGGGCAAGGACTATGTCGATTTCGCCGGCGGCATCGCGGTCAGTGCCCTGGGGCACACCCACCCGGCGCTGGTGAGGGCGCTGACCGAACAAGCCGGTAAGCTGTGGCATCTGTCGAACGTGCTGGCCAATGAGCCGGCGATCCGTCTGGCCGGCAAGCTGGTGAATGCGACCTTCGCCGAGCGGGTGTTCTTCGCCAACTCCGGCGGCGAGGCCAACGAGGCGGCGTTCAAGCTGGCGCGGCGAGTGGCCTTCGAAAAGCACGGCGAGTCCAAGCACCAGATCATCGCGTTCAACAACGCCTTCCACGGCCGCACCTTCTTCACCGTGTCGGTGGGTGGGCAGGCCAAGTACAGCGATGGGTTCGGGCCCAAGCCCGGTGGCATCACCCATGTGCCTTTCAATGACCTGGAGGCGGTCAAGGCGGTCATCTCCGAGGCCACTTGCGCGGTCGTGGTCGAACCCATCCAGGGCGAGGGCGGCATCATGCCGGCTGATCCCGGCTTCCTGCGCGGCTTGCGTGAGCTGTGCGATGCCAACGATGCATTGCTGGTGTTCGATGAGGTGCAGACCGGTGTCGGCCGCACCGGGTCGTTGTATGCCTATATGGCCTACGGGGTGACACCGGACATTCTCACCACCGCCAAGGCGCTGGGCGGCGGCTTCCCGATCGGGGCCATGCTGACCACCGCGGCGATCGCCGAACACCTGAAAATGGGCACTCACGGCAGCACCTACGGCGGCAACCCGCTGGGCTGCGCGGTGGCCGGGGCGCTGCTGGACATCGTCAATACGCCCGAAGTGCTGGCCGGTGTGAACGACCGCAGTGCCCGCTTCCGCGAGGGCCTGGAGGCCATCGGCCAGCGCCACGGGGTGTTCAGCGGTGTACGCGGCATGGGGTTGTTGCTCGGCGGTGTGCTGGCACCGGCCTATGCCGGCCAAGCCAAGGCGATCATGACCGCGGCGGCCGAGCAGGGGGTGATGATCCTCCAGGCCGGTCCCGATGTGGTGCGTGTGGCGCCCTCGCTGATCATTCCCGAAGACGACATCGCGCTGGGCCTGGAGCGCTTGGATCGCGCCGTTGCCAGCGTCGTCGGGGCCTAGGGGCTTCCTGGCATGCAGATCGTCCGCCCCGCCACCCTCGCCGACCTGCCTGCGGTAGAGCGGGTGGCCGCGGCCAGTCCGGTGGGCATCACCTCGCTGCCGGATGACCGCAATGCCTTGTACCGACGCATCGAGGCGTCGGTACACGCCATGGCCGCCGATGTGAGCTTCCATGGCGAGGAGAGTTATTTCTTCGTCATGTTCGATAGCGCCTCGGGCCAGATCAACGGCGTGTGCGGGGTTACCGCATCGGCTGGATTCAACGAGCCGTTCTACAGCTACCGCAACGAAACCATCGTCCACGCCTCGACCGAACTGGGCATCGTCAATCGAGTGCATGCCTTGTCGCTGTGCCATGACCTGACCGGGCACTCGCTGTTGACTGCCTACCAAGTGCACCCGGAGCAGGCGTTCACCGCCTGGTCCGACCTGCTGTCGCGGGCGCGTTTCCTGTTCATCGCCAGCCACCGGCAGCGCTTTGCCGACACGGTGGTGTCGGAGATCCTCGGGCCGACTCGCGAGGATGGCAGCTCGCCGTTCTGGGACAGTGTCGGCCGGCGCTTCTTCGGCTTGGAGTACGAAGAGGCCGAGCTGCATTGCGGTGTGCACGGGCGCACCTTCATCGCCGAGCTCATGCCGCAGCACCCGGTCTACGTGCCTTTGTTGTCGGAGGAGGCCCAGGCGGCGCTGGGGCAGGTCAACCCGCTGCACGAGGTGGCCTTCGAGGTGCTCACGCGCGAGGGCTTCGAGGCGGACAACTACATCGACATCTTCGATGGCGGGCCGACTCTGCATTGCCCGACCGATGCCATCCGCACCGTGGCGGCCTCGCGCGAGTTTCGCGTGCGCCTCGGCCAGCAGCGTCGCGGCGCCGAGTTGTTGATTGCTAACCAGAAGCTCGGCGATTTCCGCGCCACGGTCAGCCGTATGGCCTTGCCGCAGCGCGATGAGATCACCCTGGACCCGGAGCTTGCCCAGGCTCTGGGCGTGGGCGAGGGCGACAGCGTGCGCGTGTCGCCGCTGTGACAGGAGACCCCATGCTGATCCGCCCGATCCGCCGCGACGACCTCAACGCCTTGCTGACCCTGGCCCGCGGTGCCGGCGCCGGCCTCACCAGCCTGCCGGCGGACGAGGACTATCTCGGCCGGCGTCTTGAGCAGGCGTTGGCTACCTTCGCCGAACCCCGGCCGCCGGCGGATACACACCTGCTTTTTGTCCTGGAGGACGTCGCCAGCGAGCGGGTGGTGGGCATCTGCGGGATCGAAGGTGCGGTCGGCCTGACCGAGCCCTGGTACAACTATCGCAAGGGGCGCGCGGTGCATGCCTCGCGCGCGCTGGACCTGTACCGTTGCCTGGAGACGCTGTTTCTCACCAATGACCTCACCGGGCAGGCCGAGCTGTGCTCGCTGTTCCTGCACGCCGACTATCGGCACAGCAAGAACGGCAGCTTGTTGGCCAAGTCGCGATTCCTGTTCCTGGCGGAGTTTCCCGATGCCTTCGACGCAACGGTGATCGCCGAAATGCGCGGTGTCTCCGACGTCGATGGCCGCTCGCCGTTCTGGGAGAGCCTGGGCCGCCACTTCTTCAAAATGCCGTTCTCGCGCGCCGACTACCTCACCGTGGTGGGGCAGAAGAGCTTCATCGCCGAACTCATGCCCCATCACCCCTTGTATGTGAGCTTTCTGTCCGACGAGGCGCAGGCGGTGATCGGCCAGGTCCACGAGCACACCCGGCCGGCACTGAGCATGTTGCAGGCGGAGGGTTTTCGCTTTCACGGCTATGTCGATATTTTCGACGCCGGCCCCACCGTGGCCTGCGAGCGTGCGGACATCCGCGCGGTGCGCAACTCGCGCGTGTTCGAGGCCATCGCCGGCGCGCCGGCGGGTGATCCGCTGACCTACCTGGTCGCCAACCGGCGCTGGAGCGACTACCGCGCCGTACTCGCGCACACCCGCCCAGCCGGCGACACCTTACCGCTGACGCCTGATGTCCTGGCGCGGCTGGACCTGCAACCCGGCGACACGGTGCGCGCCGTGCCCTTGTCGCCCAAGGAGGATGTCTCATGAGCTTGTTCATCGACGGTCGCTGGGTTCGCGGGCAGGGCGCGGCGTTCGAGTCCACCAACCCGGTCAGCCACGCGTCCGTGTGGGCCGGCCAGGCCGCCGACACCGGCCAGGTCGCGCAGGCGGTGGCCGCGGCGCGGCGGGCGTTCCCCGGCTGGCGCGATGCGCCGTTCGAAAGCCGCGTGGCACTGGTTCAGCGTTTTGCCGCCGTGCTGGAGGCCAACCGCGACGAACTGGCCGATCTGATCGGCCGCGAAACCGGCAAACCGCGTTGGGAGTCGGCCACCGAGGTGGCGGCGATGATCGGCAAGGTCGCCATTTCGCTCAAGGCTTATGACGAGCGCACCGGGCAGCGCGAGAGCGCCGCCGGCAACGGTCGTGCCGTTCTGCGTCACCGGCCGCACGGTGTGGTGGGGGTGTTCGGGCCGTACAATTTTCCCGGCCACCTGCCCAACGGCCATATCGTGCCGGCATTGATCGCCGGCAATACCGTGGTCTTCAAGCCCTCGGAGCTGACACCGGCGGTGGCCGACCGCACCCTGCGCCTGTGGCAGGAAGCAGGCCTGCCCGATGGTGTGCTCAACCTCGTTCAGGGGGCGCGCGACACCGGCGCGGCTCTGGCGGCGCATCCGGGGTTGGATGGGTTGTTTTTCACCGGCAGCGCGACGGTCGGCCACCTGTTGCACAAGCAGTTTGCCGGCCAGCCGGAGAAGATCCTGGCCCTGGAAATGGGGGGCAACAATCCCTTGATTCTGGGCGACCAGGTGGCCGATACCGACGGCGCGCTGATCGCCGTACTGCAATCGGCGTTCCTCTCCGCCGGGCAGCGCTGCACCTGTGCGCGCCGGCTGATGGTGGCCCAAGGTCCCGCTGGCGATGCCTTCCTGGAGCGCCTGATGGATGCTGCCGGCCGGCTTGGCGTGGGGGCGTACGACGCCGACCCGCAGCCGTTCATGGGCTCGGTCATCAACGTGGCTGCCGCCGACCGTCTGCTCGAGGCCCAGGACAAGCTGCACGCCGCCGGTGCGACGGTGCTGCTGCCCATGCGTCGCCTGGCCGAGAACACCGGCTTGTTGTCGCCCGGTATCGTCGATCTGTCTCGGGTGGCGCACGTGCCCGACGAGGAGCATTTCGGCCCCCTGCTGACGGTGTATCGCTACAGCGATTTCGACCATGCGATACGCTTGGCCAACGACACCCGCTTCGGCTTGTCGGCCGGTTTGATCGACGACCGCCGCGAGCGTTTCGAGGCTTTCCTGCGCGAGTCCCGCGCCGGCATCGTCAATTGGAACGCGCCGACCAACGGGGCGGCAAGCACCGCGCCCTTCGGCGGCAGCGGGGCCTCGGGCAATCACCGGCCCAGTGCGTATTACGCGGCCGATTACTGCGCTTATCCGGTGGCCTCCATGGAACTGGATGCGGTGCGCCGGCCCGAGCAACTGCCCCCCGGCATGACGGTTTGAGGTGTACCCATGAGCGCCCGTGAGTTCAACTTCGACGGCTTGGTCGGCCCGACCCACAACTATGCCGGGCTGTCCTACGGCAATGTCGCCTCGCTGCGCAACGAGCGCGCCGTCGCCCATCCGCGCGAGGCGGCCTTGCAGGGCCTGGCCAAGATGAAAGCGCTGGCTGACCGAGGCTTCGCCCAGGGTGTGCTGGTGCCGCACGAGCGGCCCGATGTCGCCACCTTGCGCCGTCTGGGCTTCGCCGGCAGCGATGCGCAGGTGATCGAACGCTGCGCGCGTGAGGCGCCGGCGATTCTCGCGGCGGTGAGCTCGGCCGCCCCCATGTGGACGGCCAATGCCGCCACCGTCAGCCCGGCCGCCGACACCGCGGACGGGCGGGTGCATTTCACTCCGGCGAACCTGCAGGACCGCTTCCACCGCGCCATCGAACACCACACCACCGGGCGGGTGTTGGCGGCGATGTTTCCGGACGAGGCGCGCTTTGCCCATCACCCGGCGTTGCCGGCGCATGGCAACTTCGGTGACGAGGGCGCGGCAAACCACACCCGCTTGTGCGGGCAGCACGGCGATCCGGGGGTGGAGCTGTTCGTCTATGGCCAGAGCGGTTTCAACCGCGATGCGCCGCGCCCCGCCCGCTACCCGGCCCGCCAGACGCTGGAGGCCTGCGAGGCGGTGGCCCGGCTGCATGGGTTGGATCGCGAGCGCACCGTGTTCGCCTTACAAGCCCCCGATGTCATCGACGCCGGCGTGTTCCACAACGACGTCATCAGCGTGGGCAATGGGCCGTTGTTGTTCCGGCACGAGCGCGCCTTCCATGACAGCGCCCTGGTGTTGGCGGAACTGCGCGACAAGCTGGCCGCCACCGGTGTCGAGTTCATCGACGTCTGCGTGCCCGAGGCCCGCGTATCCGTAAGCGATGCGGTCGAGTCCTATCTCTTCAACAGCCAGTTGCTGAGCCGGCCCGATGGCGGCATGACCCTGGTCGTGCCGGAGGAATGCCGCCAGCGCGCGGCGGTGTGGGCATATCTGCAAGACCTCGAGGCCGATGACGGCCCGGTGGACGAGGTGCTGGTGTTCGATCTGAAACAGTCCATGCAGAACGGCGGCGGCCCGGCCTGCCTGCGGCTGCGCGTGGTGCTGGACGATGCAGACCTCGCCGCCATGAACCCACGGGTGCTGATGAGCCCGGGGCTGTACGGCCAGTTGTGCGATTGGGTGAACACCCACTACCGCGACCGGCTGGATGCACGCGACTTGGCCGATCCGTGCCTGCTGGATGAGTGCCGTACGGCCCTGGATGCATTGACCGGGATCCTCGGGTTAGGCTCGGTCTATCCCTTCCAGCGCTAGGAACGAAGCCCATGACCTCATTGGATACCCTGGCCGCCTTGTTGGACGAGCGGCCCTTCACGCCCCCGGCGCAATTGCCCGGCGGTGCCCGGGTGAGCGCCCCGACCGAAGGCGTGGTCGTCATCGAACCGTCCGAGCCGATCGGCGAACTCATCCTCTCGGCCGGTGTGCACGGCAACGAGACTGCACCCATGGAACTGCTGGATGCCTTGCTCGAGGCCATGGCCGCTGGCGCCCTGAACCCGGCCGTGCGGTTGCTGGTGGTGTTCGGCAACCCGCAGGCGATCCGCGAAGACCGCCGTTTCATCGAGCATGACATGAATCGTTTGTTCGGCGCGGACTGGGACACCGCCCCCAACGTGCTGGAGGCCCGCCGTGCTGCGGCGCTGGAGGCCGTGGTGGACGGGTTCTTCAGCAAGAGCCCGCGTGATGACTTGCCACGCTGGCACCTGGATTTGCACACCGCAATCCGCGACTCGCACATTGAGCGCTTCGGCCTGCACCCCAACCCGGCCGACGGGGTGTATGCACATGAGCAGATCGCCCGCCTGGGCGCTCTGGGGGTCAGCACCATGCTGTTGCAGAGCGAGGACTCGCCGACGTTCTCGTTCTGGACCCGGCGCTACTTCGATACCGCCGGCTTCACGCTGGAGCTGGGCAAGGCCCTGCCCTTCGGCCGCAACAACCTGGCGCGGCTGGCCGATTTTGCCGACGGCCTGTGGCAGTGGATCGAGGGCAGCCTGGAGGCGCCGGACTACCGGCCTGAGGCGTTCCGCCTGTTCAAGGTAGCCCGGCAGGTGATGAAGCGGAGCGATGATTTCCGCCTTCACCTGGATGACAAGGTCGCGAACTTCACACCTTTGGCAAGCGGCAGCGTGCTGGCCGAAGACGGCGACACGCGCTGGCTGGTCGACGAGGACAACGCCCGCATCATTTTTCCGAATCCGCGTGTGCAGTCCGGTCAACGGGCTGGGCTGGTCATCGTGCCGCACCGGCTCTAGCCCCTAAGAGCCAGCAGCCCCACGCACGGCGGATCGTACGAATCACCAGGGACGAACCGACCACTCCGGGATGGCCCGGAGGGCGGAGCATTGGCTGGACGGAGAGGGACGTCCGCAGTCGGCATACGAGTAGACCGACAGGGGGGCATATGCGTGCTATCGGGTTGTTGTTGCTGGGGTGGTTTTGGATGGTGGGGGCGCAAGCCCAGGAGCCCATCCGTTTCGGGGTGGAGGGTGCATACCCGCCGTTCAGCTTCAAGGACGACAGCGGACGGTTGCAGGGTTTCGATATCGATGTGGCTTACGCTTTGTGCGAGATCTTGAACCGGCCCTGTGAGCTGGTCGAGGAGGAGTGGGATCTGATGATCCCCAGCTTGCTGGAGGGCAAGTACGACGCGATCCTGGCGTCGATGTCGATCACCATCGGCCGTCAGCAGGTGGTGGATTTCACGGACAAGTATTACCAGACACCGGCGCGCTTCGTGCGGCGCAAGGGTTCGGGCGTGGATATCCTGGCCGAGGCGCTGCGTGGACGCCGGATCGGTGTGCAGGCGAGCACGACCCATGACAACTTTGCTTCCGACCTGTTCGGGCATCTGGTCAAGGTGGTGCGCTACCCCACCCAGGAGGACGTATACGCGGCCATCGGCCGTGGCGAGGTGGACCTGATTCTCGGCGACTCGATCAGTGTGCGTGACGGTTTCCTGCGCACGGCCGAGGGCGCGGCATTCGAGTTCGTCGGGCCGTATTTTACCGACGCGGCCTGGATGGGCGAGGGCGCCGGCATCGCCGTGCGCAAGCGGGAGGATGGCCTGCGCGAGGCCTTGAACGCGGGTATCCGTGAGTTGCGCGACAGCGGGCGCTATCAGCAGATTCAGGGCAAGTACTTCGACTTCGACATCTACGGGGAAGACGGTTAGGGGAGGGTGCTACCCGGGCTCCTCGCATGGCGCCGTCGGTGGTCGTCAGGCTCACAGC
>CBFGWV010000055.1:0-20680 GCA_965652545.1 uncultured Candidatus Competibacteraceae bacterium | reverse complement strand
TAAACCGCATGGTCGAACGTGCCGGCCAAAGCTTCGAGACAAGCTCAACACAGAGCCGGGACGCGCTTGCCACGGTCGTGGATAACCTCCGACAGACCATGGAACGGGCCAACGCCGACATGGATGCGGCGCTCGGCGCAGCCGCAGGCGGCGCATCGGCGAAACTCGAAGCCGCGATGGGCGCCGTTATGGAGAAGCTCGACAGGCAAGTCGGGCAGTTCGGCGAGAGCATAGGCACAATGCAGCGCGCCATGGGAGAACAGAGCAACCAAACCCGCAGGCAGATAGAAGCGTCGGTGTCGCATTCTGCTGAGATACAGAAGTCCGTACTAACCGACCTCCAGCAAGTCGTGCAGGGCGTTTCCGTGCAATTGCGGGATGCCGTCGGGGAGGTGTTGGCATCTGCCGGTCAGCACTTCGGTGAGCTCTCGACATCCATGCGGGCGATCGAAGGCGCCTTGACTAGTCAGAAAGTCGCACTCGAAGCAGCCTCCGGAGAGGCCCGCAAAACCGCCCAGGCCTTCGGCGAGAGCGCGACAAGTGTGCGCGCCGCCACCACTCCGCTTCTCAATGTCGGCAACAAATTCTCGGACGCCACGGAAAGGCTTGCGGCGAGCGTAAACACGACCCTGGAGACGCTCAAGACGGCGAAGGAGGAGATCGCCACGCTCGCCTCCGGTCTAAGCAGCACGAACGAGAAGACGGACGAGTTCTGGAGCAGCTTCTTGGCGAAGTTCGAGGAGGTTGATATGGCGCTCGCCAAAGCCGTCACGACCTTGTCACACTCGACCTCGAACCAGCAGCAGCAATTGCAGGAGCACGTACAAAAAGTCGACAGCGGACTCACCGAGGCCATCAGCAAGTTATCGCCCTTCCTCAACGACATGTCGGAAAGCGCGGAAGCCATTGCCGATAGCCTACAATCCGTCAAACGCCTTCGGGCTGTCGAATAGCGACCGGCCGGAGAAAGCTCATGATTGTGGCCGAGAGTGAGGTTAATGGAGGCAGCCATGCCGAGGAGGACGAGAACTATTTCGTCTCCATGACCGACATGATGGTCGGGATCCTCTTCATCTTCATCATAATGCTGATGGTCTTTGCGCTGAATTTCCAGCAGCAGACTGACGAAACCAAGATTCTTACCGCCGAGCAAGAGGAGCAACTTCGAAAAGCGAACGAACTTGCCGAACAGATCGCCGATCTGCGTCGACAGATCGCCAGCGAGATTACCGAACTGAACAAAGCTGATCAGGCGCGGGCCGAACTGCTGGAAACGATCCAGAAGCGGCTGGACACCGTGGGCCTGAAAGTAACCATCGATCGGGACACCGGCGTCTTGCGACTGACAGAGGATGCGATCCGCTTTGCACCCGAGAGCTCTGAGCTCAACGCGACAGCAGCGCGTAATGTGGATGCCGTCTCGCGGGTACTTTTAGATGTTCTGCCTACTTACACGGCTTGTCCGACCGGAATCACTTGCCCTCCTTCAACGGGCTATGTCGTCGAAACCGTCTTCATCGAAGGCCACACCGATGTAACCGGCTCAGACAGCATGAACTGGAGGCTGTCGACGGAGCGCGCCGTGAACACCTATCGGCGAATCGTCGATAATTTTCCAGACCTTCGCGCCTTGGTGAACTCCGATGGCCGGGAGATCCTGTCAGTTTCGGGCTATGCCTATACCCGCCCAGCCGTCGATCGGGACGACTCCGAAGGGTATCGGATCAACCGCCGCATAGACTTGCGGTTCGTGATGGAGGCGGATCGACGCGAGCGCCTGAACGAGGTATTGAAGTTGCTTGACCGGATGGAGCAAAAGGTTAATGAACTAAAGACGCCGTCCGGCGGCGAGCCAGCCCCTACTCAGCGCTTGAGGCTGGGAGCTTCCTCATGAGCTCGCATCTCAAAGAGGCGATTGGAGACCTGTTGGCCCGACATGGGACGAAGACGCGACCATCTCTGGAGCCAGCCATCCTGCGGGTAGCGCAAAAACTGCCGGACGGGGCCGGAGACCTACCGACCGCCAAAAACTACGATGCCATCTCGAGCCGTCTCGCCAATGCCCTGACTTGTGGCGAACGGTTGACCGGGCGAGAGGCGCGCGATGGCGCGTGGTGTCTCTGGACGACGAAGGTCGCCATCGCCGAACGTACGGAGACGCTTCAACCCTTCCTGGAGCAGATGCGGGAACTGAAGCACAAGCGCGCTTCCCGAGCTCTCGCGTTGTCCTATCTGATCAGCTTCCATGTTGATCGTCCAGGCCTCTCCGCCGTGGCCGCCGCACTGCGCGATCTGGTCTCGGTCATGGGCGACCCCTTCGACGCATTGCATAGAAAATTCCGCATCTTCGATGTTATCGAAGGTCCACAGCGCATCGGTGATGCTGCGCTGGCCGAACGAAAACCACCACACAAAGTCCTCGAAGAGCACGGTTTGCGGATGGAGGAGGTGCTGGCCGGCGGTTATGTTGAACCTTGCGCTCGCCGCGTTCTGCAACGGGCTGCTGACGATCCCAGACTATCGCCCTCAGAGCGGCTGGAGTTCATCGAGATCATCGCGGTGAAAAGCGGCACCCGAAACCTCAACTTTCCGACCCACAAGGGCCTCGTAGCGAACGCACTCTTGCTCCCTTATCGGAACCGCAGCCCCGAAAAAATCATTAAGGATCGAACTCTCAATTTTCTGATCGCACTCGAAGAACTCGGCGATCCGAGGACGAGAGGCGGCAACTGGGTCGGCATGCCGGAAGCGCGGGACGTCGCGCTCTCGTGGCTTACCGAGTAAGCCCTTCGCCAGTTCCTTGATGTGGTCGAAGCGGTAAACCCGAACGAAAACTGGCGGTACAGGCGCCGGTTCTGGGAAACGATGTACAACAACGAGGTGATCGGGGAGGCCTGGGTGGTTCTCGACCACGAGGGTGCCGGAGAAGCCCGCCGCCGCTTCGGAAGAAACACCAGCTTCGGCAAATTCACGTCAGGTGGTGGTGTTCAGTCCGGCCATGCCGTACTGCTACTCAAGATCGGCCGTGGCGTCTGCGCTGAATGGAGTTTCAGTGGCCAATGCCGTTTTTGGGAAGATGCCGGCCACGCAGGAGCTCCCAAGCTATATCAGACCACGTACAATGCCGATTTTCTAAGAACTGGCCGACGCTATGCGCCTGTTCTTGAAATTAGGCATAGCCCGCACACGGGGCCAAATGCTTGGCAGCATAAAGCGGCCAGGCAAATATCAGCCATGACCGGCGAACGTCTATCGGAACGTGAGTACATGCTATGAAGATGCGCTTCACACATGAAGCGCGGTCGGACGGTGTGTTGCTCAGACTCCAGCGGCGTCGGCTGCTGATCTGGGAGATTATCCCGGTGACGGATTGGATCGCAGCCACAGGCAGGGAAGGTTCTGCAGCCCGTTTCCTGCTTGGCTGGGTGGAGACAGGTGAAGGCTCCGTTCTCGACGATGGGATCCTTATTATCCATCCTGCCATCGCCGCCCTACCCTCGACGGTAGCCGAAGCGTTAGGCCTGCCGCCACTGGGGACGCTTTCAATCACCCTCGCCTTCGACGGCATCATGACTCACCCCCGCGCGCGCATCCGTACCAGTTGGTACGACGCCGACGACCGAAAGATAAAGATCGAACGAAACGGAGCGCTCGCTCGTTGGGGAAATCTGGAGGGGCGGCTCTCCGGACCGCTCTATGAACTCACCGAAGCGATCGACGCTTACAACAAAACAGAAGGCGCGGAACCAGAGGCCCGTATTTCGGCCTGGGCACCGGTACAGAGTGCGTTGCAAAGGACTGCCGGTGAGGAGGTTCGATCGGACGACCGTTTCCTGACCAGTTTGACCATATACCAAGCCGGTGCAGTCGCTCTCGACGTGTTCGAGACCTCCTACGGCCCCGATTTCCTTCCGGTCGTCATGGGGCGCGAAAAGGCGACCAACTTGAACGACGATGCCGCTGCGCCGGAGGGAGCGGACGACGGCGAAGCTGCCTCACCGCAACGCGACCTCGTCTCGGACGCGCTGCTGCCGGCAGATTTGCAACGGCGTTTTGCGAGCGAGATCTTCGCGGGCGAGACGCACAGCCGTGACGCCTATCCTCTGGGCGACAACACTTATCTGGTGCTTGATGCGTCTTTAAAGGCGGCCCTGGACGTCATCCGCAAAAAGCGCGCCACGCCGGAACGCGACCGTATCGACTTCTTGAAGAACCCACGCGTAGCAATCGCGGAGGCTATTGGAGACGAAAGCGGCGAGGCGACTTTGTCCCTGCTGGTGGAGACTTGGCAGTATTCGGAGAGGGTACTCGGCCTCGGGGTCTGGGAGCCGCCATCGATCCCATGGATCAAGAACAAGGCCGGCCAATGGTTGCCCGAGAAATTCCCGATCCGGATCGGCTCCGAAATCGTCGAACTTGCGCAGGACGTTTTTCAGACTCTAAAGACCGAAGTCGTACGCGCTTGCGATGAGGGGCTCGAAGAAATCGTCGTCGGCGAACGTCACTTTCGGCTGTGCGATGTCCAGAATACCTTCAAAGAACTGGGCCTCGATCAACTCGGTAACGAACCATCTCCCGGTCAGAAAGAGCAACCTGAACCCTTCCCCCCAAGCCCTGGTGACGGCGATGGGAACAGTCCTGCGCCCGACGAGCGCCTCGTCATCCGGCAGAACCTTGACGGCAAAGAGTTCGCCGTCGCCTACAGTCCGCGCAAAGTCGCGATCAGCCCTGACTTTCCCGCGTCACCACTGGTTTCGACCTGCCCGATGCCACATCAGGTCGTTGGTTTCGATTGGCTCGTCGCCTGCTATCGGGCGGGTTGGCCAGGCGTGCTGCTTGCCGACGACATGGGCCTGGGCAAGACGTTCCAAGCCCTCGCATTCATCGCCTGGGTCAAGAAGAACCGCTCACAACTGGGTCTCAATCGGGGCGCACAGAACAAGCCGATCCTGATCGTTGCCCCGACCGCTCTGCTTCGGAACTGGATAGAAGAGTCGGAGCGACATCTGGGCGCAGATGCTCTCGGCAAACGCATCGATGCCTTCGGTTCGTCGCTAAGGAAGATGAAAGCGCAGCAGGACGAGCACTGGTCACCGGAAATCGCGCTCGACGTTAGCAAGCTGCGCGCAGCCGATTGGGTATTGACCACTTACGAGACGCTGGCCGACAACCATCGAGCCTTCGCCCGAGTCGCGTTCAGTGTCGCCATTTTTGACGAAGCGCAAAAAATCAAATCTCCCGGCGCCATCAACACCCAGTCGGCAAAGGCGATGAATGCGGATTTCGTACTCGGTCTTACCGGTACACCGATCGAAAACCGGCTCGCCGATCTGTGGTGCATCATGGACCGGGTCGTGCCTGGCTATCTTGGAGACCTAAAAGAGTTTGTTGCCACGTACGAGGAGGGTGATGAGGAGGATCTGAAGCGGCTAAAGGCCATGCTCGACGAGCCAAAGGACGAACGGGCGCAGCCAGTGATACTCCGGCGCATGAAAGTCGACATATTGGAAGGTCTGCCGAGCCGTCACATCGCTCGCGAGCGCGTGTACATGCCCTCGGAGCAAGCACAGGCCTATCATGATGCCGTCATCCGAGCCCAATCAGGCAGCGGCAGCAAGGGCGAAATGCTTCGGGCGATCCACGCCTTTCGCGGAATTTCGCTGCACCCATACGGAGCGTCCGAATGCGATCCGCTCGACAAGCATTCGGTCGGGAACTGGATCGCAAAATCTGGACGGATGCGTCACGCTGTTGATGTGCTCGAAAGGCTTCGCGCGTCAGACGAAAAGGCGTTGGTCTTCGTCGAGGATCTCGAAGTGCAGGCGCTCTTTGCGACGGCGATGACAACGCATTTTGGTCTTGATCGCCAGCCGTCAATTATCAACGGCTCCGTGCCCGGCGAAAAGCGGCTGGAGATTGTCGACCGCTTCCAGTCCGCAGATCAGCGCTTCGATCTGCTCGTCCTCTCTCCCAAGGCTGCCGGCGTCGGTCTGACGATTACCGCGGCGAACCATATCATCCATTTATCGCGTTGGTGGAACCCGGCGGTCGAGGATCAGTGTAACGACCGTTGCTATCGTATCGGGCAACAAAAACCCGTTACCGTCCATCTCCCGATTGCCGTTCATCCAGACTATGGCGAAGCATCCTTCGATGTAAGGCTGGATGCGCTGCTGGAACGCAAACGACAACTCTCACGGGACATGCTGATGCCTCCGGTCGCCGATGGCGACGTGGTAGCCCTGTTTGGCCAAACAACAGGGAGAGCCTGACGTTCAAGGGAGCGCCGCCTCTGCCAGGAAGGGCGATCCAATAGTCACTTGGTCACCGATCCGACGAGACGCGGTCAGGATCAGCCGCTTCTTGGCACGCGTCATCGCGACGTAGAACAATCGTCTCTCGCCCTCAAGCTCGCGTTCAGATTTGGCCGAACGCAGTGGCCAGATACCGTCGACGACATCGAGCATCACCACGGTATCGAACTCGCGCCCCTTGGCGCGTAGGGCCGTCATCAGGTGAACCGGCTTCTTCCACATAGCATCAGCACTGTCATCGGCGTCCATTCCCGGCAGCTTGACCAGTGTATCCTTTGCCTTTTCAAGATCATCGACGAATGCTTGGAAATCCATCCCATAGCTTTCGGAGAACTCGACGAGATAGGCAAAGGGGGGATCGGCAAGAAAGATGTCTTCGGCACCACGCCCGTAATCTTTCTTGAAGCCGGAGTATAGCGTCTGTAGCGCCTCGATCGCAGCGCGCACCGTCGGTGCGTGTATCAGTTGGCGCAGTTTGATTGCAAAATTCGCTGCTGTCGTGCCTTTGTCCGTCTGACCTCGGATGGGGCCGTCGTAGGTTTCGAGCTGGTCGATCGCGGCATCATAGGACTTCGGTCGAACGGATCGAATATGCCGCGCCATGGCATCAGCCTCGGCTTTACGGAGCGGATAGCGCTGGACCGTATCACACAGCCTCATAACATCGTCGACGATCGTCGGCACGGCGATACCCAGGCCGGCCATAGTTCGGGTTCTGAGCGCGCCAAGCAGGCGATCAAAGGTATCGGAAAGGAAAAGATGCAAGTCCTCAGCGGCGCAAAACGGGATGTCTTCCCGGGCCAGCAGAATCTGGTACGGGATCAACTGCGCTCGCTTGCGCGACAGCAGCGCCATACGTGCGTCCGGTGATTTTTTCTCCACGAAGGCGCTGATCTCGGTTAAGACGTTACCGATCGAATCGAGAAACGTATCTCCCGTGAACATCGCAACATCCGCATCTGTCGTCGACACCGGATGCATCGCCTTGGCGACACGCCGCTGATTGTGGGCAATCAGTCGAGCGGATTTCTGAACAATGTTGCGGGGACTGCGATAGTTCTTCTCCAGAATGTATGTGGAGAAACTTCGCCCGAGGTAGCGGTCCGGCTCCAAAATGAAATCGGGCGCGGCGCCGCGCCACTCGAAGATCGCCTGGTCGTCGTCACCTACGATCGTCAGGGCCGACTGGTTGAGTTCGGCGATCGTGAGAATGAGCGCGAGATCCAACGGGTTAATGTCCTGGAATTCGTCGACCAGGATTTCGGAGATGCGCTCTTGCGGAGCGAGCAATTTGCCCGCAGCGAGCTGGCGTCGCTGGTCGATCCATGCGCCGTACTTTTGGTCCTCCAACGTGAAGGCCCCAGTAGAAAACTGCTGAGCGCACGCGGTATTGAAGAACGGCAGGACAACCTCTAAAAACGGCTCCCAGCGACGGTTGGCGAGCACGCCCAATTCCTCAAGGCGGACCATGGACTCTTCCATCAGCGACAACAAGCCGAGCTGCTCCAGGGCATCGAGCCGGTCATCCGCCATCCTGAGCGATCCATCCTCATGGTCGAAGCCCAGCGTCTTCATCACATCAAGGAGGCGGGATAGGACCTTCGGCAGCTTAAAGGGCTGATGCTTCATGCCCTTCTCGAGAGCCGGGACAGCGGACCATGCCGGCGCGAGGACCGTCTTGACCATGGTTGCACACTCGAATTCAGAGACGTGCAGGCGCGGTTGGGCTGACATCGTCCGTAGGCGTCGGTGCCCCCACCCATTCAAAGTCACAACATCCGCCTTGGCCGCGAAGGTAGCAAACACGCTGTCGGTGAGCCGACCACGCAACTCATCTCTCGCCGCCCGTGTGAAGGATACGATCAGGAAGGACGATACACCGCCGGAACGCCGATGAAGCTCCGCGCAGCGGTGAAGTAGCGACAGCGTTTTTCCGCTCCCGGCAGGTGCAAGCAGACGTATATTCCGTTCAGGCGCGCCAACAAACGCGAGCTGTGTGGTGTCCAGAGTGCCATGAGCCACAAATTCTCTCGTGCTGTCCAAAATCGCATTCCTAACGGTTCTTTGGTGTCGAAGCTTCGAATCGGCTTTTTTGTGTGGCTCGCCGAAAACATGGCGACCTTCCTGGGCGCTTGGCAGCACCCGACCAGATGACCTGTGGTGCCGCGCGCACTGGGGCAAGATCACCTCATGGAGCCTGCAGCGGTCGTGACGTTCATTCTGGTGGCCGAGCTCAAGCACTTCAAGGCGTCACGGCTGGCCAGTGCGGATGCCCTGCTGGGGAGATCGGTTCCCGCGAGTTAGCGACTCAGCCACACTTGATCTTGCGAACGTACAATCTTTCCCTCCTACCGAAAACCCCTAGGGATCTATCCTCTCAAACCACTCGCACCCATCATGAGCAAAGCGTACGCGACCGTCATACTTTGAACGCATGTTGGAGCAGCCTCCCCAGTCAGTGCTGAATTTTCCGGTAAGGGAAATCCAATAGCGGCAACTTTCACACTGGTCCCAAACCCACTCATCGGACCTATCCGAAGCTGAAAGGTCGCGATTGGCGTCCCTAACCCACCGGCTATGACATTGACCGAAGTGACTTGATGAGTACTTTAGGTGCTTCATTTAAACACCTTTTCCAGGATGTCTGCGGTGTACAAATAATAGGCTATTGCACCGAACCTATCTCCGAGACAGAATTACGGTGTTGCGATGGGAACAATGTCAGAATCTGAGTAGTGGGGAGCAGGCGGCGATGACGCTGGCGTTGAGCGCAAGCCAGTATGAGGCCACTGATGATCCTGTTCAACGAGATCGGCAACCGAAACGTCGAAATCAAGCGGATGCGGGAAACCCGCATTACCGCACTGAGCCGTCTCAACAAGCTACCCTCCAAGACCGATCGCGAAGCCATTTCCAGAGGGCCCGCGCAATCCTGACCATGCTGGAGGCGACGAGCGTGTGCTGGACGGGCGCTTCAAAAACGGCCGACACGATACGGCCGCGGGTCGATAACCGGCGTCCGGCCGCCCATCAGGCTTACGGTCATTTCGGCGCTGACGGCCGCTTGCGTCAGGCCCAGGTGCTGGTGTCCGAACGCGAACAGCAACTGAGGTAAGGTCGGATGGCGGTCGATCACCGGCAGGGAGTCGGGCAAGGTGGGACGGTGGCCCATCCATTCGCTGGTTTCGATGGACGGGTCGTTCAGCGCCGGGATCAACCCCTGGCTGTGCTGACGCAGGACCTGAAAACGCCGAGGGATGGGTGGCAAGGCGAGCCCGCCGATTTCGGTGAACCCCACCGCACGCAGGCCCGAGTCCAAAGGGCTCATGACGAAACGACGCTCCGCCGAGCCGATGGGCCGGTTCAGGCCGATCGACGCGCCACGCAAGCTGATGTGATAGCCCCGCTCCGCTTCCAATGGGACGTCGATTCCGGTGCTTTGCAGCAACGGCCGGCTCCAGGCGCCGGCGCAGACCACAGCGGTGTCCACGGTCAATGGGGGCGCATCGCCAAGCAACGTCACTTGTCGATCGCTGGCCTTCAGCGATGCGACGGCCTGTTGCGCGAACTGCCCGCCGCGCGCCCGAAAGGCCTCGAACAGACGCTGGCACAGCCGGTAGGGCTCGCGGACCTGATAGGCGTCGGGAAAATACAGCGCATGGCTGACTGTCTCGGCCAGCGCCGGCTCCAGCCGGGCGACCTCGGGGGCGCTGATCAACTTGCAGGCGATCTGCCATTGGGCAAGATAGCGGCTGTGGGCCGTGGCCTCGTCGATGCGCTCTGCCGACTCCCACACCAGCAGGTAACCGGATTGGCGCAGTTGGTCCGACGCGTCGATGTCCGCCAGTGTCCGTTGCCACGCCGCGACGGCTTCACGGTTGAGCGGCCGCAGGCCATCCCGCGATCGAGTCACCTGCGCGGGCCGGGCAGCGGCGATAAAGCGCAGCAGCCACGGCAGGCTACGATGCAGATAGCGCGGTGGCAGCGCGACCGGTCCCTTGGGGTTCAGCAGCATATGCGGGGCGCTGCGCAGTGTCTTGCCGTTGGCCAGCGGGTCGATCAACTCCGTGGCCAGATAGCCGGCGTTGCCGAACGACACACCGGCGCCCGGTTGGCCGCGGTCGACCAGGGTGACCTGATAGCCGTTGCGCTGCGCTTGCAGGGCGGTACACAGGCCGACCACACCGGCGCCGATCACCGCGACGGTTTTTGCGGACGTGGTCGCGACCGAGGGCGCCATCAAGCGTTCGCTCCACCTTGGTTGCGGTAGGCGAGAATCGCCGCAGCGAGGTCTTCGCGGGAGTCGCCCACCGATTTGAACAGGGTCACGGCCCGCTCGGGATCGGCCAAGCCGGCGCGACCGGCGTGTTGGCCGCGGCACAGTTCGGACAGTTCGGCGAGGATCTTGTCCGCCGTGATCGCGCCACTTTCGATCGGCATGATCAGATCACCGGTTTCCTTGAGCGCGCCGGCCTGGGTATCGACGAAGACGGCACAACGCTGCATGGCCGTGTCATCGGTCTCTCGCATATGCGGGGTGAAGCTGCCGACCAAATCGAGGTGGGCTCCGGGCTTGAGCCAGTCGCCGAGCACCACCGGCTCGGTCGCCATGGTGGCGCAGCTGACGATGTCGGCCTCCCCGACGGCCTGTTGCAGCTGTTCATCGCGACAGACCTCGGCGACGATGCCGTCGGCCCGCAGCTCGTCCACCAGTGCAGCCGAGGCGGCGGCGTTGCGGTCCCACACACCGATATGGGTGATCGGGCGGACGCTCATGTGGGCGGGGATCAGACGACGGCCCATGCGGCCGGCGCCGATCATCATCAGGCCGGTGGCGTCCTTGCGCGAAAGAAAGCGCGAGGCCAGCGCCGAGGCCGCTGCGGTACGGCGAGCGGTCAGTTCGTTACCATCGAGCATCAGCAGCGGGTGGCCGCTTTTGCCGCAACTGAGCATGTAGTGGCTGCTCAAGCCCGGCAGGTTGCGGGCGTTGTTGCCGGGAAACACGCTGACCTGCTTGACACCGAGGTACTCACCCTCAATCCACGCCGGCATGAGCAGCAGCGTGGCATCCGGCTCGCCCGGGACCTTGACCGTGTGGTGATGGCGGACCGGTGCGCGGACGTCCTCACGGGCGAAAATATCGGCCAGTGCATCGATCAACCGGTCCCACGGCAAAGCGTCTCGTACGTGCTCGGCGTTCAGTGACATGGCGGTGTGCTCTTTTCGGTGGCGGTGGGTAGTGCGTACATCGCCATGGTAATCTCGCCGAACGCGCTGCCATTGACCCAGGCGCCGGAGTCGTATACCCAGGCTATGAACCACAGTCAGGCTCGCCGCAACCTGATCGCCCGCCAGCGTGGAGAGCACTGCCACGATTTCGCGCAGGTGCTATTTGGCTGGAAGGGGCGAATGGATTGTGAACTTGCCGATAGCGCGGGGCGCCTGCTGGTCGGTACGGCGGCACTGGTGCCTGCCAGCGCGTCGCATCTGTATGCCGGTCTCAACGACGAGAGCGAGTTGATCGTCATCGATGTGGCGCAGAATGATCCGTTCATTCAGGCGCTGGGGCAGGCCTGTGGGCTGTCGATCGACGATACCCTTTTCAGCCGGGCGAACTTCATTCGCCTGGATGACGAAACGATGACGCTGCTGGCGTTTGCCGCTAAACAATTGACGCGGGTGCCGCAGCGGGATGCCTCGGTGGTCACCTGTCAGATGGTTTCGCTTTTCATGACGCAGCTGATTCGGCTCTACTCATCCGAGCCGGTTCGTCCGCTGGCCAATACCCGGTTGGATCGTGCCCGGCTCGATCGCCTGATCGACCAGCGACTTGCCCAGCCGCCGACCAATGGCGAAATGGCCGACTGCGTGAACCTCAGCGAGAGCCATTTCATTTATCTGTTCCAGCGTCAATTCGGATTGACGCCGCAACAACACGTGATGGAATTACGCATGCGGCGTGCGCAGTTCTTGCTGCTCAACAGCCACATACCTTTGGCGGCGGTGGCCGATGAAGTCGGATTCTCCGACGCATCGAGCTTCTGCCGCGCCTACAGGCGTCGGTTTCAGGAAACGCCGGGGGCGACGCGTAGATCTCTTAACTGAAAAGGGCAATACTTCGATCCGCCCAACGATGCCACAGGAATACAAGAGCGAGCCAGTCACTCACCGTCCGTTGCGCTCACAACGTTAGACAAAAGAAAATCAATAAACTGAAGGACGTAGGGCTTGTCCCGCGATGCGGCGTTCAGTTTGAGATAATAACCGCGATTCACCTGAAGCGGTTTGTCGAAGAGGCGGCAAAGCCGACCCGCTTCGAGTTGTGCCTTGACGAGGTGATGCCAGCCCAAAATGACACCGTCGCCATTTACCGCAGCATCCAGTAGCAGTGGATAATTGTTGCTGACCAGGGAAGGCAACAGCGGCGAAACGGCAATATCCATCGCCCGGAACCAATCCTCCCAAGTCAGCGCGTGCCAGCCGATTGCATCGGCGGACCAGTGCGTGCGATGCAACGCAAGCAGATGTGCGTGTTCAAGGCTTTTCGGATCGTCGAACGGACCGTGCTTTCGCAAATAGTCAGGGCTGCACATCGGCTCGACCGTTTCCGGGAACAGGTAGTAGAGTCGTTCGCCCACATCACAACGCTCGTTGCCGCAAATCACGGACACGTCGACTTCGTCGAAGTTGCGCAATGCGTCGTCCTCGTCGGAGGCCAACAGCACGAATCTTACATCCGGATGGTCGGCCCGGAACCGGTCGACATAGGGCTTCAGCCAACAGGCGACGGCCCCATTGGTGCCCGAGCAGGTAATCACCGCGACAGCCGGCGGCGCCAGAATCGTGTCAATGCCATTGCAAAGATCGTCGAGCCCACGGCTGACGGCCTTCAGCAGGCCCTCGCCTTCGCGGGTGAGTTCGAGACTGTTGTGTTTACGCACGAAGAGCGTGACGCCAAGCGCCTTTTCCAGGCCGCGGATCTGCTGGCTGATCGCCGCCTGTGTGACATTGAGCTCGGCACCGGCCATGGTAAAACTCAAGTGCTTCGCCGCCACTTCAAAAGTAGCGAACGATCCGAGCGAGGGAAGATAACGTCGTTTGGGTAGCATGGCCCAGCCTAAACGCATTTACCGACCTGCAACAAGCATGTCGGCGGCAGTCGGTCATCAAGACCATGCCATGGAGTCGTCCGTGGCTGCTTCCCAGTTTTGCGTCACTCCTTTCTCGCCCGCCACTCCTTCCAGTTCAGGTATGCCGTTGCGCCCAGTTTTGCCAACAGCGCAGGTGGGAGCCGTGTTGGCTCGGCTTCGGCGGCGAAGAACTCAGTGATGGCGGAGGTCACCCCGCTGGCACGTTCCGCCGCCGCAATGCCCGTCAGCGTCCCACGCGTCGTTCCCAGGCCGTTCTGGCAACAAGCGGCGTAAACGCCGCTGTCGATCTCACCGGTTACGGATACGCTGTTGCGCGACAAACAGAGGTGGCCCGACCAGGTGTATTCCATCTTGACGTCGCCGAGTTGCGGGAAACGCTGGTCGAATTTTCTGCGCATGATCTTCGCGGCACGGCGCATCTTGTGTTCGGTGCTTCCCATGTCGGGACAGAACTCAGCGCAGGTTCGCACGGCGATTCGGTTTCCGCCTTGACCGGTGTCGATCCGGCGGACCGTCGTACCCATCGGATCGGACGGTGTTATCCCCCATCTCGGCCGCCCGCCGAGGCGGCGCAGCTGGTCGCCACGGAGCTCCTCGGTCATGCTGGCGAAGAGAAAAATGTGCATCAGGCGATTGCGCGCGATACCAAAGCTTTCGATGTGGCCGTTGTTGGCAAGAATTATCTTGCCGGTCGCCACGGCTCCGCTGGCGGTTTCGACGCGCCAGTGTTCTCCCTGCCGGCAAAATGCAGTAACCGCGCTGTTTTCATAGATATCGACCTTGCCGGACAGACCCTTCGCCAAGCCACGTACATAACCGGCGGGCTGGAGCATAACCGTCCCCGGCGTATACAGGCCTGAGAAATAATATCGACTGCCTGTCAGATCGAACATCGCTTGTTCGTCCAGCATCTCGTAGGGTTCGCCCAACTCCTGCAAATGGGCGGCATAGGAGGTGTTCTGCGCGTGGCCGCTCTCGGTCGCCGCGCCGTTGGTTTTGCCGACCGGATCAAAGTAGTCGGCGTCGATCCCATACTCCTGTACCGCGTCATGGGCAAACGCGATCGCCATACGGTTCAGGGAAATCAGACTGCGATCGACGCCTTCGTTCGTACCGGCATAGTTTTCGGAAGCCAGGTTATGAGGCAGGTCGATCATGAACCCGGAATTCCGCCCGGCCGCCCCTTCACCGACGCGACCGGCATCGAGCACGACGATCTTCGCCTCCGGGTTCAACTGAGCGAGGCGCCGCGCCGCGGACAACCCTGCAAACCCTGCCCCGATCACGGTGACGTCGGCCGTCACATCCCCAGGCAACGGCCGGGCCGGCGGCAGCGCACCGAGAATGGCGCTCCAGGCCGCGGGCCCGGCGTGCTTGGGACGTCTCTTCGCGGCGTATCCACGTGTCATTATTGATCTTTCGAAAGGTCGAACATGTTCCCGGAATCCGTCGAACCCGGCCGCGGCGATCAGCCAACCCCCTTATCGACGGTATCTGACAGGTCGAGCCAAATTGTCTTGATCTGAGTGTACTGATCATGAGCATGGATCGAGTTGTCGCGCCCGCCAAAACCCGATTGTTTGTAACCGCCAAAGGGCGTGGTGATGTCGCCCTCGCCGAAGCTGTTTACGGTTACGGTGCCTGCACGGATCGCCCGCGCGCCACGGATCGCCCGCTTGACGTTCGAGGTGAAGATCGATGCCGCCAAACCGTACTCCGTGTCATTGGCAACGGCGATAGCCTCGTCGAAACTGTTCACCGTAATCACCGATAGGATCGGGCCGAAGATCTCCTCGCGTGCCAGCGTGGCGTCGTTGCTGCCGACATCGACGACAGTCGGCTCGATGAACGCGCCGCCCGAGTCCTTGCCGCCCATGACGATCTGGCCGTCCTCGGCCAGAGCGAGGTAGCTGCATACCTTGTCGAAGTGCGCCTTGGAAATCAGGGCGCCAACGCGGGTGGAGGGATCCAGCGGATCGCCCACATTCCACTCGCGTGCGTGGGCCTTGACCCGCTCCAGAAGTGCGTCCTTTACATCCTTGTGGACGATCAGGCGCGAGGCGGCCGAGCAATTCTCGCCCATGTTCCAGAAGGCGCCGTTCACCACGTGCGAGGCGACGACGTCCAGGTCCTCGGCATCGTCCATGACGACGCAGGGGTTCTTGCCGCCCATTTCCAGCACGATTTCCTTCAGGTTGCTGTCGGCCGAATAGTGCAGGAAGCGGCGCCCGGTCACGGTCGAGCCGGTGAAGGACACCATATCGACGTCGGGATGCTTGCCCAGGGGCTCGCCGACCGAAGACCCGCTCCCGGTCACGATATTCAGCACCCCGGCGGGAACGCCCGCCTCATAGGCCAGTTCAGCCATACGCAGTGCGGTCAGCGAGGTTTCGGCCGCGGGCTTGACGATCACCGAACAGCCGGCGGCAAGCGCAGGGCCGATCTTCCAGGCCATCATCAGGAGCGGAAAGTTCCACGGCAGCACGAGGCCGACCACGCCGATCGGCTCGCGCACGACCATCGCGATGTGATCGTCCGATGCGGGCGAGACCTGGTCGTAGATCTTATCGATGAGTTCGGCATGCCACTTGAGGCAATGGATGGTTTCGGGAACGTCCACCGTTTCGCAATCGTAGATCGTCTTACCCGAATCGAGACTTTCCATGACTGCCAGTTCGCGGCGGTTGCGGGTCAGGAGTTTACAAAACCGGATCAAGATTTCCTTGCGCTCGCCGGGGTGCATTCTGGACCAGCGCCCATCGTCGAAGGCCTCACGCGCCTTCTTGACCGCGAAATCGACATCCGCGGCGTCGCAGGCGGCAATATCGGCCAACTTGGCGCCATTGGCGGGGTTTACCGATGCAAACGTCTTGCCGGATTGGGCGGGGCGAAATCCGCCGTCGATGAACGCGTTGTTCGGCACGACCAAGTCGCGCGCGAGGGCTTCATATTCTTCACGTGTCAGAAGAGTGCTCATGGTTCAGTGTCCTGCCTTGATATCCGCGATGGTCGTCTTGAGGGTTCGGACCACCTGCTCGAGCTCGCGCTTGTCGTCCTTGTTCAAGCCCCTGAGCGGCGGCCGCATCGGCCCGGCCCGCAGGCCCGTCATCTCGACCCCATGTTTGACGCATTGGATAAACTTGCCGCCCTGCTCCAACACCCGCATCAGCGGCATCAAGGCCGACATGATCCGCCTCCCCTTGGCAAAATCGCCGTTCACGACACAGGTCTCGTAGAGCAATACGTGCTCTTCGGGCAGGAAATTCGACCCGGCGCAGATCCAGCTTCGCGCGCCCCAGGCAAAGAACTCCAAGGCTTGATCGTCCATGCCGCAGGACATCTGGATATGCGGGTAATCGCGAGCCAGCAGGTGGACGCGATTGATGTCGCCCGAGCTTTCCTTGATGCCGATGACATTGCGCGAGCGGCAGACCCGATCGAGAAACTCGACACCCATCCCCACGCCCATGCGACCGGGGTAGTTGTAGAGGATGATCGGCAGGTCCGCGGCACGGTCGATCGCCAGCGCGTTGAGCGCATTCTCACGCTCGGTCGGCACCGAGTACGGCGGCGTACCCAGAAGCAGGCCGTCGGCACCGATCTCCCGCGCCCCGCGGGCCAAGGCCAGCGAATCCGGCGTGCGCATGGCACCGGTGCCCACAAACAACGGCAGTCGTCCGTTCAGACGGTCCTTGATGAACTGCGCCAGTTCGAGCCGTTCCTCAACCGTCTGGGCGTAGTTCTCGCCGGTCGATCCGCCCGAGATCAGTCCGTGGACGCCCTTGTCCGCGAGGTGTTCGACCAGATCGGCCAGCGCATCGAAGTCGAACGAGCCGTCTGGCTTCATCGGCGTTACGACTGGGGTGTAGATGCCTTCGAGGGTGAGTCTGAAGTTCATTGGCTGATCCATCCGGCAGCTGAAAGCTGAGTGTTTTGCTTGAGGTATCAGGCACGGCTAGGGGAGGTAGCCGAACGCCCTCGGGAGGAACAGGGCAAGCGGAGACCAGTATGTGGTGACCAGCATGACCGGGAAGGCCGCGAGCGCCATGAAATAGACCGCGGGCGAGATCACTTCCGACATCCCCACTTTACCGACCCGACAGGCCATGAACAGGATCGGCGCCATCGGCGGACTGTTTGCCCCGATCACGATGCTGGTTCCGATAATCGCCGCAAAGTGGATCGGGTCGACGCCAATCTCCGCCATGACCGGTGCCATCAGAGGGCTGAGAATCGCAATCACGCTGACATCGTCCATGATCATGCCCATGAGGATCAGAAAGATATTCACCATCAAGAGAATCAGGATCGGGCTCGAGAACGTGCTCAGCAGCAAGTCGGTCAGCTCCTGAGGTATCCGCTCGAGGGTAAGGATGCGGCTGGCCACGAACGAAAAGACGAGGATGATCATGATGACGCCGGTGGTGGCGGCGGCGTGGACCACGGCCTCGGCGATCTTTCGCAGTGTCAGCTCCCGGTAGACGAACAGACCGATGGGGATGGCAAAGACCACAGCGATGGCCGCAGCCTCCGTCGGCGTAAAGAAGCCCCCGTAAATACCGCCCAGAATGATCACCGGCAGCATCAGCGCAGGAATGGCGCGCCAGCCGGTCGATGCGGTTTCGGAAAGGCGCTGCGCCCAGGGGGTGTGCTCGGTATCCCCGCCCAATTTTCGTCTGACATGCAGCCGGTTGACGAGCGCAAGGAGAATCATCAGCAGGATGCCCGGGCCGACCGTCGCCAGGAAACATGCGGCGACAGACTCTCGAACCACGACCGCGTAAAGAATCATGGTGATCGACGGCGGGATCAGCAGCCCCAATAGCGAAGCAACCCCCAGAAGCGCGCTTGTGTACCCTCGCGTATAGCCGTGTTTCTCCATCGGGTCGATCATGATCGACCCGATGGACGCCACGGCCGCCGAGGCGGTGCCTGAAATGGCGCCGAAGATACCGCAGGACACCACCATCGACGTGCCCATACCCGTTCGCGAACGCCCAACGATGGCCTCGACGAATTCCACTAGACGCCGGGCGATTCCGCCAGTCTGCATCAGGTAGCCGGTCATCACGAACAGCGGCAACGCCACCAGAATTACCGAGTTGACCGACCAGAAGCCCGTGGTCATCAGAGACGAGACATCGACCTCATAGGCGATCGACAGAATGAGCGTCATAGCAGCGAAAGAGAAAACGACCGGAACGCCGATCATCATCAGCACGATGACGGCGATGATTGCGATAAGTGCGCCCATGTCTAATTACTCCACTTCCGCTTCGGGATCGCCGGAGCGCCAATCGTCGCCGCGGATCTCATGAACCAGATCGCGCAGCAAATAGATGACGAACAGCACTGAGGCTACGAAAAGGCTGGACTGCGATACCCACCAGGGAATCCCGAAAACCGGTGTGGACTGGCCCCGCTCCAGGCCGAAGATGAACAGCTCCCAAGCCCACGTACTGAACAGCACCGCAACGATCAGAGAGACCACGGTCGAGAACAAGGCCGCAGCGCGCCAGATCTTGGGGTTGCTCGACATGACGCGCACGAAATCGGCGGACAGGTGTGAGCGCTCACGCGAGGCCAGGGCCGCGCCCAGCATGTAGAACCACATGACCGACAGCAGCATGATCTCTTCGAGACCGAACACCGGTGTCCCAAGCACCGCCCGCGTGAAAATACCGATGGCCAGCATCAACGCGACGGCCAACCCGATCACGACCAGGATCGGCTGGATGATGCGCACAAGAAGCGCATCGATGGATCTGAGAAACTGCAGCATTGTGTTCCCTCCCTTCGTCCCGGCGCTGGGCCGCGCAACGCGCGGCCCGTCTGTGTGGCCTTCGGGAGGTTATTTCGGGACCGAAGCGTTGGCGCGGATCACGTCCATGATCTCCTTGCCGAGCGCCTCTTCAGCCTGCGGCCAGACCTCGGCACGAACGCGCTTGATCCAGGCGGCCTTTTCCTCGGGGGTCGGAACGATGTACTCCATACCGGCTTCCTGCGCCGCGGCGATCCACTTGTCGTCTTCTGCCTTCGCGTCCTTGAACTGCTGATCGATCACAGCGATGGCCGCGGATTCGATGATCCCGCGGTCTTCGTCATCCATCTCTTCCCAGGTCGCACCGTTCATCAACAGGGAATAGGACGAGAAGTTGTGCGACGACTGGACGAAATAATCGAGCTGATCCCGGAAATATTCGTAGTCCCAGTAAATGACATTCGAGGAGTCGCCGTCCACGACTCCGGTCTGAATCGAGGTATACACTTCAGCCCAGTCGATCGGCACCGCCTGAAAACCCATCGATTGAACGGTCTGCGGCAATGGGAAAATGGGCTGCGACCGCACCTTGATGCCCTGAGCATCTTCATAGTTGGTGGCGTAGCGGCCCTTGGTGGCAATACCACCGAAGCCCTCCGGGAACGGGCCGAAATATTTCAGCCCGATATCCTGATAAATGGGATCGAGGAATTCTTGCACCCAGCCGTCTTTACCGAACGACTCGACGGCGTCATCCCACCCAAGAACGAGATAGGGAATGTAATTCGCACCGATCCGCTGATCGTAAGACGTCTGCGGCCAAGTGATCATCATGTGGACGTTGCCCTTGACAAGCTGATCGAACAGCTCCTGCTGGCCACCCAGCTCGCCCTGATAAAACACGTCTACTTCAATGCGGCCTTCAGACTTTTCCTCGATCATGGCGGCCCAATTCTGCATGGCTTTGCCCAGAACGGAGTCGCGGTCACCGGCTTCACTGGTCAGCACGAGCTTATATTCATTGTCACTGGCTTGCGATGCAAACGGAAAAAGCATTGTCGCGGCAAGTGCGATCGCGTAAGTTCTAACAAGAGTTGCCATTGTATCCTCCATCCTCGCGGTGATTGGTATAAGCAGGCAGCTCATGACTGCCTTGTCTGTCGATCGTAGGTAGCAGGGTACTTGCCGCGCAAACGAGAATATTCATGGCCTAGGCATAAGTTAAAACTAATGCACATAACACTTGAACTGTGGAAGACGAAAACAGCTGGTTCCCAAATCACCGGAATGGGCTGTAAAAGACCTCATGGCCGGCATGGATGCTCCACCGGTGACGCCGGCTGCCGAAAACGCGACCGGGCGCTAGCCAGATCGGCGTCGACGCGCTATCCATGAGCGGGAGACGATTTTTCGGATCGGGTGGCATGCGCATATTCGATGAAGCACAGACCCTC
>CBFGWV010000054.1:0-20919 GCA_965652545.1 uncultured Candidatus Competibacteraceae bacterium | reverse complement strand
ACCGGCTCGTCCCGGGCGGGTTCTGGGCGCCTGAGACCCGCAGATGTCCGGCTCCCGCCTTCTATGACGCCCACGCTAGAACCGCTGCGGCAAATAGCGCCAGACCAGATACCCGGTAACCCCCAACCAAGCCCCCAGCGCCCAGAACGCGCCGCCGAACCCCAGGGCCGCAAACGCAAAGAAATACACGAACGGCGGCACCAACTCGGACGCATCGAGATAGGTGCGATACACCGTCGTCATCTGCGCCCGCTCATGCGTGCGCACCGCACGCAGAAACGGTATGGGCCCGAGCCCATCCATGACAGCCACGAAGAACGCCGCGACCACCATCAACGCGCCCGCGACGACCGGATGCGCCACACCGGCAAACCCCGTCGCAAACACCAACACCCCGGACAGCGCGAACGCCGCCGTCAACACACGCCGGATGGAGTGCCGGCGCGCGAAATCGGCCACCACCAGGTTGTTCAGCAGCATCAGGTTGCCCGCGGCAATCGCAATACCGCCCGCCACCGAATCCAGCCCCCCTTCCACCATCAGGATCGGGACATAAACAAAAAACGTCACCCAGAACGACGAGCGCGCAAAGGCGATCGCCCAAGCCAGACGCAACCGCGGTTGGGCGATGAACCGGCCCACCGAGTGCAGCGGGCTTATCGGCTTCGACCGGGCCGCGCGGATCGGCCCCCCCTCGGACAGGCGCAGATACCAGAACAAAGCCGCCAGAAGGGATGCCGCCACCACGCTCAGCAAAGCCGGCGCCCATATGCCGACATGCTGGAACAGATACACCCCGAGCAACGGCGCGGCCGCCCAAGCCAGCGTGGCGACGCCGTAGCGCAGCGGCTCCGAGCGCACCAGCTCGTGCTTATGGATGTTGTCCATGATGTAGAGATTCAGCGTAATGTTCAGCGTCGCCGCGCCGAACGTCCGCAGCATCATGGCCGCCACCTGCCCCCACTCACGCTCCATCGTCAGCAACGCCGCACACAGCGCCGTGGCCACGCAGCCCAGGGTGTAGGTCCAGCGCCGCGACAGCGTGCCGATCAAGTAGGGGATGACGAAGCTCAGCGCCAGCGCCGCGCAGGCGACCCCGGTATAAACCAGGCTCACGGTGCCTTTGTCGCGAAACAGCGCATAGGCCTGCAGCGGGAACACGGTGGACACCGTCGCCCGCGCCACCGACTCCATGAAAAACAATGTAGCGAATGCCCAGGCGCCAGCCTTGGGGGCGGATGACAGCAGCACGGGGTGCCGGACGTGAAAGGCCATCGAGCCGCCTGGTTCAGTGAAGTGTGCGGACTATTTCAACGTGCGGAGGGTTTGGCAAGACACGGCAGCAGCGGGCAATCCAGCGGGCGGTCGGGACGCTGGCCGCGGGCGATGAGATAGTCGCTGATCTCTCGAGTCCACTCGCCGCGCGGGCGGAACACCGTATCCTGGTCGGCAAAGCGATAACTCATCCGCTGAACCGTCCGCGAGGGCGGCTGCGGCCCGCAGGTGGCACGGTGCAACGTGCGGAAGTCGAAGATCAATGCATCGCCGGGCTCCAAGTCCCAGCTCAGCAAGCGATTGCCGCGGTCGGCCTCGAAATCCTCGATGGGATGGTAGTCGGACGTGACACCGTCAAAGGCGCGATGGACCTTGAACTGCTGCGGCTGGAACAGCTTGCCCCACGCGTGCGATCCGGCCACGAAGGTCAGCCCCTCCTCGCTGGTGGCGGCATCGAGCGCAAACCAGTAGATGCACAGCTGCCCGCCGACGAAGTCAAAATACGGCTCGTCGTGGTGCCAGGGCGCGCCATTGGTAGCGCCGCCCTCGCGAAGAAACCAATTGTCCATGACCATGAACAAGCGCTTGGCCTGCAATAGCGCCGACACCTGCGCCGCCATCGGCGAGTCGCTCATGAACTGCCCGAACTCGGGGATGCGTTCCCAGTTCCAGTAGTCGAACAGGTAGCGGGCGGGTGAGCCGTCCGGCGTTTGATCGCGAAAGAACGGCCCCGGCTCGCGCAGGTTACGTTCAATGCCGCGCCGGGTGCAGTCGAGCCACTGTGCCGTGAGCGCCTTGCGCAGGCAGATCACGCCATCGCGCCGGTAGGCGGCGCGGGCGGCGGCGTCGATGCCGGGGAACGCATCGGGGTTGCGATCTGTCGCTGCCATGGCCATGGGTCGTACCGTCTGTGCGGAGCACTGCCGCAGCCATTGTCGGTAGCGCCGCAGCCCGGCTCAAGCGCCCACTGCCGTGTCGCGGACGTCTTTAGGCAACCCCGGGTCGCGCCGAGAAGGCACACTGGGGCCAACTAACGACAGGAGAGCCGATCCGTGGGCCATCATCCCCCCGAGCTTCCGATTCACGTGGACGACGACAGCGGCGTCTGGACCACCGATGCGCTGCCGATGCTCTACATGCCGCGGCATTTTTACATCAACATCCACAAGGCGATCGAAGCCCAGATCGGGCCGGACCGCTTCGCCGACATCCTCTACGATGCCGGCCACGCCTCGGCCTGGCAGTGGTGCGAGAAGGAAGCTCGGTATCACGGCCTCACCGGCGCGGCGGTGTTCACGCATTATCTGAGCCGGCTGTCCCAGCGCGGCTGGGGCCTGTTCCGCGTAGAGGCACTGGACACCGACCGCGGTCGTGCCCGCGTATGCCTCGATCACTCGGCCTTCGTCTATGAGTACGGCCAGTGCGGACGCAAGGTGGACTATCTGTTCACCGGCTGGTTTGCCGGTGCGATGGACTGGGTACTGGAGAGCGCCGGCTCGTCGATCCGCAGTCGATCGGTCCAGCTACAGAGCGCCGCCGAACCCGGCTGCGGGTATGGGCTGTTCGAGGTCTCACCGATTGCCTGATACCCCCGGCTCACCGGAACAATCGCTTGCCATGGCTGCCACAAACGGTAGACCGGACAGCAAGGGTAGAGAAGTCATGACGATGCTCAGCAAAGACAAGGACCCGACCAAAACCGACACCGGCGTACCGTTCCCTTCGGGCTACATCATCGTGGCATTTCAGAATGCCGACGATGCGAACCGGGTACGAGCGGCACTGCTCGACGGCGGCCTCCCTGAACGGGAGGTTCTGCACATGACAGCGCAACGGGTCGCGGAGAGAACGTCTCAGCAGATCGAAGAGGCGGGGCTTGTAGCGAATGCCGGATACAGTATCCGCGCCTTGCGCACACACCATCAACTGGCCAAGGAGGGCTGCGATTTCCTGTTGATCTATGCCCCCGAGGCCGACGACCAAACGCGGGTAATGGAAACAGTAAATAAAGTGCCATACAGATTGGCACAAAAATACCACCGCCTGACGATCGAAGACCTTTGATTGGCTATTGTGGAGGAGCAGAGAAGAAGCACCCGAAGGCGAAAGTAATATTTGTCATCATGGCCATTTTTACAATGCAACGCACAAGTCCTTGTCCTCATTGAGAAACATAGAGAACCGGGCACTTTGGCGTACATACATTACGTATTCTTCACGCATTCGCCGGAACAAATCCCGCTCGTGTCTGTATAAGCACATGACGGCTTGACGAGGTGTCGCCTTCTCAAGCGTCTGGAGACACACTCACGATGGAGAGCCGCTTCAGCGGCAAGGGAGTATTTCAATATGCGTTACAAAAACACTCTCATGATTAGTGCGCTCGTTCTGCCTGCGCTGGCTTTGGCCGGTGAACTTCCGAACGACCAGTTTCAGGCGAATACGGTTCAGGTTGCCGAAGGCAACTCGACGAACAAGTCGAACGACCCTGCAACCACCACGACGCCGTCCGCCACAGGCACGCAGGAGCAGCAGAACGACCTGACGACCGACAGCAGCCGCCCGGCCACCGGCCAGGGGCCTGACGACCCCGGCACGGACATCACCGGCACCGGGCAGGAGCGTGATTTTGACAGTGCGTTGACCAACGGTGACTTCGCGCCCTCGGAGGATGAGTTCGTCATGGATGCCACCGGAAACCGTATCCCATCAGAGGACTTGATGGATACAGGCCTGGTCACCACAAACGGCGAGGACGTCGGTGAGATCGAGCAGCTGTTGGTCGATCGTGACGGCCGCATTGCCGCGGTGGTAGTGGACGTCGGCGGCTTTCTCGGCATAGGCGAGCGCACCGTGGCGATCGACTGGAACGAAATCGACCTGCGCCAGGACGGCAATGACGGCGAATATCAAGCCCATGTGAATATGGACAGGAACGCCATTGAAAACGCCCCCGAGTTCGATTCGGAGGGCTTGTACAACTGACACCGCCTTCTGAGTTCTGAGTCGGTATGCGGACGGACCCTTCGGGGTCCGTCTTGCGTTGCGCTGCTCTTTTAGCGACGTACCGTTTGCGTAACCCGGATCCAGGGCTCGAGGGGCGTTGCTTTCTGTTCGCGGATGAACACCATCGGGGCTTCGACCTCAGGTGCGTAGTACCAGGTCAGCCGCAGGATGTCGGTGGTGCAGACTACCTTGTAGGTGTCGAAGGTACCCGCCGTCACGGTGATGTTCTCCTGGCTCACCACCCGGCATTCGCGCACGGCGTTCCAGCCCTCGGGCGAGCGGGAGGTAGAGCCCTGCGAGGCGATGGACATCCGCTTGCCCACCCGCAACGGGAAGATATCGTCGTCGATCTTGAGGATCTCCTCCGACCCGCTACCCCAGAGTGCGGACGTCCATTCGATTTCCGGAATGACGAAGTTGCGAAAGCCGGTATAGCTCTCACCCTGGTCCGACTCCCACGACACCCGGTCACCCTTGGTGGCAACGACTGTCCAGGTCTGCATCTGGCCACCATCGCGATCGGCGGTGACGATCTGATCGCCCACCGCCCACGTCGGGAGTAACGCTGGCCGCAAAGGCGTCGCTACAGGGGTTGATTCCGGATAGACGGCGCAGCCGGCAACCAGCGACGCCCCCACAAGCAGGCTCAATACCGTTCTGTACATCGTATGCCCCCAAAGTATCGTTCTGATCTTCCCTGTGCGGAGTCTATGGCCGCAGGGTACCGGTACTCAATGCGAGGCCGCCGACTTCGTCCTGCCGAGCACGCGCTGAACCAGGCTCACCACGGCCAGCGTCAGGCCGCCGGCGATGATTCCGATTGCAGCGTTGAAAAGCATCGGCGCCAGCACATCGACGACCGCGCCGCCCCCATGGATGAGCGTATGGAACCAAGCTTCCAGACCCGGGATACCGTGGGCCAGGATGCCCCCGCCAACCAGGAACATGGCCGCGGTACCAGCGATGGACAAGCCCTTCATCAGGTAGGGCGCCACGGCGACGATGCCACGGCCAAGCGCCTGAACCACGCCCCCATCGGGGCGCTGAGCAAGGTACAAACCCAGATCGTCCAGTTTGACGATCGCCGCCACGAGGCCATACACACCGGCAGTCATCAACACCGCGATGACCACCAGTGTGGTCAACTGGGTGACGAAGGGCGCATCGGCGACGATCCCCAACGCGATGACGATGATCTCCGCGGACAGAATGAAATCGGTCCGCACCGCGCCTTTGATCCTGGACTTCTCCAGCGCGACTACATCCACCGCGGGGTCGGCCAAGGCCTTGACCAGGGCGGCGTGATGGGCCTCGTCCTCCTCCTTGCTGTGGAGAAACCGATGGGCGAGCTTCTCGAAGCCCTCGAAACACAAAAACAGCCCGCCGGCCATCAGCAGCAGAGTGACTGCCCAGGGCAGCAGTGCGCTGATCGCCAGGGCGGCCGGCACCAGAATGGCCTTGTTCAGCATCGAGCCTTTGGCCACGGCCCACACCACCGGCAACTCGCGATCGGCGCGGACACCGGTCACCTGCTGTGCGTTCAGCGCCAGGTCGTCGCCAAGTACGCCGGCGGCTTTCTTGGCGGTCACCTTGGTCAGAAGCGCCACGTCATCCAGAACCGTGGCGATATCGTCAAGCAGGGTAAGCAGACTGGCTCCGGCCACCGGAAGGCTCCTGTCGTGGGTAGCTACGCAGCGCGCATGATAACGGACGCCTCCGGCGAAATGCCGCCCACATCGCACGACAATGGCGGCGTTGTAATTAATTAAATGTTGATTTAAATTAATCCACATGAAAACGCCCCCTCCTGCACCGCCCCGCAAACCTGGGCCTCGCCGCCCCGGACGTCCTCGCCAGGCGCAGCCCGACCAGCGCGACCGCCTGCTCGATGCCGCGCTGGCCTGCTTTGCCCAGCGCGGTATCGCCGCGACCAGCCTGCGCGATATCGCCCGCGAGGCCGGTGTGACGCCAGCGATGATGAACTACTACTTCGGCAGCAAGCAGCGCCTGCACGATGCCGTCGTCGAGACGCGGATCATGCCCTTGATCGGCGAGTTGCGCGGGCGGGTGGACCTGGCCGGTGACGACCCCGGCGCTTTGATACTCGGTTTCGTCCAGGGTGCTCATGCCATCGTCGCCCGCCACCCCTGGCTGCCGGCGCTGTGGGTGCGCGAGGTGCTCAGCGAAGGCGGCGCGTTGCGTGATGTCCTGGTCAACCGTATCGCCCCCCAGGTTCCACGGCTGCTGGCCGAGCGGCTCGCCGCCGCGCAGCGCCGGGGGCAAATCAACCCCGACCTGGATCCGCGCCTGCTGGTGGTTTCACTGGTGGGGCTGACATTCTTCCCACTGGCAGCCACCCCGATATGGACGCAACTCTTCGCCGCCGACGATCTGGACGCCGATGCACTGCTGCGCCACACCAGCGCACTGCTGATGGGTGGCGTCTCGGCTCCGCAGGGCGGGACATCGCCATGAGCCGCCGGACGCTGCCTGCGCTGCTGGGCCTGTGCGCGCTGATCGCCGGCTGCCAGCAGAGCGAACCGCCGCGTCTGCTGGGCACCCTGGAGCGCGACCGCATCACCCTGCCGGCGGAGGTGTCCGAACCCATCGTGCAGATGGCGGTGGCCGAGGGCGATACCGTTGCCGAAGGCCAGTTGCTGCTGGCGCTGGACCCGGCCCGTCATGCCGTGCGCCTGGCGCAGGCCGAGGCTGAAGTGGCCGAGGCACAGGCCGCATTGAACGAGGCGCGCAACGGCACTCGGCCGCAGACGCTGGATGCCGCACGCGCCACCCTGGCCAATGCCGGCGCCGGCGTCGATGAGGCCGCACGCGAGTACGACCGTCAACGCGACCTGCTGCGACGCGGTTTGACGCCGGTGGCTGAACGCGATGCCGCGCTCACCCGCCTGGAGCAAGCCCGCGCCCTGCACAAGGAGGCCGACGCGCGGCTCAGTGAATTGCTTGCCGGCACACGGCCCGAGCGGGTCGACCAGGCGCAAGCCCGCCTGGCGGCGGCCGAGGCGCGGCGCGACCAGGCCGCGCTGGATCTCGAGCGCCTGCGCATCCTCGCCCCGCGTGGCGGACGGGTGGACGAGCTGCCGTTCGAGACCGGCGATCAACCACCGGCCGGCGCCACCGTGGTCACCTTGCTGGTGGGCGAGCGCCCGTATGCCCGGGTCTTCGTGCCGGCCCCCCGCCGTGGCGAGGTCAAGATCGGCGATCGCGCCACGGTGTGGGTACAAGGGGTGAGCACGCCGTTTGCCGCCACCGTGCGCAGCATTCGTGACGAGCCGAGTTTCACGCCCTACTACGCCTTGTCGGGTGACGATGCCAACCGCCTGGTCTACATGGCCGAGTTGGTGCTCGATGACGATGCCGCGGACCTGCCCGCCGGCCTGCCGGTGACCGCGGAGTTCCCTGCCCATGAACGATAACGGCGACACCGCGGTCATTCTCGCCCGCGGCCTGAGCAAGCGCTTCGGCGAGAAAACGGCGGTGGACGCGCTGGATCTGACCGTCCGCCCGCGCGAGGTGTACGGTTTTCTCGGGCCCAACGGCTCGGGCAAATCCACCACCATTCGCATGCTGTGCGGCTTGCTGCTGCCCAGCGAGGGGCGCATCGAGGTGCTCGGGCACCGCATTCCTCAGGACGCCGAGGCACTCAAACGGCACATCGGCTACATGACGCAGAAATTCTCGCTGTACGAGGACCTCACCGTGGGCGAGAACCTGCAGTTCCTGGCGTCAATCCACGGGCTGTCACGCGCCGGCGCACGGCAGCGGATCGACGAGTTGCTGCAACGTTATTGGCTCACCGAGCAGCGCGGCCAGCTCGCCGGCACCATGAGTGGCGGCCAGAAGCAGCGCCTGGCGCTGGCCGGTGCGGTACTGCACAAGCCCGAGCTGTTGTTCCTCGACGAACCCACCAGTGCCGTGGATCCGCAGTCGCGGCGCGAGTTTTGGGAGTCGCTGTTCGAGCTCAGCGATGCCGGCACCACCATTCTGGTGTCCACCCACTACATGGACGAGGCCGAGCGCTGTACCCGCCTCGCCATCCTGGACCGTGGTCGCCTGGTGGCCGACGGCAGCCCGCGGGCACTGATCGACAGCCTGCCCGGGCAAACCCTGCTGGTCGACACGCCGCAGGCGCGCAAAGCGCAGGAGGCACTGCGCGACGTGCCCGGGGTGATCGCGTTGGCGCAGATCGGTACCGCACTGCGCGTGCTCGGCGAGGATGGCGATGGGCTGGCCGCGCGTGTCGAGACTCGCCTGGCCGAGCGCGGTATCGAGGCGACGGTCGCACCGGGGCAGGCCAATCTCGAGGACGTTTTCGTCGCCGCCACCCGCCGGCCGGCTACCGGTGAGACCGCATGAACCTGCGCCGTTTGGGGTCGATCGTGCTCAAGGAGCTGCGCCAGCTACGCCGCGACCGGCTGACCTTCGCCATGATCGTCGGCATCCCGATCATGCAATTGGTGTTGTTCGGCTATGCCATCAACATGGATGTGCGCAACCTCGATGCCGCGGTGCTCGACCAGGCCGGTACGGCGCGCTCGCGCGAATTGATCGCCAGCCTGGGAGCAACCCAGGTGGTGAACCTGCGTTACCGCGTATCGGCGCCACAGGAGATCGACGCACTGCTGCGCCGCGGGCGCATCAGCATCGCCTTGATCGTACCGGCGGACTTCGCCGCACGGATGATCCAGCGCGACCGCCCGGCCTTGCAGATCGTCGTCGACGGGTCGGACCAGGTGGTGCAATCCGCCGCCCGCCAGTTGGCGGGGTTTCCCGTGTATGAGCCCGACGGCTGGACGCGGTCGGTGGCCCCGGTGCAAGTGGTCAATTTCTACAATCCCGAGCGGCGTGCGCCCATCAACACCGTGCCCGGGCTCATCGGCGTGATCCTGACCATGACGATGGTGTTGTTCACCGCCATCGCCCTGGTGCGCGAGCGGGAGCGCGGCAACATGGAGATGCTCATCGCCACCCCGGTATCGCCATGGGAACTGACGCTGGGCAAGGTGCTGCCGTTCATCGGCATCGGTCTGGTGCAGGTGACGGTCGTGCTGGTGCTGGGCGACGTTCTGTTCCAGGTCCCGATCCGCGGCTCGCTGGCGGCGCTGTACACCGCCTCGCTGGTGTTCATCGTCGCCAGCCTGTCGCTGGGGGTGTTTCTGTCCACCTTGGCGACGAACCAGTTTCAAGCCATGCAGATGGCGTTCTTCACGTTTCTGCCGCAGATCCTGCTCTCGGGTTTCATGTTCCCCTTCGCCGGCATGCCGGTCGCCGCCCAGTGGGTGGCCGAGGTCCTGCCACTGACCCATTTCCTGCGTCTGGTGCGGGGCATCATGCTGCGCGGGGCGACCCTCGGCGAGCTGTGGCCGGCGCTGGCCGCCCTGGGGGTGTTCATCGCGGTGATGCTGAGCATCGCCGTGGCCCGGGTGCACAAGCGGCTGGACTGAGTGTGCGGCGTGTTGCCCAAAGTAAACGAATCGCCCCCCACGAACCCAGGCACCTGTAGGAGCGCACCCCCGTGCGCTCCTACAGGTGCCAGTTGCTTTCGGCGGAACCTAAGGGTCCATGGGCGTTGTCTACGGTTGAGACCTCGTAAAAACAGGAGCTTGCCATGGCAGCGCGTCCGGTCTGGAAAGGCCACTTGCGCCTCTCGCTGGTGTCGATCCCCGTTGAGATGTACTCGGCGACCAACAGCAGCGCCCGCGTCTCGTTCCGCCAGGTTCACAAGCCCAGCGGCAAACGCGTGCACTACCAGAAGGTGGTCCCCGGCGTCGGGCCGGTGAAGAACGAGGACATCTGGAAGGGTTTCGAGACCGACAAGGACGAGTACGTGCTGATCAGCCCCGAGGATATCGACGCGGTCAAGCTGGAGTCGAAGAAAACCCTGGAGCTGGTGCAGTTCGTGGACGCCTGTGAGATCCCGCCCTTGTACTTCGACAAACCATACCTGCTCGCGCCCCAGGACGAACTGGCGGAGGACGCCTTCCGGGTGGTCCGCGATGCCCTGGAGCAGACCCGCAAAGTCGGCCTGGGTCAGCTCTCGCTGCGCGGCCGCGAGTACTTGGCCGCGATCAAACCCTGCGGCACCGGTTTGCTGCTGGAGACGCTCCATTACGAAGAGGAGATCCGCAAGACCGATGCGTTCTTTTCCGGTATTTCCAGGTCACCGGCGGACAAGGACCTGCTGGGTGTGGCTGAGGAGTTGATCGAGCGCAAGACCGCTCCCTTCGATGCCACCGCGTTCAAGGACCGCTATCACGAGGCCTTGCAGCAGCTGATCGACAAGAAAACCAAAGGCCGTAAACGTACCAGAACCGCTACCGCCGGCGACGATGCCGGCCCGGGCCGCAACGACAATGTGGTCGATCTGATGGCCTCGCTGAAGAAGAGCCTGGAGCAGACCAAGCCCGGCACACGCAAGAAGACCACCGCTGCGGGCTCACGGCGCAAGAAATCGGCCTGAGGATCGACAGTGGCCAAGCAATCGGTCGACAAGCTGCTCACGGCTTACCGTAGCCGGCGGGACTTCGCCAAGACCGCGGAGCCGGACCATACCGCCGAGGCGCCGGGCGATGCCTTGCGCTTCGTGATCCAGAAGCACGACGCCCGCCGCCTGCACTACGACTTTCGGCTCGAATGGGGTGGCGTGCTCAAGAGCTGGGCGGTAACCAAGGGGCCGAGCCTCGACCCGGCCGACAAACGGCTGGCGGTGCGCACCGAGGACCACCCCATCGCTTACGGCAACTTCGAGGGCACGATCCCCGCCGGTCAATACGGAGGCGGGACGGTGATGCTGTGGGATGTCGGCACCTGGACGCCCGAGGGCAATGTCGACAAGGGCTTGAAGGCCGGCAAGCTACGGTTTCGCCTCCATGGCAAGCGCCTCCAGGGCGGCTGGAGCCTGGTCCGCATGGGCAAGCAGGACGGCAAGCGCGAGAACTGGCTGCTGATCAAGCAATCCGACGAAACGGCCGAGCGCGAACGCTCGCTGGTGGATGACGACACCAGTATCGTCACCGGCCGCTCCATGGCGACCATCGCTGCCGGCAAACGGCCGCCGCCCAGCCGCTCGCGCACCACGGCGAAGGCACGCGGCACCCGCCGCCCGGCCATGCCGGCGCATGTGGCACCGCAATTGGCGACGCTGGTGTCACATGCACCCGAGGGCGATGACTGGCTCTCGGAGATGAAATACGACGGCTACCGCGCGCTGATCGCCACCGGCGATGGCGATGCCAAAGTCTTCACCCGCAACGGCAAGGATTGGACCGACCGTTTTTCCGATATCGCCGCCGCGGCCGCGGCACTCAACGCCGATGGGTCCTTGATCGATGGCGAAATCGTCGCCTTCAACAGTGCGGGCAAGACGGACTTCTCCACCTTGCAGGCGGCCATCACCGAAGGCGGGGCCATGGTCTGCTTCGTGTTCGATCTATTGGTCGACCGTGGCGAGGACATCCGCAGCCTGCCGTTGATCGAGCGCAAGCGCCGTCTCGGCGCCCTCATGAAAGGCAAACACAACGTCCTGCAATTGAGCGAGCACATCAAAGGCAATGCGCCCGAGGTGTACCGCAGGATCTGCGAGGCCGGGCACGAGGGCATCATCGCCAAGCTCGCCTGGGCACCGTACCGTAGCGGGCGGGGTCGGGACTGGCTGAAAATCAAATGCACCCGGCGCCAGGAATTCGTTATCGGCGGGTGGTCGCCATCGGACAAGAAGGGACGCGTCTTCGCCTCGATATTGATCGGCGTCCACGAGGGCAAGCGCCTGCGCTACGCCGGGCGCGTCGGCAGCGGCTTCGATGAGGCGATGCACGCCCAGTTGGCTGCACGGTTCACCGTGCTGGCCCGCAAAACCTCACCGTTTGCCAGTGCGCTGCCGGCGCAGATCGCACGCGATGCGCGATTCATCCGCCCCGCACTGGTGGCCGAGGTCGAATTCACGGAATTCACCGCCGACGGCTCGGTCCGCCATGGCGTGTTCAAAGGGCTGCGCGAGGACAAGCCCGCCGCCGAGGTGCGCATGGAAACCCCACAGGAGTCTGCGATGACCGAGCACGAGACACGCAAACGCATCGCCGGCATCGCGTTGTCCCACCCGGACAAGGTGCTCTACAAAGGGCAGCAGGTCACCAAGGCGGATCTCGCCGCGCACTACGAGCGCGTGGCCACGCGCATGCTGCCCCTGGTGAAGGGACGGTTGGTGAGCCTGGTGCGCTGCCCGGACGGCCGCGGCAAGCCGTGTTTCTTTCAGAAGCACGAGCACAAGGGCTTTCCCGAAGCCATCCGGCGCATGGCGATTGAAGAGAGCGGCGGGGGGACCGACAGCTATTTGTATGTCGACGATCTGGCCGGCCTGATCGCCGGGGTGCAGATGGGCACATTGGAGTTCCACATCTGGGGGTCACGGGTGGATAAGCTCGAGACGCCCGACCGTCTGGTGTTTGATCTTGACCCCGACGAGGGGTTGGACTTCAGCGAGGTGAAAACGGCCGCGCGGGAGGTTCGCGACCGGCTCGCCGACATCGGCCTGTCGTCGGTACCGCTGCTGACCGGCGGCAAGGGCATCCATGTGATCGCGCCGCTGCAACGGCGTGCCGACTGGGCAGCGGTCAAGGCCTTCGCCCGGGACTTCGCCAAGGCCATGGCGGACGACGACCCGACACGCTACGTCGCCACCGCCTCCAAAGCCAAGCGCAAGGGCCGGATTTTCATCGACTACCTGCGCAACGAACGCGGCTCGACCGCCATCGCCCCCTACTCCACCCGCGCCCGTGAAGGTGCGCCGATCGCCACGCCGGTGAGTTGGTCGGAGCTCGAGGGCATCGAGGCGGCCAATGTGTTCAAGATAGGCGACATGCCCAAGCGGCTGGCCGCGGCCGACCCCTGGGCCGAGTCCGCGCGTTGGCGGCAGTCCCTCACCCGGGCCATGCGGGCGGCGGTGGCGAACGACTAAACCGCGAATGCTGTAGCGGGGTATTACCCGCAGCCACACCAAGGCTGAAAAAATGACCGCTCCAGAGGAGACGACAGGAGACGCTCATGGCTGCGAAGAAAATCCTGATGATTTGCGGCGACTTTGCCGAAGACTACGAGACCATGGTGCCCTTCCAGGCCCTGCTGGCCGTCGGTCACCGCGTGGATGCGGTGTGCCCGGACAAGAAGGCCGGTGAGAGCATCGCCACGGCCATACACGATTTCGAAGGGCAACAGACCTACAGCGAAAAGCGCGGTCACAACTTCACGCTCAATGCCACGTTCGACCAGGTGAAGGCCGAGGATTACGACGCGCTGGTCATCCCCGGCGGCCGTGCACCGGAGTATCTGCGCCTGAACGACAAGGTGCTGAAGATCGTCCAGGCCTTTGCCGCGGCGAGTAAACCGGTGGCGGCGATCTGCCACGGTGCCCAGTTGCTGGCGGCCGCCGGCGTGCTGGAAGGCATGCGGTGCTCGGCGTACCCCGCCTGCCGGCCCGAGGTGGAGCTGGCCCGCGGCGAGTATGCCGATATCCCCATCGACGGCGCGGTCACCGACCGCTGGCTGGTGACGGCCCCGGCGTGGCCCGCGCATCCGGCGTGGATCGGCCAATTCCTGGCCGTTCTCGGTACACGCATCGAGCTGTAAACCGGCGCGGGCGGCGCAGGCCAAGTGCCTCGCCGCCCTTGTGTCACTGGCTCGCCGGCGCGCCGGCGAGTATTCTCGGGGGCCTGGATTCGCAAGGAGACAAGGCCATGTGTGAGATCTTCATCTCGGCCGACCCCGGGCTGTACACCCAGCGCTCCCGCTCCCTGCGTCTGCACAATGTGGTGACCTGCATCCGCCTGGAGAATATGTTCTGGCAGGTGCTGGAGGAGATCGCCCAGCGCGACGGCATGTCCCTGAGCCAACTGGTCACCCGGCTGCATGACGAGATCATCGAGGCGCGCGGACGGGTGGACAATTTCTCCTCGTTTCTGCGGGTCAGTTGCATGCGCTACCTGGCCTTGCAGGCCGATGGCGCCATCCCTCTGGACATCGCCGTCCCTATCCGCTCGCTGGAGCCACGGGCCGTGCTCAGCCGCGAGCGCTATGCCACGCAGCCGGAACGGTTGCGGCGGGCCGGTGCGTAGGATGGGTTGAGCGGTAGCGATACCCATCGGTGAACGACGGCGCGCAGGTGGCTTCGACCGAACGCGGCTGATGGGTATCGCTACCGCTCAACCCATCCTACTTGGCGTTTGGGCACAACTTTGGGGGGCTGCTAACGCAGCAAACCGAGGCTGCCGGTCCATTTGTTGACCTGCTTCTTGTCTCCATACAACGCCAGGCCCAGGTAGTCGATCCGGTCCGCCGGGGTGTGGCCGAGGTGCTCGGCATACTCGCCATACGATCGGGTGGTCTGGGTCGCGGAGGTCAGGTCGACCACGGTCAGCGCCGGTTCGAACGCCATCAGCGCCTCCCGCATGTCCTTTAACGACTTAGCGGTGGCCTTCAGGATGGGTATCGGCACCGTGGTGATGCCCAAGTGCAGGCGACCTTCGCTGTCGACGAGATCCTCGCCGATGAGAAACGGGCAGCGCATGCCCAGGGTGAGGGACAGCACCGCGGCGGTGTTGGCGATGGTACCGACCGGCAAGTCCTGATCGATGACGATGACGCATTTGTTGTCCGACACGACGAAGCCCTCGTACTGTGAATTGACGTGTCGGTGGACTCTAAAGTCCAGCTCATAAAACGATAAGATGCATCTCTTCGTTTTTACTGATCCACAAAATCGAACAATGATCGATGAACTGCGCGCCATGGCCGTCTTTGCGAAGACGGTGGAGACCGGGTCCTTCCGGGCCGCCGCCAAGGCCTTGGGGCTGGCGCCGTCGGTCGTCAGCCACCATGTCGCAAGGCTGGAAGCGCGGCTGGGCGTGGCGTTGCTCTACCGCTCCACACGGCGATTGTCACTGACCCACGACGGCGAACACTTATTCGCCTCGGCGCAGACCATGCTCGCCGCGGCAGAGCACGGGTTGAACGCCATCGTGCAGCGCGCGGTCGAGCCCGTCGGGCGGCTCAGCCTGAGCGTGCCGGCGATGCTCGCCCGGGACCGATTGACGGCCGACCTCGCGGCGTTCGCCAACGCGCACCGCAAGATCGAGCTGTCCATCCGCTTCAGCGACCGGCCCCACGATGTGGTGCGCGAGGGCATCGACCTGGCCATCCGTATCGGCGATCTGGCCGACAGCGGGCTCAAGTCCAAACGGCTTTTCGTGCTCGAGCGCACCCTGGTCGCCGCCCCCGCCCTGCTGGCCGCGGTTGCGCAGCCCGCAGAACCGGCCGATCTGGCCGGCTGGGACTGGATCGGGCTGACGATGCGGCCAAATAGCAAGACACTCATCAACGCCGACGGAGACATCCGACGCATCAGCTTCAGCCCGCGTGTCGTCGTCGACAGCATCGAGGCGGTCTGCCAACTGGCCATTGCGGGCGTGGGCCTGGCCACGCCACCGGCATCGCTGGTCGCCGAGGACCTGCGCACCGGCCGTCTCGTCCAGCCCCTGCCGGGCTGGGTACCCGATGCCCTGGGCGTGTATGCCCTATGGCCGGCGAACGCCCCGCGCGAGGGGCTGACATTTCGTCTGCTCCGCTTCCTGAACGAGCGGCAACCACCACGGTAGGCATGGGGCTATCATGCCGTGCCAAGACCGTTTTCATGGCACGGACCGAATGAACCCGATCACCACGCTTCTCGCCCACCACCGGCCAATCATCGTCGACGGCGCCATGGCCACCGAACTGGAGGCGCGCGGCTGCGACCTGAACGACGCGCTCTGGTCGGCACGCATTCTCATAGAGCAGCCGGCGCTGATCAAAGCCGTGCATGCGGACTACTTCGCCGCCGGTGCCGATGTGGCGATCACCGCCAGCTACCAGGCCACTTTCGAGGGCTTTGCCAAGCGCGGCTTGTCCCACGACCAGGCCGTGAGCCTCATGAGGCAGGCCGTGGCGCTGGCGCTCGCCGCACGCAACGATTTTTGGCAAGCCTTGTCTGCGGCCGAGAAAGACGGCCGTCCTCGCCCACTGGTCGCCGCCTCCGTCGGGCCATACGGCGCCATGCTGGCCGACGGCTCCGAATACCGTGGCGACTACGGCCTGAGCGAAACGGCATTGATGGATTTTCACCGTGAACGGATGCGGGTGTTGATCGATGCCGGCGCGGACCTGCTGGCCTGCGAAACCATTCCGTGCGCAATCGAGGCCCGCGCCGTGTCACGGCTGTTGCGCGAATTTCCCGGCGTGTATGGCTGGATCACGTTCAGCTGCCGCGACGACCGGCACACCTGCCAGGGCGAGTTGCTCAGCGACTGTGTCGCCGAACTGAACGACAACGAACAGATCGCTGCCATCGGCATCAACTGCACCGCCCCACGCTTCGTCACCCGCCTGGTGAGCGAAGCCCGTCAGGCCACGGCAAAGCCGATCATCGTCTATCCCAACTCCGGCGAGGACTACGACGCCGAACACCACTGCTGGCGCGGCTCGGAAGACGGTGGCTCGTTCGCCGACCAAGCGCTGCGGTGGCAAGCGGCCGGCGCCAGCCTGATCGGCGGCTGTTGCCGGACCACGCCGGCGGATATCAGGGCGATGGCGCAGGCCATGGGGCGGTTATGACACCCAAGCACGGGATTACGTGCTGGCGGGTGCATCCCCGAAAACGACACCGCCCGCTGCATACATGGCTGAAACCAGCTTCCGGTCAAAGGTAGCCAAAACGGCATTCAGGCGAAGCGCCAATTCAAGGTACGTTGCATCGTAGGCCGTCAAACCATGCTCGCGCGCTAGCGCCATCACCGCATCGCGTCGGCCGACCGGCGGCAAGTCGTCCGTGTCAATCGGCAGCGCGGACAATTTGCTTAAATAATCGAACACCCGCGCCTCGGACACGACCTGGCGGCGTTCGGCAACCAGCAGCGCATTCGCAACCTCCGTATGCCACAGGGCTGGAACCCGAACTTCGGCGTTCGGCAACGCCACCAGAGCGTGCTCGGCCAGCTTCACATCATCGGGTGATTGACGTTCGAACAACCACGCCAGTGCCATCGATGCATCGAGCACCAACCTCATCGGCGGCCCTCGGCTATCCACTCGGTCACAAGCGCCCCGGAAACGCCTCGAACCTTCTCGATACCACGCATGGCCTCAACGGCTGTCTGGGCATCGTGCCCAGCGCTGCCGCTGGGCACGAGGTCAGCGATGGGGCGACCGCGCAGGGTGATGGTGAATCGCTGCCCCCGCTGAACCGCCTGGAGGAGCTTGGACAACTGGGCTTTTGCGTCGAAGGAGCCGATTTCGGTGTACATAGCGGAGACAGCCTAGACTGTGAACTAGGTCAGAGTATCCCATGCCGCCTGCCCATGCGCCAAGAAAATGATCGAAAATCAACCTGCTGTTCTGTTTCTCAAGGCTCTATACCGCCTTCTCAGAAAGTGACCAAGCCGGCACAGCCTTGGCATTTATCCATCGCTATAGGCCATAAGTCAGTATTCGGACTGACACATAGACAACCGGCCTAAGGCAGCCGTTTATATTGGGGCATGAGCGCTAAAAGCCTCTAGCAGAGCAGCACGCATCATAGTATATGATGGACCCCTGATGCCTCATGCGCGTTGCCGGAAATTGTCGGGTGTATTATGCAAATACCCAGCATGCCTGCCAAGAAGAAACCGCATCCGATCCCCCGCATGATATACGGGCCACGAATATTTGGCTGGTTCGTACTGCTTTGGATATTCCTGTCCGTCTTGGAAAAACCCATTCCGCTGGGGCTTGGCGCCTGGCTGTTGTTGAACACGCTTGTTTGGCCTCATGTGGCATGGTTGTTGGCCTCTCGCCCGCTGTTCACCAAATCGCCCATGGTCGCCGTCTACAGAAACCAGTACGTCGACAGCTTCCTGTATGGCTTTTGGTCCGCGGCCATGAAATTCGACCCCTGGATAACGGTTTTGCTGCTATCCGCCTCCGTGATGAACACCTTGGCCATAGGCGGACTAAAGCAATTCTGGAAGGGTACGGTGTGTTTCGTCATCGGGACATTGGTCTGCGGGCTGTTTATCGATTGGTCATTCAGTATGAACACCAATCCAATCACAATGGCGTTGACCGGCGGCATGATGATCGCGTACTCAGGCTGCATCAGCTATGTTGCGTATAAGCAGGCATTGACCAATGCCGACAACCGGCGAAAGATGAAAGTCGCCAGCATTACGGACAGCCTGACGGGCGTGAGCAACCGCCGCTATCTGGAGCAATCCATCCAAGCCGATATCGAGCGGGTCCTCGAGGCCTACAACGCAACAGTGCCACTGCCGGCATCCCCCCAACCGTCGCAGATCGACCTTGGGTTCATCATGGTCGACATGGACGACTTCAAGCGGATAAACGACCGCTACGGCCACTCCGCCGGCGACCAGGTGCTGTTACAAGTCGTCAAGGTGTTCGAGGATACGATACGCAAGGGCGATACCATCGTCCGCTGGGGCGGCGAGGAGTTTCTCATCGTGGTCCGGGACGTCGCTCGCGAGGCACTGGAGCCCTTGGCCGAGAAGATCCGCGCCGCAGTCGCCGGTCATGAATTCAACCTCGGTGGCGGCGTGAAAAAATACCTCACCTGCTCCATCGGTTTCGCGCCCTACCCGTTCGTCCCGCGGGAGATGGACGAACTGAAGTGGGAGCGCGTGGTGGATATCGCCGACGACGCCCTCTATGCGGCCAAGCAAGCGGGCAAAAACGCCTGGGTGGGGGTCGTGCCGCCGGTGTCGGCCGAGCACGTCGACAGCGAAAGCGAGGTAAAGGTTGCGAACCTTGCGAAATCGAAGCCGTCCTGGCTGCGCGCATCCACGCTCATGCAACGTGAGCCTCTGCGGCAAATGGCCAGAAAAGGCGCGATGTCACCGGTCTACAGCACATAATGCAGGCCGCGAAACCCGCTCCGGAATGCCGTCACATCCTGCGCAACCGCCTCCGGCGGCTCATCACCCTCCAGCGCCCGTACCAGTAAGCTGGCCAGCTGTGGCATGTCTCCTGGCGTGAAACCCAGGCGGACGATCTCCGGCACGCCCAGGCGCAGACCGTTGATGTCACCCTCCACCGCTGGTAACGGCAGGCCGATGCCGCAAGCAAGGAGATTGGCGCGGCGAAGACGCTTGGCCACCGTCTGGCCACCGCCGTACCTGGCCGCCTCGATGGCCAGCTGGTGGGACTGCGTACACCCGCGATCGCGCGCGAACACAGGCACACCGGCCTCGCACAACGCCCGCGCCAATGCCTGCGCCGTCTCGCGCATCGCCGCACCGTATTGCCGTCCATAGACCGTCCAATCCAACAGGCTCACTGCCAATGCCGCCGTTTTCCCGGCATCGAAATTGGCCGTCAGGCCCGGGTACGCAATCCGGTCCAGCGCCTCGGCAATGGCCGCGTCGTCGGTCACCACCAACCCGCCCGGTGGCCCACCGAGGCTCTTGTAGGTGCTCATGGTCATCGCATGCGCCCCCTCGGCCAAGGGCTGGGCCCAGGCATGGCCGGCGATCATGCCGCTCAGATGGGCGGCATCGAACAACAGCTTCGCCCCAACCCCATCGGCGATCTCCCGCAGCGCCCCGACCGGATGGGGAAACAGATTCAGACTGCCGCCGATGGTGATCAGCGCTGGCCGCGCCGCCGCGGCCAGCGCGCGCAACGCATCCACATCCACCGTATACCCATCCGCATGCACCGGCGCCGGTACCGTCCGCAACCCGTACAACCCCGCCGCCCCATCCGCGTGATGCGTCACATGCCCACCGATAGCCGCCGGTGGCGCGATGATCGTATCCCCCGGCTTGCACGTGGCCATGAACACATACAGATTCGCCAACGCCCCGGACCCCACCCGCACCTCCGCATAGCGCGCGCCGAACACCTCCGCAGCCAGCTCCGCGGCCATCACCTCGATGCGCTCGATCGCCTCCAGGCCCATCTCATACTTATCCCCCGGGTACCCCAACGACGCCCGCGTCCCCAAACCCGCCGACAACATTGCCTCAGCCTTCGGGTTCATGACATTCGAGGCAGGATTGAGATTGATGCCCTCCTCATCGTGGATACGGCGGTTTTCCCGCACCAGACGATCCAAGGCCGTCGCCACCTCCCCCGCCTCCTGGCGGGCGACCGTCTGCGCGATAGCCTGAACATGGTCCTCACAAGCGGCGGGTACCCAGGGGCGGCGGCGCAGCATGGCGGTCATAGGCGGTTCTCGGTGGCTGAGCGGGGGCGATCGACCGGTTGTCGACTCAAGATAGTGTCGGACAAACAGTGGGAATTGCCATGGCGGCAGCGCTTCGGAGTCCGTAGCCCGTAGCGATGACCGTGCAACGTCAAAGGTCCTTCAAACGGCCGGCTTTCAGCCGGCTGCCGAGTGCAACTCGGCGATCCCAGGGGGTGGCCTCAAATGGGTACGAGGCGCCACCTTGAACAGCCACCGCGGGGAGCCTTCCGGGCTGGGTAGGACGCGGGCAGACCGTCGGCAGCATGGATGCTGCCGTCGAGCTCACACGGATGTGTTCACAGCGCGTCTGCCCGCGTCCTGCCCAGCCTGGAAGGCGGGGTTCAGGCACG
>CBFGWV010000053.1:0-21122 GCA_965652545.1 uncultured Candidatus Competibacteraceae bacterium | reverse complement strand
CTTGAACTGGCGGACAATTCCAGCTTCAGTCGGACTCGTTCTCTGGCCGCCGGACAGCCGGGATGGCGGTGCAAGAAACATCCATGTTGGTCAGAACTCGAACCGCGGTGCTTGTACGCTCTCCAGCAACGGCGGCAGTTCGGTTTCGAACAGGGACTCCTCCACCCACTCGCGTTCCGAGCGCCGCGTCACGAGTATTGCCTCCATGATCGGCGCCTTGCCGCGGATGACGAACAGGCGGCCGCCGGGTTTGAGCTGCTCGCGCCAACTGTCGGCCAATCGTGGTACTGAGCCGGTGATGGCGACGACGTCGTAGTGTCTGTCCCCCCAGCCGGCGACGGCATTGCCGGTGGCGAGGCCGACATTGCGCAGGTTGTGGTTGCGCAGGCGCTTGCTCGCTTCGGCCACGAAGGGCTCGACGATGTCCACCGACGTGACACGGGCGGACAATCGTGCGAGACACGCGGTTATGAAACCGCTGCCGGTTCCGACCTCCAGCACATCGTCGGTTGGTCGCAGGTTCAATGCCTGCAGCATCCGGCCTTCGACATTGGGGTTCATCATGACCTGACCGTGGCCAAGCGGAATGCGCACGTCGGCAAACGCAAGGCTGCGGTATCGCTCCGGCACGAACGCTTCGCGGGGTACGCTCGTCAGTACGTCGAGGACGCGCTGGTCAAGCACATCCCAGGGGCGGATCTGCTGCTCGATCATGTTGAATCGAGCCTGATCGAAATCGAGTTCACTCATGGCGGGCCACAATGGTCGAAGGACGCATGGTAAAGAAGCGGCGCAATGGTAGCACGGCCGGCGCTTCCGGTCGGCAACGGCGCGACCGCCGATGCGGATTAATAACGGCCCACGATAAGGTTATCGAAAACGATTCGTTCCGGGCTTGCCCTTGTGTCGATACAGTCTGAACCCATGGCGTATACCCGGACGCGGTAGCGCCCTCTCCACAAGACGACGGTGATGGCTACAGTGTTTGACGGCATCTCGATCACACAGGACGAGCAGGATCTGGCGCAGCTCAATGCCGGGCTCGCCGATCGCAGCGCGCAGGAGCGGGTGATCTGGGCCCTGGAGCGGTTCGGCGATCGTATCGTGCTGGCATCCAGCTTCGGCGCCCAGGCAGCGGTCAATCTCCACATGGTCACTCGGGAGTGGCCCGACATACCGGTGATTCTGGTAGACACCGGGTATCTGTTTCCGGAGACCTACCAGTTCGTCGACGAACTGGTCGACAAGCTCAAGCTCAACCTCAAGACCTACCGGGCCCCGATGAGTCCGGCATGGCAGGAGGCGCGGTTCGGCAAGCTCTGGGAGCAAGGCCTGGAAGGGCTGGAGCAATACAACCGCATCAACAAGGTCGAGCCGATGCGGCGTGCGCTGGAAGACCTCGGTGCGGAGGCCTGGTTCGCCGGCCTGCGTCGGCAGCAGTCCCGCAGCCGCAGCCAACTCGATGTCCTGGCGCGGCAGAACGGCCGCACCAAGGTGCATCCACTCGTCGATTGGACCGATCGGGACATCTACCGCTATCTCACCGCCAACGGGCTGGACTACCACCCGCTATGGCACCAGGGCTATGTCTCCATCGGCGATGTGCATACCACGCGCCGGCTTGCCGACGGTATGAGCGAAGAAGACACCCGATTCTTCGGCCTCAAGCGCGAGTGCGGGTTGCACGACCAAGTCTAGAACCGTCCGCCCCAGCGCTTACGCGTGTGGGGCGGACGCCAATCAGGATCGATCAGGCCTGATTGCGACGGCGCGCGGCGCCCAGTCCCATGGCACCCAGCAGCATCAGCAGCAGCGCACCGCTCCAGGCCCCGATGGTCGGGATCGCTGCCCCCACCACCGCCGTGTTCTCGGTGGCCGCGTCGTTGCCCGGGTTGCTATCGACGCCCATCGGTGCCGCGACGTTTGCCGTGTTCGTGATGATGTCGCCGTTGGCCGCTCCAGTATCCACGGTACACGTGGCGGTATACGTCACGGAGCTGCCGGCCGGCATATCGATTGTCGCGTCGTTGATATCCCCGTTACCGGCCGCGGTGAACCCCGCAGCACCGCCAGCACCGATCGCCGTGTAGCTCACCGTGGTGCACGCCGCAGGGAATGTGTCGGTTACGCTCACGCCGCTGACGTCGGAGGGGCCCGCGTTCGTCGCCGTGATCGTATAGATGGTATCGCCGCCTGCCGAGGCGACCGTCCCGCCATCGGATTTGGTGATCGAGAGGTCCGCCAATGCGGTCAACGTGTCGGTGTCTGTGGCGCTGTCGTTGCCGGGGGTTGGGTCGGTCTCTGCACCGACCACGGTCGCGGTGTTCGAGAGGATGCCAGTCGCGGAGGAGGCGATGTCGCAGGCGGCCGTGTAGGTGACTGAGCTACCAACCGGAAGGTTGATCGCATCGTTGATGTTGCCGGCACCGGCCGCCGTGCATGTACCGCCGCCAGCCCCGACGCAGGTCCACGTGCATGACAGGTCAGCCGGAAAGGTATCGGTTACTGTCGCGGCGGTGTCGCTCGGGCCGGCGTTGCTCGCGGTGATGGTGTAGGTCGTGTCGCCACCGGGGGTGACATCTGCGACCCCGTCGGTCTTGGTGATCGACACGTCCGCAGACGGTGCGGCACCACAGGAGGGGTCGGGCTGCGTCGCGCCACTGCTGGTGACGTTCAGCGTGTAGGGCCCGGAGGGCCCCGGCGGCGTGCCGCCGGTCGAGTACCCGTCCACGACGATGTACAGTGACGTACCCGCGGCGATGTTGCCCACAGTCACTTGTTCGGCGACGCCGCCGACACCTGTATCGTCGACGACCAAGCCATCGGCGGGGCTGCTTGAGACCGTATCGCAGAAGACGATGAGCGCAAGATCCTGGGCCCCGGTGGGGTCCATGTTGATCGTCAGCGTGTCCGGATTGCCGGCGGGGAAGTCGATGCGGTAGACCGCATCCGGCGCGGTGCCGGTACCGGTGTAGATCGCACCGTTCGGCAGTGACCCCGCGGGGCCGGCACCGCCGACGATGCTGGCACAGCTTGCGGTGAGCGTAGGCGCAGTGGTGTCTGCCGGCAGGTCGTAGTCGTCAACTTTGCCGACGGTGGTGCCGCTGTCGCTATAGGGCAGCGAACCGATGCATGTGGCCGTTGCCTCGGTGTCACCACCGTCGGCCAGGGCCATTGTGCTGCCGAGAAGGCAACCACTGGCAAGCAATGCCGCAGGCATGCGCAGGGCAGGGGACTGACCCCGGCCACTGCGCTGCGCATCGGTTCGGATGTCTTTCAAGGCCGTCTGCAGCGCTAAGGTTATCGGGCTCTTATTGGAAGGCATGGCGTCATTCCCCAAACAGCAATCGGAGCCATCGCATCGCGCAGATGGCTGAACTCGGTGTACGACCGTACCGGTGTCCGCCCACGAGGTTGCAGGGGGCACCCAGTGATGTTTATGTCAGCTTTTATAGAACTCGAGCGAGCGCATTACGGACACCGAGTCCGGCCAAGAATAGTTCGCATCGAGTGGCGGTCAAGCTAGCACACACCCAGGCAGGAAAAATCGGTTCCTGGAAAAAAACGGCCCAGCGCTGTGATCCGGGCGCGCTGCGCCGGACTCAACCCGTTGACGCCCCGCCCCGGTACGCCATGGTTGAAGCGATTGCCGCGTGCGTCGCCGCGTCGTGCGTCGATGATCCGTTCTACGGCATGAGGCTGCGCCCGCATGCCGTAGAACCCGAGGATACGTTCGAGTGTCGCCACGGTGTGCTCTGTGACGTCGCGGTAATTCAGCCACAACATCGGTAGCCGCCCCTCACGTTCGGCGCGCTGCCAGGAGGCGACAAACTGGAAGTACCAGGGCACCGCAAAGTCGATCAGTAGATCCAGTCGAGCATCTCCATCGAGTGCAATGTAATGCTCGCGCTCGAAAAATGTGCTGTAGACGAAGCCACCGTCGTAGAAATCGCGCAGGCTTATCACGGTATCGAAGATGTCGCGCACCAGCACCACAGGGCGAATGCCAAAGGCCTGCATGAGGTGAATATTGGCCTCGGAGGCACGGCAATGCTGCTGGGTAACGGTGTTCTCGCGCGCGAATGTCGCGAGCTGCGGCAGATCCAGGTCCTGCTCGTTCTGCAGGCCGGCGTATACGCTGAATACATCCCGAAAACCAGTGAGGTCGGTCAGCAGGTTCTTGAGGAAGGTGGAGCCGCTCTTGGGCGCGCAGGCGACAAATATATGCCGCCCCAGTTCGGCGCTGGTGATACCGCGCGCGTAGTCCTGCAGCCGTGCGGGTGTGCGCACAAAGGCCAGCGCGTTGGTGAGATCCACATAGTACGAGGGGCAAGGCTCGATCGCGATAGCCTGTCGCACGCAGGCAAGGGCTGCCTCCCAGGCGCGTGCCCTGTAGAACGCTTTGCCGAGGTCGTAATACGCCGCGGCAAAGCGGCCGCGGAATTCCGCTTGTGCCGCGAGCGGCCCACGCAGGCGCAGCTCGAACATGCGCTGCAGGTGCTGCTGCACCGGCGCCAGGTTGCCGGTTTCCAACAGTCGTTCGACCAGTCGCTTTCGTGCGGTCAATACGTTGTGGGTGGCCACGTCGTATGCTGAAAGCCGCGCGGGCGCCTGGGACAGTGCATTCTCGAAGTTCTCGATTGCGTTATCGAACCGCTCCTGTTGCAGCGCTGTGGCGCCAGCGTCAATCAGCGATTTGAGCGCGAGGAGCAGCGCCTCGTCCTCCGGCGCGGCCGAGACTTGGATCGCGTGCTCTGCGGACATCAACCGGCCCCCTCATGCAATGGAAAACTACGCGCCGACTTGCTGTCGGGGTGACTCAGGGCAGCTAAGGAAACGCCCGCCAATAATACCCACGGTTGAGCCGCCTGGAATTGAACCACGGCTCATAGATATAAATTACCTGCGCCTCCTTCTGTACCGGCCAGAGTTGGTGGCTTTGTGCATCCAGCACCGGGTATCGGTACGGGTAGTCGCCGACGCTGTCCATCTGCGGTTGAGCGATGATGCCGGTCACCGATACCAGCCGCTCGGGCCGATAGACACCGGGGTCGACGAAGCCCTGAATACGCGCCTTGAAACGTCCTGGGCTCACATCGCCGTCACGAGGCCGACCTGTGTCGCTCAACGGCAGCGCGAGTACCTCCAGTTCGGTGGCCAGGCGGCCATTGCGGATATCGACGATACGACCGCCCCAGGTCGCACGAGTGCCGATGAAGGTCTCCGGCGAAGCGAGCACGTCATCGACGCGAGGGCCGCTGACGATCCGTTCGGACTCCGGGGCCGTTGCGCAACCGGCGATCAGCCCCACGGCGAATGCGGCTGCCAATAGACGTTTCACGCTGCCCCTCCTTGATCGAACTGGCTGGGTGCGCGCTCAGGCAGTGGATTCGAACGATAGCCTGATGCGTTTATCCCGGACGCTTATGACGCCCTCGCCGGCCAGCAGCCTGCGCAGGGTGGCGCCGACGATGCGCTCGCGCCAGCCATGGCACAGGGCGCAGTCGGGGTCGTCCAGGATCAAGGCTTCGACATCCTTGCGCCCTCCCAGTGTAGGTGCGCTGATATCGTGTTGGTTCCCGGCCTCGCGGATGACAGCCAGAAGCAGGTCCACCGTGGGTTCCATCTGCGCATCCAGGCGGCGCCTGATGGGCAGCTTCGGCCAGTCCTCGCGCGCCCGAGCCCGTCCGCGGGCTATACAGGTCAGCAGGGTATCACCATGCCGTTCACGGACTGCCGGGGGTAACCCGCGCAATCGGCCCAGGGCGGCGGCCTGTTGCGGCATTTGTCTCGACAGGTCGATCATGACCTCGTCGGACAGCACCCAGCGACGGGGGCGATTGGTGTCGCGGGCGCGATGCTCGCGCCAGGTCGCCAGTTCTGCAAGCACGGCAAGTTGGACGCCCTTGAGCTGCGCGCTGCCTTTGACCTTGCGCCAGGCGTGTTCCGGATCGAGCAGGTAGCGCGCCGGGTCGCTCAAGGCGGCGAAATCCTCATCCAGCCACTGCTCCCGGTTCTTGCTTCGCAACATATCGCGCTGTGCGGGATACAGTTGTGCCAGGTAGCGCACGTCGTCCGCCGCATAGGCCAGCTGCTCGGCCGTCAATGGGCGCTGACGCCAGTCGGTCCGGGACTGGGACTTGTCCAGAACCACCCCCAGGTCACGCTCGACCAGGGCGGCATAGCCGATCTGCTCGCCGTGGCCGAGCAGGGTGGCCGCCAATTGAGTGTCGAACACCGGCGCTGGCGGGTGCGGCATCAAACCGCTGAAGATTTCCAGGTCCTGCCCGGCGGCATGAAAGACCTTGATGATCGCCGGGTCCGCCAGCAAGCCGAGTAACGGGGTCAAGTCGGGCACGGCCAACGGATCGATACAGGTCACGCGATCCGCCGTGGCGACCTGGATCAGGCACAGTTGGGCGTAAAACGTCTCCTCACGGACGAACTCGGTATCCAGCGCGATCCACGATGCGGATGCCAGGTCTCGGCACAGTGCGGCGAGGGCTTCGGGGGTGTCGATCAAGGGAACGGTCACGGTTGATCGGCCCGCCAGTGGCCTGAACGGCCGCCCTGCTTCTCCAGCAGCCGTACGTTGTCCATCACCATCCCGCGATCGACGGCCTTGCACATGTCGTAGATCGTGAGCAAGGCAACCTGCACGGCCGTGAGCGCCTCCATCTCGACACCGGTCCTGCCTTGGGTTTCAGCCGTGGCGGTGACGCGAACACCATCACCCGAGGGCTCAGCGGCAAGATCGACGGCAACCCGAGTGAGCGCGATGGGATGGCACAGCGGGATGAGCTCCGCTGTGCGCTTGGCGCCCATGATGCCGGCGATACGGGCGATGCCCAGGACATCGCCCTTCTTGTGCCGACCTTCAACGATGAGCTCGAGGGTGTCGGCCCGCATGCGGATGACACCCTCGGCCACGGCCACCCGATGGGTTTCGGCCTTCTCACCCACATCGACCATGTGGGCGTTGCCGGTCGGGTCGAAGTGCGTGAGTTCGCTCACGCGGCTTTGTAGCGCTCGACGGATTCGTTGATTTCCTTCACCGCATCGTCCAGCCCGCCCCAGCCATCGACCTTCACCCACTTGCCGGAGTCCAGATCCTTATAGTGCTCGAAGAAATGGGAGATCTGGTTGAGCAGCATCTTGGGCAGGTCGTCCAGCGACTCGACCTCGGCATACATGGCGCATTGCTTTTTGATCGGCACGGCCACCAGCTTGGAGTCCCCGCCGGCCTCGTCCGACATCTTCAGCAGGCCCAGCGGGCGGCAGCGGACCACGCATCCCGACACCAAGGGGAAGGGGGTGACCACCATGACATCCAGCGGGTCGCCGTCTTCGCACAAGGTGTTGGGGATATAGCCATAATTGGCCGGGTAATGCATGGCGGTGTTCATGATGCGATCGACGAACAGCGCGCCGGTATCCTTGTCCACCTCGTACTTCACGGGGTCGGCATTGGCCGGGATCTCGATGATCACGTTCAGGTCGTTGGGCAGGTCACGCCCGGCGTCTACATTGTCCAGCCTCATGTTCGGTTACTCTTGACGTGTTTAAGGGGAAAGATTTCAAGGGCCGCTATGGTATCGCCTGTACGCGTCACAGGCCATGGCGATAGCGTTGACAGCGATCAAAGCTCAAGGTTACGTTGCGGCAATACAAAAAAACGAAGACAAACCCGTCAGTTTCCGCGACGTTAACCGTCGCCCGCGCGAAGGTGGAATCAAGAACATGAGAGTGGTGTTGCTGGGTGCGCCGGGTTCCGGCAAAGGAACACAGGCCGAGAACATCGTCAGGACATATGGAATTGGCCACATTTCCACCGGCGATCTGCTGCGCGCGGAAGTATCCGCGGGTACTGAATTGGGCCAGCAGGCCAAGACCATCATGGAGTCCGGCGGCCTGGTGCCGGATGAGATCGTCCTGGGCATGATCGAATCACGCATCGGTAAGGGCGCCGGGGCCGGCTTCCTGCTTGATGGGTTTCCGCGCAACCGCGCCCAGGCCGAGGCCTTGGACGACATGCTGACTCGCCTCGGCCAACCCCTGGATGTGGTGTTGTTCTTCGACGTGGACTACGGAGAAATCACCCAACGCCTGTTGGCGCGCAAGCGTGCCGACGATACCGAGGAGACCATCCGCAAGCGTTTGCAGGTCTACGAGGAGCAGACCGCGCCGTTGATCGATTTCTACAAGGCCAAGGGCAACCTGCGCACGGTCAAGGGTGTGGGTCCGGTCGAGGAGATTTTCCAACGCATCCGCGACGTGCTCGGCTCGGTCAACTAAAGGCGCCAACTGCACAAAGCGGGCAATGGGGGTCTTGGACGAAGACGGACCTTTGCCATCGCCCGCTCAGCGCATCCCAGCGGAGCAGGTCGCCGGCCGCGGTCGGCGTCCTGCGCAGCACATTGACGGCCATCTGTGCCTGCAAGCTGCCCATGACACCGACCACCGGTCCCAATACGCCGTTGTCCACACAGCGCAAAGCGGTGTCGTCCGCATCGTCTGGAAACAGACACCGATAGCACGGTGCCTGCGGATGCCGCAGGTCGAAGAGCATCAATTGTCCCTGCACCCCAATGGCCGCGGCGCTCACCAGTGGGGTGCGGGTTTGGACGCTCAGCCGGTTGATCAGGTACCGCGCCTCGAAGTTGTCCGTGCCATCCAGAACGATATCCGCCGTGTACAACGCGTGGCCCAGCGTGATCGCCTCCGGCGGGTCCTGCCGAATATCGACAGCGAGTTGCGGGTGACGATGCAACAGTCGTGATGCCGCGGAGCGCACCTTGGGCGCGCCCAGGTGCGCCATGTCGTGGATGATCTGACGATGCAGATTGCTGATGTCCACAACATCCGGGTCCCACAGCGTCAACCGGCCCACACCCGCCGCCGCCAAGTACAGTGCGGCGGCCGATCCCAATCCGCCCACGCCCATGATCACGGCGTGGCAATCGGAAAGGCTTCTGGGGGTTGGTTTTTGCATCGGCCTGTGTCGATGGTGGCGGGGATACCGTTGTAGCAAAAAAAAAGGCGCCCCAGTGGGGCGCCCAAGCTAATGAACTCGTTTACCCCAATTGCACGGGTACGAAACGATTGTTGCCGTCGCGCTCAATGAGCAGTACCACGGGTTTGCCGGCCTCGGCGGCGTTTACCAGCTCAGCCAGTTCCTGCGGTGAGCGCACGGGCTTGCGATTGAACGAGACGATGACATCGCCCTCGCGAATGCCGGCGCTGGCTGCCGGGCTGTCCGGATTCACACCGGCCACGCGAACGCCGGGGTCGTCACCGGAGGCATCGCCATCGAGCGGTTCCACCGCTACGCCCAGTCGCCCGCCTTGCGGTGTGCTGGCGGCGGCAAGTTGCGTCGGGTCGGCGGGTAGCTCGCCGACGGTAATCGGGATTTGCTGCTCATCGCCGTTTCGCAGTACCGTCAACTCGGCGCGTTCGCCGGCTTTGGTGTTGCCCACCAGAACCGGCAACTGACCCGAGCGATCGATCGCTCGGCCGTTGTAGCTCAGGATGACGTCACCGGACTCCAGTCCGGCTTCGGCGGCGGGGCTGTCCGCCTGCACCTGGGCGACCAGGGCGCCGCGCGGACGATCCAGCCCGAACGACTGCGCCAGGTCCTGGTTCAGGTCTTGGATGGTCACACCAAGCCAACCACGGCTGACGCTGCCGGATTCGCGCAACTGATCGGCCACGTTCATGGCGACATTGATCGGAATGGCGAACGAAACCCCCATGTAACCGCCGCTGCGGCTGTAGATCTGCGAGTTGATGCCGACCACCTCGCCGTCGGTGTTGAACAGCGGGCCACCGGAGTTGCCCGGATTGACGGCGGCATCGGTCTGAATGAACGGCACATAGGTGTCGCTGGGCAGGTTGCGCGACAAGGCGCTCACGATCCCCTGGGTGGCGGACTGCTCCAACCCGAAGGGGTTGCCGATGGCCAGCACCCAATCGCCGACGCTCAGATCATCAGCGTTGCCGAGTGTGACCGCAGGCAAGTCATTGGCCTCGACCTTCAGCAGCGCCACATCGGTGCGCTCGTCGAGGCCGATGACCTCGGCGGTCAGTTCGCGACGGTCCTCGAAGGCGATCACCACCTCGTCAGCACCTTTGACCACATGGGCATTGGTGAGGATGTAACCCTCCCGGTCGATAACGAAGCCTGAGCCTTGGCCGAAGACTTGCCTGTCCTTGGGCATTCCGTCCTCAAAGCGCTTGAAGAACTCATTGAACGGGTGCCCCGGTGGGAACGGGCTGGACGGCTGTGCATTGCTCACGGTCTTGTCTACGCGGACACTGACGACCGCCGGGCCGTTCTCGCGAACCAGCGCGGCGAAGTCGGGCAGCTCCTGGGCCAGCGCCGGTCCTGCGGACAGTGTCAGCGCCGTCACCAGCGTCAAAGCGAGGGCCGCCCGCGACTGAAGAATGGATTTCATGGTGCCTCCTGGTATGACAGGTACATCGTTCGGGGTGGCCCGATGCCACCGCAATGACGACCATCCTGGACCGGCGTACTTAAACGGAGTCTTACGGCGCAATTACAAAATCGTCACGCCGCTCATGGAACCCGAGGGCTATGATTTTGCACATGCGAATTCTTGTCATCGAAGACGATCAACAGGCAGCGGGTTACCTCGTCAAGGGCTTGCGCGAGAGCGGCCATGTGGTCGACCACGCGGCCGATGGCGACCAGGGTCTGCAACTGGCCTTGAGCAACCCGTACGACGCGTTGATCGTCGATCGCATGCTGCCGCGCCGCGACGGCCTGGCGGTCATCAGCGAACTGCGTACTCAGGGTCAGGGCACACCCGCCCTGGTGCTCAGTGCACTGGGCGAGGTCGAGGACCGGGTCGAGGGGCTGCGCCGCGGGGGCGACGACTATCTGGTCAAACCCTTCGCCTTCAGCGAACTCATCGCGCGGCTCGAGGCGCTGGTGCGGCGAGCCCGCCCCGAACAGACCGAAACCGTGTTGCGTCTGGCCGACCTGGAGATGGACTGCCTCAAGCGGCGGGTGACCCGCGCCGGCCACACGATCGGCCTTCAGCCGCGGGAGTTCCGTCTGCTGGAATACCTGCTGCGCAACGCCGGCCAGGTGGTGACCCGCACCATGTTGCTGGAGAACGTCTGGGACTACCACTTCGACCCCCAGACCAATGTCGTGGATGTCCACGTCAGCCGCCTGCGCGGGAAGATCGACAAAGACTTCGATCCCCCCTTGTTGCACACCGTGCGCGGGGCGGGCTACTCCCTGCACGTACCCGATTAACCCAGATGCCCCGGATTCGCCTTGCGCGCACCACCGCCTTTCGTGCGGCGCTGGTTTATACCATCGTCTTTACCCTGATCAGCGCCGCGGGGCTTGCGGTCATCTACTGGGCCACCGCGACGCATGTACAGGCCCAGGTCGATAGCCGCCTGCAGCTTGAAACCCAACTATTGATACGCCAATACCAGTTGCAAGCCGTTCCGGCCCTGGTCGAAACCATCCGCCAGCGCAGTACCGAGGAGGGTGGTCGGGTCATTTTCTTCTATTTGCTGGAAGGCCCGGGGCGCGAGCGTATCGCCGGGCAACCGCGCCGTTGGCCGGAAGCGCTGGCGGATGAGTTCGCCACCGTACCGTTGTTGGAGATTTTCCCCGAAAGCCATAGTGACGACCCCGTTCGCGTACTCGCAACCACATTGCCCGGCGGGTATCGGCTGCTGGTGGGGCGGGATCTGAACGAAGAGCGGTCCCTGCTCGACAAGACTTTATGGGTGGCCGGTGGGGTGACTATGGCCTTGTTCCTTACGGCGCTGGCCGGCAGCGTCTGGCTGGGGCGGCAGTCCATTCGCCGTATCGACGGCGTCAATCGCGCCGCCCACCAGATCATGGGCGGCGATATGGCCAGACGCCTGCCGGTGACCGGCCAGGGCAACGAGTTCGACGCCCTGGCGCGCGAAGTCAATGCCATGCTCGATCGCATCGAGCAGTTGATGTCCAGCCTTCGCCAAGTGTCGGACAATGTTGCCCATGACCTGCGTAGCCCCTTGAGCCGTCTTCGCAACCGGCTGGAAGTCACCTTGCTGGAAGCCCGCAGCGAGGACGAATACCGACAGGTCCTGGAGCAGACCATCGCCGATGCCGATGAGTTGCTGAAGACCTTCAACGCATTGCTGTCCATTGCCCAGGCGGAGGCCGGAGTCAGCCGCGAGCAGGCCGCCGAGGTGGATCTGGCCGTCTTGGCCGAGGACATGGCCGACCTCTACGGCCCGGTAGCCGAGGAGGGGAGTCTGACGTTTACCTGCGACATCCAACCGTGTCCGGCGGTGTCGGGAAACCGGCGCTTGCTCAGCCAGGCCTTGGGTAACCTGCTGGACAACGCGATCAAGTACACCCCGGCGGGCGGGAGCGTCTGCCTGAGCGTGGGCGTGGTGGACGGTGAACCGACCTTGCGGGTGGCAGACTCCGGGCCGGGTATTCCCGATGATCAGCGCGAACGCGTGCTGGAGCGTTTCGTCCGCCTCGACAGTGCTCGCAGCACCCTGGGCAACGGCTTAGGGCTGAGCCTGGTGCGGGCGGTGGCGGCCCTGCATGGGGCACGCCTGGTGTTGTCGGACAATACCCCGGGGCTTGCCGTCGCTTTGCACTTCCCGGTACCTCACTGACCCAAACCACCTAACGCCTGGACCCACCCACGCACTACACTGGCGCCTTCGCTCTCTGGCCTGTGTCCGTCATGCCCCCCAGCCCGTCCGCTCCCGCCATTGTCCGCCTGCTGCGATACGCCCGCGGTTATCGTCGCCGAATCATGGCCGCCACAGTGTGCTCGGTGGTTAATAAACTGTTCGACATCGCACCGGAGATTCTCATCGGTGTGGCCATCGACGTGGTCGTCAACCAGGAGGCGTCGTTTCTCGCCGGCGCGGGTATCGTGGATCCGATCCACCAGCTTGCGCTGCTCGGGGTGCTCACGTTCCTGATCTGGGGTGGCGAGTCGCTGTTCGAGTACCTGTACATGGTGTTGTGGCGGAACCTCGCCCAGCGTCTGCAACACGATCTGCGCCTGGACGCGTATGCACATGTGCAGAACCTCGACATGGCGTACTTCGAAGACCGCAGCACCGGTAACCTGGTGGCCATCCTCAACGACGACATCAACCAGCTCGAGCGCTTTCTCAACGGCGGGGCGAACAGCATCATTCAGGTCGTCACCACGGTCATCGCCGTGGGCGGGGTGTTCTTTTTACTATCGCCGCTGATCGCGCTGCTGGCGTTTACACCTGTGCCGGTGATCATCCTCGGGGCGTTCTTCTTTCAGCGTCGGGCGCAGCCCTTGTACACCGAGGTACGCGAGCGGGTCGGTGTGCTGGCATCGCGGCTGTCGAACAATCTCTCGGGTATCGCGACCATCAAGAGCTTCACCGCCGAGACACTCGAGCTGGAGCGGCTGCGAGCCGACAGCAATGCCTACTGCCAGGCGAACGCGCGGGCAATCGCCGTCAGCTCGGCGTTCATTCCCATCATCCGTATGGCCATCCTCACCGGCTTTCTGTTCACCTTTGTCGTCGGCGGCGTCATGGCGCTCAATGGCACGCTCAACGTCGGCGCGTACGGGTTGTTGGTCTTCCTGACCCAGCGCCTGCTCTGGCCGCTGACCGGGCTGGCCGAAACCGTGGACTTGTACGAGAGGGCCATGGCCTCCACGCGGCGGATCCTCAACCTCCTGGCCGAGCCCATATCCATTCGCAACCACGAGACGCCTCAACCCCTGCCGTGGGTGAAGGGACGGGTGGTGTTCGATGCCGTCGACTTTGCCTATGGCGACGGCATCCCGGTGCTCAAGAACGTCTCGTTCACTGTGGAGCCTGGGCAGACAGTCGCTTTCGTGGGCCAGACCGGGTCAGGCAAGAGCACGGTGATGAAGCTGCTGCTGCGCTTCTACAGCCCCTCGGCAGGGTCGATCTCCCTCGATGGCCATCCGCTGGCATCCATCGACCTTACGGATTTGCGCGGGCGCATCGGCTTGGTAAGCCAGGATGTCTTTCTATTCCACGGCAGCGTGCGCGAGAACATTGCCTACGGCAACGTCGCAGCCAGCGACGATGACGTGACCGCGGCGGCCAAGGCCGCTGAAGCCCACGGGTTCATCGAACGTCTGGCCAAGGGGTATGACACCATCATCGGAGAGCGTGGGCAGAAGCTCTCCGGCGGCCAGCGCCAGCGGCTGTCCATTGCCCGTGCCGTGCTCAAGAACCCGCCGGTGCTCATTCTGGATGAGGCCACCAGTGCGATCGACAACGAAACCGAGGCAGCCATTCAGCGCTCGCTCAAGACCATCGCCGTCGGCCGGACGGTCATCATGGTGGCCCATCGCCTGTCCACCATCGTCCACGCCGATCGCATCTTCGTGCTCGATGCCGGCGAAATCCGCGAGGCCGGGACACATGACGAGTTGGTCAGGCGCGGTGGAATCTACGCCAATCTCTGGCGTGTGCAGACCGGAGATGCGGCGGCTTAGGCGCCCATCTCTCGCCCTGTCGGGTCGGGCATGCCTTTGTCCGGCACGCTGTGAACACATCCGTGTGCGCTCGACGGTCGCATCCCTGCGGCCGACGGTCTGCCAAAGGCATGCCCGACCCGACAGGGCTTACTGCGGTGGCGGTCCGGGGTTACAGCCGCGGTTCTCGTTGATGTCGAGCGTGTTTGGCAAATGCGGCAGTGCAGAAAGACATGGCGGGCGCGGGGCCATTCGCGTATAGTCCGCCTCGCTGATCGCCTGGCCTCAGGCCCACGATCATCGACCGTGCGTCGGTCACCTCCCGCAGTTCGTCTCGGGCGCTTTCGCGTCGCACACCTTGGCCACACGGCCTTAGCTCAAACACGGCGTGCGCGCTTTGCGGCGTCGGTACGGGATGCGTTTTTTCATGAGTTTTGAACTTCTAGGCTTGCAGCCGGCATTGTGCCGCGCGCTCGCCACCAAGGGTTATACCGAACCCACCCCCATTCAGGCGAAAGCCATTCCTGAAGTCCTCGCCGGTCACGACCTGCTGGCGGCGGCTCAGACCGGTACCGGCAAGACCGCCGGTTTCACACTGCCCATCCTGCAACGGCTGTTTCCGGAAGGCGGCGACGCCGCCCGCCGCCGCCCGCGGGCCATGCGCGTCCTGGTGCTTACCCCCACCCGCGAACTCGCCCAGCAGGTGCTCGACAGCGTTCGTGCCTATGGCCAGCAATTGCCGGCCAAGGCGTGCGTGATCTTCGGCGGCGTGGGCATGCAGCCGCAGGTCAACAGCATGCGCGGGGGGCAGGATATCGTCGTCGCCACGCCCGGCCGGTTGCTCGACCATGTGCGTCAGGGCACCATCGATCTGGGCCATGTGGAGACGCTGGTTCTGGATGAAGCCGACCGCATGCTGGACATGGGCTTTATTCACGACATCCGCCGCATCGTCTCGGCCTTGCCCAAGAGCCGCCAGACGCTGTTGTTTTCGGCGACCTTCTCGAACGAGATTCGCGCGCTGGCGCAGGATTTTCTGCGTAACCCGGCGGAAGTCGACGTTGCGCCGCGCAACAGCACGACCGAACTGGTCCGCCAGCAGGTGCACGGCGTACCCAAGGCGCGCAAGCGCGATCTGCTGGTCAAGCTGATCGAAGACGGCCAGTGGCATCAGGTGCTGGTGTTCACGCGCACCAAGCATGGCGCCAACCGGCTTGCCGAGCAGTTGGACAAGGCCGGAATCCACGCCGATGCGATCCACGGCAACAAGAGTCAGACGGCACGCGTGCGTGCGCTCAACGGTTTCAAAACCGGTGCGGTTCGCGTGCTTGTGGCCACCGATATCGCCGCCCGCGGTCTGGATATCCGCGAGCTGCCGCGCGTGGTCAACTACGAGTTGCCCAATGTGCCTGAGGATTACGTGCATCGCATCGGCCGTACCGGCCGCGCCGGTGCCAGCGGTATCGCGCTGTCCCTGGTGGATGGCGAGGAAACCAAGTTCCTGGCGCAGATCGAGCGTCTGATCGGGCAGAAGATCGAGCGGATAGTCGTCGAGGGCTTCGAGAACGACGCGAAGGAACTGCTGCGTACCGGGTCCGCGCCCAGCCGCAACGAGGCACCGCGTCGTAACCCCGGCCACCGTACGGAAGGGCGGCATCGCAGTACCGGCCAGGCCCGCGCGGCCGAAGGTACGGCGCATCCGCACCGCCGCGACGGCAACCGCCCGGCGCGGGGTGGTGGCGGTCAGCGCAGCGGCAGCCGTCGCGCCAGCTAAGTATCGGTGAGCTGACTCACAAACGCCGTCCGGCAGCGTCGGGCGGCGTTTTTTGTTGTCGGGACGTCCATCAGAGCGTTTTCGCTCAGGGCGTGTCCGCAACGACTTGATCGATTTTGCGTAACGTCACCAGCAATACCTGGACATCCTGCGCGTCGGTGTAAAAGGCTTCCGCCAACGGCGTGATCGCGCAGGCCTGCGGCATCGCAGCGCCGGCATCCAGCAGCGCAAGCATTCTCGGTATGAATACCCACTGCATCCATTGATGCGGTGCCATCGTGTCGGCACAGAACGGCAGCGTGCTGTCGAACGCCTGCGCCTCCGGTGGGGCAGCCTGCCAGAGGTGATGGGACTTGAGCTGGGTTTCCAATTCAACCAGTAGATGGCGAATGGTCTCGCGTTGATTCATGGCTATCGGGCCGGTGACGGTTACAGGTACCCTCACTCAATGCCCAGGCAACGTCAACCCGTCGTTGTAGAGGCTCCGGAGCACATCGGTACCGGAACTTTGCCGGTCTTCGCCGCACTCAATGATGGTCGAGGGCTGGTGGCTGGGCTACATTGCCAATGCAAGGAGTATGCCCGGGGCTCACCCGTGGCGCAGATGCCGGCGCACAGGGAAGGCGCGCAGCAATGGGGGCAGAGCAAACCTGTCACGGGTCATAGAGCAGGTAAACGATTAGTGTCGATTCTCAAACAGCTTGTCGGTGTCGTCATCATCGCCCTGTTGGGCTACGGCGGCTACGAAGCCTACGAGCATTATGCCCATGCGCGGACGGCGGAGAACCCTCGAGCCAGCCAGAGCGGCACGGTGCCCGCTGGAGTTCCGGTTGAACTGGCTTCAGCAAAGATCGCCCGTACCGAAACCCGCGTCGAAGCCGTGGGCTCGACACTCTCTCGCCGCGCCGTGCAGATCGTCCCGCTGGCCAGTGGACGGCTGGATGCGATTCATTTCAACCCCGGCGATGTCGTCGCCGCCGGCCAAGTCCTCGCCTCGCTGGATGATGACATCGAGCAGGCCAATCTGGCCGAGGCCGAGGCCTCGTTGAACGAGGCCCAACTGGCGCTGGATCGGGCACGGACGTTGCGGCAGTCGAGCACCGTATCCCAGGCTTCCCTGGAGACCCTGATCTCCCAACAGGCCATTGCACAGGCGGCGCTGGACCGGGCGCGGCGCCGGCTGGCCGATCGCGAAGTGCGGGCGCCGTTCGAGGGCATCACTGGCTTGGCGCGCGTCGACCCCGGCGCCATCGTGGACGACACCACGGTCATCACCACCCTGGACGACCGGCGCGAGGTGGATATCGAGTTCTCCCTGCCCGAAACCTTGTACGGCCGTGTCACCACGGGGCTGCCGGTCACCGCCGATGCGGCGGCGTTTCCCGATCGCCGGTTCGACGGCACCATCGTGTCGATCGATACCCGGATCGACCCAACCGGTCGCTCGTTCAAAGTTCGTGCTCGCCTGCCCAACCGCGATCTGGCGCTGCCCGCGGGCATGTTCATGCATTTGACCGTGGTGCTCGATGTCCGTCAGGCACTGATGGTTCCCGAAGAGGCGATCGTTGCCGAGGGCGAGTCGACCTACCTGTGGGTGGCCGATGCGAACGACAACGCCTTGCGGCGGACCGTGACGCTGGGCCAGCGGGATCTGGGCGCGGTCGAGATCATCGACGGCCTGGCCGAAGGTGAACGCGTCGTCGTTCGCGGAGTGCAGCGGCTGCGTGACGGTGCTCCGCTGCGGATCCTGGAGACGGACCCGAATGGCGGGAGTGGGCCGGCATGACGCTATCGGAGCTGTCGATCCGGCGGCCGGTGCTTGCCGCGGTCGTCAGTCTGTTGATCATCGTGTTCGGTATCGCGGCCCTTATGCGCCTGCCGGTGCGGGAACTGCCTGACGTCGACGCGGCGGTCGTCACCGTGACGACCGAGTACACCGGGGCAGCACCGGAGATCATCGATACCGATATCACCGAGATCGTCGAGGGCGCCATCTCCGGCGTCAGCGGCGTCAAGACCATCAGCTCCGAAAGCCGCCGTGACCGCAGCCGTGTCGTCATCGAATTCGACATCGGGCGCGATATCGATCAGGCCGCCAACGATGTGCGCGACGCCGTCGGACGCGTGCGCGGCGACCTGCCCGATGAGGTGGACGAGCCGCAGATCGTCAAGAGCGACAGCGATGCGGAGCCGGTCATGCGTTTGGCCGTCACCAGCGATCGTATGGGGCCGGCGGACATTACCGATTACGTCGAGCGCTACGTCGTCGACCGGTTCGCCACGCTCAATGGTGTGGCCACCGTCGAAATCTACGGCGAGCGTCGCCAGGCGATCCGTATCTGGTTGGACCGGCGCGCCCTGGCGGCCCGCAATCTCACGGTCGCCGATATCGAAAGTGCGTTACGACGCAACAACGTCGAACTGCCTAGTGGGGAAATCGAGTCCGCCACCCGTTTGCTCACCGTGCGCTTGAGCAGCCGCCTGACAGAGGTCGATCAGTTCCGCCGGATCGTTGTCGATCAGGTCGCCGGTTATCCGGTGCGCCTGTCTGATGTGGCGCACGTCGTGGAGGGTGTCGAGAATGACGACAGCTACGTGCGCAACAACGGCCGCACGGCGGTCGGTATCGGCATCGCCCGTCAATCCCAGGCCAATACGATGGCGATCTCGGAGGCTGTACGCGGTGAGATCGCCCGCATCATGCCGACCTTGCCCGAGGGCATGGACATCGTCGTCGGCTCGGACGACGCGGTGTTCATCGCCTCCTCTATCCATGAGGTGGGTATTGCACTGGGTATTTCGCTCACCCTGGTGTTGTTGGTGATCCTGTTGTTTCTGCTGTCGTTCAGAGCGACCCTGATACCGGCCATCGCCATACCGGTGTCGCTGATCGGCTGTTTCGCGCTCATCTATGCATTGGGCTTCTCCCTCAATGTGCTCACCCTGTTGGCGCTGGTGCTGGCCATCGGTCTGGTGGTCGACGATGCCATCATCGTGATCGAGAATATTCAGCGCCGCATCGACGCCGGTGAGACGCCGCTGGTGGCCAGCGTGCTCGGGGCCCGCCAGGTTACCTTCGCCGTCATTGCCACATCGATCACACTTATCTCCGTATTCATTCCGATTTCATTCCTCGAGGGGGCTGCAGGCCGGCTGTTCACCGAGTTCGGCTTCGTTATGGCCAGCTCCGTGGCCATTTCTATGTTTGTGGCGCTCTCAGCCTGCCCGGCACTGTCGTCCAAAGTGCTGAAGCCGGCGTTTGGCCGCAAGGTGGGGGAGGCATCCCACGGGCCTATGGCCGGTCTCGCGGCGGGCTACCGGCGGGCGCTCACCGGTGCATTGGCCATGCCGCTGGTGGTGGTCTGCCTTGCCGCGGCGTTCTCCGGTGGTGCCTACCTGGTGTTCAGCACGCTGCCCAGCGAACTCACCCCACGCGAGGATCGCGGCGTGTTGTTCGTGCCGTTGACGACACCACAGGGTTCCAATGTCGAGTACACCGACACGCAGACCCGCGAGTTGGAAGCGATCCTCGCTCCCCTGGTCGACAGCGGCGAAATATCGAGCCTGTACGCCATCGTCGGTAGTTGGGGCCGGCCATACCGGTCCTTCGTCGTACTGCGCCTGGCTGACTGGAAAGACCGCGAGCGCAGTGCCGGCGAGATCATCGAGAGCATCGCGCCGGAGGTCTCCAACCTGCCCGGCGCCCGCGGCTATCCGGCGAGTCCGGCCGGGCTGGGGTTGCGCGGCTCGTCGACACCGTTGCGGGTCGTAGTCAGCGGGCCGGACTTCGACAGCGTCAAGGAATGGTCGCAGATCTTGCTGGCCCGCGCCCGGGAGAACCCGCAGCTGCGCAACGCGCAAGTCGATTTCGAAGAGAACCAGCCGCAGTTGATGCTCACGGTGAATCGCGCCAAAGCGGACGATTTGGGCATACCGGTGGAAACCGTGGCGTCGACCCTGCAAACGATGCTGGCCTCGCGGCAGGTGACGGAGTACCTCGATCGTGGGCGCGAGTATCCGGTCATCGTCCAGGCCAGTCGCGAGGACCGCCAGACGCCGGGCGATATCTCCAATATCTTCGTCCGCGCCGGCGACAACCAGGCGCTGGTGCCGCTGGCGGCGCTCATCGAGGCCAAGGAGGGTGCCGCGGCGGCCTCTTTGCGGCGCTACAATCGCCTGCCGTCGATCACCATCGAAGCCGCTCTGGCTGAAGGGTATGACCTGGGGGCGGCAATCAACTTCATGCGCCAGGCGGCGGCCGATGCTTTGCCGGCAGAAGCGACGATTGGCTTCAGTGGGCAATCGCAACAGTACCTGGAGACCTCCAGTGGTGTTGCGGTGACCTTTGGGCTGGCGCTATTGATTGTGTTTTTGGTTCTGGCCGCTCAGTTCGAGAGCTGGGTTCATCCGCTGATCATCATGCTGTCGGTTCCCTTGGCCATTGCCGGGGCCATTTACACCTTGGGGCTGACCGGGCTGTCGCTCAATCTCTACAGCCAGATTGGAATCATCTTATTGATTGGGCTCATGGCAAAGAACGGCATTCTGATCGTTGAATTCGCCAATCAATTGCGCGACGAAGGCCACGATATCCGTAGCGCGGTCATCGAAGCCTCGACGCTGCGCCTGCGCCCTATTTTGATGACCGTCATCGCGACGATCCTTGGGGCCGTGCCGCTGGCCATTGCCTCCGGTGCCGGTGCCGAGGCCCGTACCGCCATTGGCTTTGTCATCATCGGCGGCTTGAGTGTCGCCACTGTATTGACGCTGTTCCTCACGCCGGTGTTGTACAGCGTCCTGGCCGGACTCTCCCGGCCAAGGGCAGCGATCGAACAGCGTCTTGAGCGAGAGCT
>CBFGWV010000052.1:0-21295 GCA_965652545.1 uncultured Candidatus Competibacteraceae bacterium | reverse complement strand
CCGACGTAACACGACACATGCTGGGGCTGTTCCAGGGCGTACCCGGCGCCCGCGGATGGCGCCGCTACCTTAGCGAGAATGCGCACCGGCCGGGAGCGGGCATTGAGGTCGTTCGTACTGCCTTGTCGCGGGTAGACGGCCAGACGCTTGTTGCTTGAGCTTGGAGAAGGCGGAAATCGAGCATCAGCTCCCGCAGAGCGCAGCAGCAGTGCGAATCCGCACCGCTAGACCGGTACCAGCCCCTGGCGCAAATCCGCCCCCGTAGGCTTCTGGAACACACGCAACCCGAACTCCGGCAGCATGGCCAACAGGTGATCGAAAATGTCCGCCTGCAACTGCTCGTACATGGCCCAGCGCGTGTCGTTGCTGAAGACGTAGACTTCCAGCGGCAACCCCTCCGGCCCAGGCTGAAGTTGGCGCACCAAAAAGGTCAACTGTGGGTGAACCTGCGGATGGCGCCGCAGATAGGCGGCAAGATACGCGCGGAACGTACCGAGATTCGTCAACCGACGGTTGTTGGCGGCGATCGCCCCACCATCGCCGTTGGCCGCGTTCCAGCTCTCGAGCTCTGCGGTTTTCTCACCGATGTAGTCTTTCAGCACATCGAAGCGACCGAATCTCACTATCTCATCGGCATCGAGAAAGCGCACGGTCGCCATATCGATGTTGAGCGCCCGTTTGATGCGGCGGCCACCGGTCTCAAACATGTGCCGCCAATTGCGAAAACTGTGCTCAAGAAACTTGTGGGTCGGAATCACCGTGATCGTGTGGTCCCAGTTGCGGACCTTGACCTGATGCAAGGTGATATCCACGACATCGCCGTCGGCATCGAACTGAGGCATCTCGATCCAATCGCCCACGCGCACCAGATCATTCGCCGTCAGTTGCACGCCGGCAACCAGCCCAAGAAGCGTGTCACGGAAGATCAACAGCAGAATGGCCGTCATGGCGCCGATGCCGCTGAGGAAGTACCACGGGGATTGGTTGGCCAGCGTCGCCACGATGAGGATGCCGCCGACGATCCAGAACACGATCCCCAAGGCTTGCAGATAGCCCTTGATCGTGCGCCCGCGGGCGCCATGGTAGCGCCGGTAGATCTCATTGATCGACGCCAGCACGGCTTGCGAGGCGAGGACGACCACCAGCACCATCACCGCCAGCGTTATGCGGCGGACTACATCCACAATATCGCCTTCAAGCGTCGGCACCAGCGGCGTTCCCAAATGGATGAGGACCAGCGGGATGAGCCAGGCCAGGCGTTGAAACACGCCTTTTTCCATCATCACGTTGTCCCACCATGTCCCCGAGCGGTGGATCAACGCCCAAAGCAGTTTGAGGACCAGACGCTGCGTCACCAAGTGCAGCACGACCACGCCGCTGACCAGGGCGAACGTGCCGATCAGCGGTCCGGTCAGCCAGTGCCCTAGCCACGGCGAAAGCCAATCCGGGGCCATGGCAATTGCATCGGTAGCATTCATGGGTATCGGCATCTCATAGCGGTTTTTTAGGGGCTAGTACGCGTGGAGAAGCAATGGGAAGGCGGCGCGGAGTATAGTCCCAAACCGTGTCCGGGAATGACCCGCTGAATGCATGTCACGGAATTCACGACATTTTTTGTCAATGCTGCTATACTTTCCGGCTCATTCGAACCGACATGGGCAGCACAGGCGTAGTGTCTGGTGCCCGGAGAACGATGCCAGCAATCGAACCAACGTCGTACCCCCCGCCGTCCGCATCCGACACCCCCTTCAGGCGCTGCCCATCAGGACGCCGAACATCCCCGCTGTGAGTCATGCACCCGTCTGCTGAAGGCGGTGCACGAGCCCCCTTTTTCCAGGACAGTCAATAAACAAGGAGTGCCACAACCCATGTGCGGCATTTGCGGAGAACTACGTTTTCACCACGCCCCCGTCGACCCGACTGCGATAGCGGCCATGAGCGCCGTCATGCAGCCGCGCGGCCCGGACGGGGCCGGCAGTTTCAGCCAGAACGGCGTCGCCCTCGGCCACCGCCGATTGAAGATCATCGACCTGTCAGACCGCGCCCAACAGCCGATGGTCGACAGCGAGTTGGGGCTGGCCATCGTCTTCAATGGCGCCATCTACAACTACCCTGAGCTGCGCAAGACCTTGCAGGGCAAGGGCTATCGCTTCTTCTCCAGCGGTGACACCGAGGTCATCCTCAAGGCCTATCACGCCTGGGGACCCGACTGTGTCGAGCGACTATCGGGGATGTTCGCCTTCGCCATATGGGAACGGGACAGCGGCAAGGTGATGCTGGCCCGCGACCGGCTGGGCATCAAGCCGCTGTACTACGCCGAAGGCGACGGCTTCCTGCGGTTTGCCTCCAGCCTGCCTGCACTGGTCAAGGCCGGCGGCGTCAACACCGACATCGATCCGGTCGCGCTGCACCACTACATGCATTTTCATGCCGTGGTGCCGGCGCCGCATACCATCATTCAGGGCGTGCGCAAGCTGCCGCCGGCCACAGTGATGACCATCAGCCCGGATGGCCAACGCGTCCTGCGCCAGTACTGGCAGCCGGTGTACGAACCCAAGCCGGAGGATGCCCGCTGCACCGCAGCCGATTGGGAGGCGCGCGTGCTGGACGCTGTACGCACAGCAGTCAAACGACGCCTGGTCGCCGACGTGCCGGTCGGCGTGCTGCTCTCCGGTGGGCTGGATTCCAGCCTCGTCGTCGGCCTGCTGGCCGAAGCCGGGCAGCAGGATCTGAACACTTTTTCCATCGGCTTCGAAGCCGTCGATGACGAAGCCGGTGACGAATTCCAGTACTCCGATATCATCGCCAAGCACTTCGGCACCCGACATCACAAACTGTCGATCCCGGCCAAGGACACGCTGGACGAACTGCCCAGTTGCATTGCCGCCATGGCCGAACCGATGGTCAGCCACGACGTGATCGGGTTCTATCTGCTCTCGCGCGAGGTCTCCAAGCACGTCAAGGTCGTGCAATCGGGACAGGGCGCGGACGAGGTGTTCGGCGGCTATCACTGGTACCCGCCCCTACTGGAGAGTGCCGACCCGGCCGCAGACTACGCCCGCGTGTTCTGCGACCGCAGTCACCAGGAGTACCTCGCCGCCGTCCACCCACGTTTTCATGGCGAGGATGTCAGCCGCGCATTCATCGCCAAGCACTTTGCCATGCCGGGCGCCGAACACCCGGTGGACAAGGCGTTGCGCCTGGACAGTACGATCATGTTGGTGGACGACCCGGTCAAACGCGTGGACAACATGACCATGGCCTGGGGGCTGGAGGCGCGGGTGCCGTTTCTCGATCACGACCTCGTCGAACTGGCCGCACGGGTACCCGCCGGCCTCAAGCTCGCCCACGAGGGCAAGGGCGTGCTCAAGGAGGCCGCGCGCAAAGTCATCCCCAACGGCGTCATCGATCGCCCCAAGGGCTATTTCCCGGTTCCAGCGCTCAAATATCTGCGCGGCACGTACCTGGACTGGGTGAAAGAAACCCTGGCCGCGCCAGCTGCGCAGGCGCGCGGACTGTTCCAGCAGGACTATGTGGACACACTGCTGACCAATCCTGCGGAACACATCACCCCCTTGCGGGGGTCGAAGCTATGGCAAGTGGCCTTGTTGGAAACCTGGCTGCAAACACACGGAATTTAAGTCCAAGGACATTGGGACAGGAGACGCTCATGTTGACCGCCTACCCCCGCAACAGCCATCGCATGGCCCGTCGCAACGCGCCCTCCTTACGCAACTGGGGGGGCGCCGATGGCCGTGAATCCGACAACCTGCCCGCCGATGTCATCATCCCCTGCGGCTGGGGTCGGTTGATCATAGGCCATACCTTTGCAGACCAGCAGGTGCTGGCCGATACGCTGTGCGAAGAGACCCCCGGGCAACGAGACATCGCGTTGTACCTGCGCGATCCACACGTGCTGCTGTCTCTGGCACCGCACCAGCTTTTCCTCGATCCCTCCAATACGTATCGTCTGTGGCTGAGCCAATACCGTGCACAACCGGAGCGGCCGCAGGGGTTTCACATCCGCAAGCTGCAATCGGACGCCGATGCGGAGGCGGTGAATCGAATCTATGCCACCCGCAGCATGGTGGCGGTGGATCGGGACTTCATTCACGAGCAGCGCAAATCACGCATCCTGACCTACTTCGTCGCCGAGGATGCCGACTCCGGTCACGTCGTAGGCACCGTGACCGGTGTGGATTATCGCCGCGCCTTCGAAGACCCCGAGCACGGGTCGAGCCTGTGGTGCCTGGCGGTGGACCCGCTGGTCACCCGCCCCGGAGTGGGTGAGGCACTGGTACGGCACTTGGTTGAGCATTACCAGGCGCGGGGCCGCGCCTTTGTCGACCTTTCAGTGATGCACGACAACGCCGAGGCTATCGCCTTGTACGAAAAGTTGGGCTTCCAACGGGTGCCGGTGTTCTGCATCAAGCACAAGAACACGATCAATGAGCCCTTGTACATCGCCCCGCCGCCGGACGACGCGCTCAACCCGTACGCGCAGATCATCGTCGACGAGGCGCGCCGGCGTGGCATCAACGTGGATGTGGACGATGCGGCCAACGGCGTATTCACCCTGCGTCTGGGTGGGCGCAGCATCACCTGCCGGGAGTCCCTGTCCCAGCTCACCAGCGCCGTAGCCATGACATTGTGCCAGGACAAAGCCCTGACCACCCGTTGGCTGGCTCGCGAGGGGTTGAACGTGCCAGCGCAGACGACCGCAGACAGCGAAGCGGCCAATGGGGCGTTTCTCATCGAGCACGGCAGCGTCGTCGTAAAGCCCGCCTGCGGTGAACAGGGGGCGGGCATCAGCGTCGACGTCCGCACGGCGGATGGCCTGGCACAGGCGGTGGAAGCGGCGGCGCGCTTCGGCGACAAGGTGCTCATCGAGCAATACGTCACCGGCAGCGACCTGCGTATCGTCGTAATCGATTTCCAGATCGTCGCCGCCGCACTGCGCAAGCCTGCGCGCATCGTCGGCGATGGGCGGCATGACATCCGTCAGCTCATCGACAAACAAAGCCGGCGCCGCGCCGCCGCGACCGGTGGCGAGAGCCGCATACCGGTGGATGCAGAAACCGAGCGCTGCGTCCGCGAGGCCGGTTTCGCCATGGACGATATTCCCGCGACCGGGGTATCCATAGAGGTGCGCAAGACCGCCAACCTGCACACCGGCGGAACCTTACACGATGTCACCGACACCCTGCACCCGACACTGCGCGAGGCCGCCGTGCGCGCAGCACGGGCGCTGGACATCCCGGTGGTCGGGCTGGACTTTCTGGTGCCGAGCGCCGAAGGTGACCGCTATGTGATCATCGAGGCTAACGAGCGGCCGGGCCTTGCCAATCATGAACCGCAGCCGACGGCACAGCGGTTCATCGATCTGTTATTCCCGCAGACGACAAGCGGCGAGCCGGTCGCCAAGCGAGGAGGTTGAAACGCGCATGCAGCGACTCAAGATAGACACCGAGTACCTGATGGCGCAGTTGCTCAAACTGCTGAGTATCCCAAGTCCGGTGGGTTACACCGACCGTATCGTCCACCACGCCGGCGGCGAGCTGGAACGCTTGGGTATCCCCTTCGAGCTCACCCGCCGCGGCGCCATCCGCGCCACCTTGAGCGGTCGCCAGGGCAGCCCGGACCGGGCGGTGGTTTCGCACCTCGATACGCTCGGCGCCCAGGTCAAGAACCTCAAGGAGAACGGACGCTTGCAAATCGTGGCTATCGGCCATTGGTCTGCACGCTTCGCCGAGGGCGCGCGCTGCACGATCTTCACCGACACCGGCAGCCACCGCGGGACCATTCTGCCGCTGAAGGCCTCCGGGCACACCTTCAACAAAGAGATCGACAGTCAGCCGTCAAGCTGGGACAACGTCGAAATCCGCATCGACGAGCTGGTGTACAACCGGGCCGACCTGCTGACCGCCGGCTTCAATGTCGGTGATTTCGTGGCAATCGACAGTGCACCCGAAGTTGGGCCAGCGGGCTTCATTTGCAGCCGCCACTTGGACAATAAAGCCGGTGTGGCCCTGATGTTCGCCGCGGCCAAGGCGCTGAAGGAGGCCGATGTCGAGCTGCCGGTGGATTGCCATCTGCTGTTCACGATATCCGAGGAGGTCGGCTCCGGGGCCTCGGGCATTCTCCATGGCGATGTGGCCGAAATGGTCAGCATCGACAACGGCACACCCGCCCCGGGCCAGAACTCGCGCGAGACCGGCGTGACAGTCGCCATGGCCGACTCGACCGGCCCGTTCGACTATCACCTCACGCACAAGCTCTTAGGTCTTTGCCGCGAGCACGAGATACCGCACCAGCGCGATGTGTTCCGCTACTACCGCTGCGACGCGGCGAGCGCGCTGGAAGCAGGTAACGACTTGCGTGTGGCGCTGCTCACCTTCGGGGTGGATGGCTCGCATGGCTGGGAGCGCACGCACTTGAGCTCACTGCGGGCACTCGCCGACCTGCTGTGCCTGTACATCCAGAGCCCACCGACCTTCAAACGCGACCGCGACGAACTCGGGCCGCTGACCGGGTTCCCCACGCAGCCGCAGTAACGGTCATGCGTTTCACATCGGTGGCAGGCTCCTAGGCGCTGCCTTTCGCTGTCGATACGGCTGCCGCCGGCGATGCGTCTGCGGTGGTCACGAGCAGTTCGCCGGCCGGCTTCGGTGGTCCCCACCCCTCGGGGAAGCCGGATTTCAAGTGGATGTCCCGCTGCGGGAACGGAACCTTGATGCCGTGCTTCTTCAGCGCGGTATCAATCTCCCACATATACGCAGCGGTCACCGCCTGGGGCCGCTTGACCGCACGCGGCGTCAGCCACACCACCAGTTCGAACTCGTAACAGTTTTCGCCGAAGGTCTTCAGCCACACCGCAGGATTTCGCCCGGGAATGCCTGTCATGGTATGCGGCAGCTTGTCCGCTGCCTCCAGGATCGCCTGTCGGACAAGCTCCTTGTCCGTGCCGTAGGCAACACGAAACGGCAGGTGGATACGCCGATACGCCTCCAGCAACGTCCAGTTGACGACCTGGGTGTTCATGAACTCTGAGTTGGGAACGACGATATCCACATTGTCGTTGGTGTTTATCAGCGTGGAGCGGACATTGATCTCGCGGACCTCGCCCTGGACACCAGACGCCAACTCGACGAAATCCCCCACTTTGAGACTGCGCTCGAACAGCAGGATCAAACCCGAGACGAAGTTGTTGACGATGGACTGCAGGCCGAAGCCGATACCGATGGCGACGGCACCAGCGACCAGGGCAAAGTTGGTGAAGTCCACACCGACGGACGACAAGCCGACGATGAAGCCGATGACGATGATCACATAGTGCGAAAGCCGCGCGATGGTGTAGAACGCGGGCATGTTCACACCCTCGCCCCGCTCGCCCAGCTGGATCAACCCCTTACGCAACCAGTAGGAGATCCACCACGCGGCGGTGACGATGACCACGATGCGCAGCAGCCCCAAGGCGGTGACCGGCGTTTCGCCCACCTTGAACAGGCTGGCGCTGACGATACCGGTGAGGAAGGCCCACACATACGCCAGAGCCTGCTTGATGCGGGCCCAGATGTCCGCCAGCCTCCCCTGGGTGACCAGCAGTTGTTCCTCGACCATACGCAGCAGCAAATCCGCCTGGTCGATCTCGGCCTGCAGCCGACGCGTCGCGACCAGCGTCTCCTGCGCCAGGTTGAAGCGGTCCTGATTGATGAGCTGGATGAACACCGGCAGCGGCGCCCCCGCGGCGGGTTGCGTGCCATCCACCGCGCCGCCGGCCAGCGCATCGCCGGTGCGCCCACGCTCCCGCTCGCTGTCGGCGATCCAGTCGGTCAGCTTGACCCGCAACTCGCCAAGACGCTTCTGCCAAGTCGATAGATGACCCCGCAGAACGGCCGAAGCTACGTCCTCGCGCTCCAGAAGCACATCGGCCAGGTCACGCTGGGCGCGCAGCTTGATCAATCGTACCTCGGCGATGGCTTCCAGAACCGCCGCGCGCAGGACCCGCTGCTCGCGATAGCGGGCGGCGGCGCGATCCTCGGGGGTGTCGGCCACGATGGCCAGTGCTTGCGCCTGTTCTTTGATGTGCCGGTCGCGGGATTCGTCCAGCACCTTCTCGGCATCGTCGATGCTTTGCTCGAGGTCGCGAAGTTCCTCCTGGGTGACTTGCAACCGTCCGCCAGCGATTTCCAGCTCATCACTGAGGTGACTGGCGCGGACCTCGTCCGCGGCAAGTTCGGCCCGCCGCAGCCGCAGCCGCTCTTCGGCGACGGCCAGCGCCGAGCGCTCGGCCATGATCTCCAACCCGCGCAACACGCGCGTGGGGTTGGACGCCTCCATGGACAGGTAGGCGGCCATGAGGGTATCGATGGCCCGGCTGGAGGATTTGATGTTGCTTTCGGCCTCCGCGACTTCGTTGCGCTCCGGGCCGAGCTCTGCCAGTGCCTCGCGCTGACGCCGCGCGAGATCCAGCATTTCATTGAGCGAGTACGATTCGGCGAAGGCGACCGGTGCCGGTGTTTCGGTGCCTTTCTGAGCCCGCGCCTGGGGTAAAGCCTGCACATTGGCGCGGAACAGCTCGATATGCGGCGCGGCCTGGGCGGCCACTTCGGGCGGAAGCTCGGCGGGAAGCCGCTCCAAGCGCTCGGTGATGTCCTGCACCCGTTGGTCGAGCTCTTCGCCCTCAGCCAGGAAGTACTGCCACCATCCGGCCGTGAGATCCGCCGGTTCGGGCATGATGACCGGCCCCGCAGCCTCCTCGCCGTCGTTCTTGAGGGTATCGCGGATGATGTTGATAGAGGGGGATTGAGCCTGCGCCTGCGTGGCCAATGCCAACAGCAGGATAATCACTATGCGCAGAAACCACGTCATGAACCCATGTCCGATGCGAGCGCGCCTCCTTTAGGACCTGGGGCGTCGACAAGAGGTCGCCGGCGAGGGCACTCACGCAACGCCGACCCAGAGGAGTCTATCGCATCCGAAAGTATCCCGGGAGACGCAAACCCGCCAAAATGCCGCGGAATCGGTGCATTCCGCGACGATCGGTCAATCATCAACGCCGGATCACCAGCTCCATACCCACTTGCAGATCCGATGGGCTTTGCAGCTTGTCCCGGTTGCTGTCGAAGATCTCTTGCCAGCGCCCTGAGTCGCCGAGCACCCGCCGCGCGATAGTGCTCAGCGAATCACCACGCTTGACGGTGTACTTGACCTCCTGAGTGGCTTTGAGATCGTCACGCGTTTTGGCGAGGACATCCGCCAGTTCCGCACGCTCACGCCGGGTAGCCTCAAGCGCGCCTTCGAGCTCCTGGATACGCGCCTCCGCGGCCTTGACCCGCTCGCCCATCTTCACTACTTCGGCTTCGGAGGTGCCCAACTGCGCCTGAAGCAAGCTGCGATCCTGCTTCAAGGCATCCAATTCACCCTGCACCTGAAGCAAACGGGCATCCTGATTGGCAACGGTGGTTTCCAGGTCGGCGACCTTTCCCTGGGCTTGGGTCAGGCTGGCATCGAGCTCCTGAATCTGGGCCTGCGCCTGAGACAACTCGACCTGTAGAGACCGATTGGCAGCATCTTGTTCCGCCAGTGCATCGCGGGCTCCGGCAAGCTCCTCCGTCAGCTTGGCGTTTTCGCCTTGCAGTGCGTCGCGCGCGGATGCTTCGGCCTGGAACGCCTCGAACTCCCGCTGCAGCTCATCCCGCTGTGCGCGCAGCTCCTCATACGCTTGCTGAATTTCCTCGACACTGAGTGTCGGCTGCTGAGCCGGTGCGGGGTCTGCAGTCTTGTCCTCCTGAGCATATACCGGAGCTGCCAGCACGATGGCGAGCAGCCATCCGCCAACGAAACGTCGAGTTTCGCGGTTCATGAACACCTCTGCGGTGGATGACCCGGCGCGCTGTGCGCAAGACCGGTATCTTGATTTACCGTGCATCCAAACCTGTGAGATTCTCGTCGGTCCGGCCGTTGTGCGCCGCTTGGGGCAAATCCCCTGGGCTGATTCTCATCACGCCTGCACGGGCGCCGTGTAGACCACCCTGCCCGCGCCCGGTCAGCCTGGGTTCGCCCGGCCCGTCGCACGCCCAACCCATCATCCCTACACGTATTGGATACCCCCCTTGTCGCGGGTAAGACTACCTCAATTTGCACTGGCCTCCCATGCGTGCAGGGCTTGCGGCGATGCGTTGAGGCAGACTCTCCCGGAGCGTGGGAGTTCCGATGCCGGAGGCCAGTGGACTCAGGACAGCGCCGGGGCGGAGCCCCGGGAGGTGTGACGGGCAAGCGCCGATACCCGCTGATCGAGCCCGCTGTCGGCCACCCGGCGGTGCCAGTCGTTCTCGCATCGGAACGCGGCCACCGCTCCGGGTGCATCGGCACAGCTCATGAGCCGATCCAGCAAGGGCCAGGGGTTGCCCTCGCCGCTCCACAAACCCACGCTGCCAATGCCGTGGCGAGCCGCCATTTCGCCGAACGGCGAACTGAGCACCGGCACGCCCAGCGCACGGTAGTCGTAGTATTTGATCGGGTCGACGCCCATGGTCAGCGCATTGACCTTGAATGGAATCAACCCGCAGGAAAACCCGGCAATGGCCTGAATCATGGCGTCGTGATCGCCGGCGGGGCGCAGTTCGACGTTTGACGGCAGCGACGGTGGCGGGCAGAAGACTGGTCCATGGATGGGGATCCGCGCCTCCGGTACCGCTTTTGCCAGTGCGATGACCCATGCCCAGTCGAACCATTCGGCGACCGCACCGACATAGCCCAGCACCGGCCTGCTGGCCGGTGCGCGCAACGTCGGCGGCGGAAAGCGCTGCGCGCAGGTGGCGTTGGCGACCATCGACGGTGACCGGGACAATGCCTGAAACTTGTGTGCCAGATGCGTCGACGAAACCGTCAGCAAGTCCGCCCGAGCGGCGAGCGCAGCCTCCTGCACGGCCAGCCTGCGCGCCGCCGCGCCGCGATAAAAGCATGGAAAATCGTCCATCGCGTCGTACCACAAGGGCAGACCCGGTAGCCGGCTGGCCAGCATGATCGCCAGTGCGCTAGGCCGGCCGGCAGCGAGCAGGCATGACCGGCCGCCGACGAAATCAACCACCCGCTGCCACAGCGGCGACCAGCACAGATAGCGGTTGAGCCAACCGCCCACCCGCAGGGGCTCGATAGGCAGCGCCGGCACCGCAAGCACCTCGATGCGCGGGTGTGCCCGGGTGCCTTGGGCATGCACGCGACCGCCCACGCGGACGCGGTCGCTCCAGCGCGGCCAGCGCTGGGCATAGGGCTCCAGCCACAGCACACGGTCCACCGCACCGGCCGCCAGCAAGGCCTGCATCAGATAGTGCGGGCGCTGCTCGTAACTGCACCAGCGCACCGGTGCGCAATAGATGATGCCGGCGCCCTGCTCAGCCACCGAGAAAAGCCTGGCATGCCTGAGCGATCCGTCCCGCCGCAAGCCCATCACCATAAGGCGATACGCCTCTGGCCATCGCGCGGTATGCATCGGGGTCGGTCAACAGACGGCTGGCCTCGGCAACGAGACGGTCGCCGTCGCGCCCGACCAGGCGGGCGACACCGGCATCCACGGCCTCGGGGCGCTCGGTGGTTTCGCGCATAACCAGTACAGGCTTGCCCAAGGCCGGCGCTTCCTCCTGCACACCGCCGGAATCGGTGAGAATCAGCGTGGCCTCACGCATGGCGGCGACGAACGGCAGGTACTCCAGCGGCGGGCAGAGCACGATGCGCGGGTGGCCAGCCAACACCTCGTCGGCCAGTGATCGCACCGCCGGGTTGGGGTGCACCGGGTACAGCAACTGGGTATCGTCATGCGCATCCACCAGCCGCCGCGCGGCCAGGAACAGCTCGCGCATCGGCTCGCCGAAGTGCTCGCGCCGGTGTGCGGTCATCAGGATCGTCCGCCGTTGCGGGCTAAGCTCAGTCACGTTCAGACGGGCATCGTCCTTCACCATGAGCAGGGCATCGATCACCGTGTTGCCAGTGACCTGCACGGTAGATGGGTTCGTCCCCTCAGCCAGGAGCGCATCGCGCGCCGCCGTGGTGGGTGCGAAATGCAGTGCTGCAAGCCGACCGGCCAGCACGCGGTTGAGCTCTTCGGGGAATGGCTTGGACAGGTCGCCGGTGCGCAAGCCGGCCTCGACATGGGCAAATGGTATGCGCCGGTAGAACGCCGCCAGTGCCGCCATGGCCACGGTTGTGGTATCCCCCTGGGCGATTACTAGATCGGGCGCCAGATCATGATAGATGCCGTCCAACCCACTCAACACCTTCGCCGACAGATCGGCCAGGCTCTGGTCGCGGGTCATCAGGTCCAGATCAACATCGGGTGCGATGCCGAACACCGGAAACACCTGATCGAGCAGGTCGCGGTGCTGCGCGGTGACCGCCACGGTGACCCGCGCCCAATGCTGGGCCTTGAGCGCGAGGATGACCGGCGCCATCTTGATGGCCTCCGGCCGGGTGCCGACGATGCAGAGCAGGTGGGGTTTCATGCGGGGGACCTCGGACGGTAGCGATGCGGTTCCCAAGCCCCCCACTTGGATTCGTAGATCTTCTTGTTGGCCTCGAACAACGCCTGCTTGCGTGCCTGGCTCAATGTGTTGAACGTGGCCGACAGATGATGATGGACGAAGACATCATCGGCGATCGCCAGGCGCCAGCCCGCCTGGCGCGCGCGGTTGCAGTAGTCGTCATCCTCGAAAAAGCCGACCCCGAAGTCCTCGTCCAGCCCCCCCACGGCCTGGAACACCGAACGCCGGAGCGCCACACAGAAAAACGCCAACGTCTTGTTTGCAAATCGCTGTCGGGCATGGGTACCGGTGTACGCCGCTGCCGCCGCAGGCATCGCCTCCACATCAGCGTAGCCCAAGTCAACCATGGCTTCGTTGCCGATATTGTTGGTGACCGGCCCGACCAGGCCAAGACCGGGGTCCTGCTGCAAGTGGCGCACCAGGCCCTGCACCCAACCCGTGGTGACCACCGTATCGTTATTGAGCAGGATCAGCACCTCGCCGCCAGCGACGGCCATGCCGTCGTTGTTGCCTCCGGCAAATCCGCGATTGGTCTCGTTCAGGCGTAGCGTCACCCACGGCCGCTCGCTGGCGAACGCGCTCAGGTACTCGCGCGTGCCGTCGCTCGAGGCGTTGTCCACCACCACCAGCTCCAGCGCCGGGTAGTGGCTGTGCCGCTCGATACTCTCCAGGCAGGCGCGGGTCAGCGCAAGGTTGTTGAAGCACAGAACAATGACGCTGACCGGTGGGTAGCACGCCGCCACGGCGTGCTCCAATTGCCCCACCCGCGCGTACCAGCTGTGCCCGGCCGCCCATGCACTGCGGGCCGCCGCGTTGGCCGGGTCGCGGCCGTCGACGAGGGCATCCTGAATGGCACGGGCAAACCCCGGCGCGTCATCAGCCAGACGGACCTGATCGGCAATGGCCTCCAATTCCGGCATGCGGGTGGCGACCACGGGTTTACCGGCGCTGAGGTACTCATAGACCTTCACCGGATTGGTGCAGGCGGTGAGCTCATTGAGCTTGAAGGGAATCAGGCAGACATCGAAGCTGTACAGCCAGCCGGGCAGTTCGACATAGGCCACCTCGCCGACGAAGCGGATGTTCGGCACGGTCGTCGCGTCGCTCACATCACAACCGAAGGTTGAACCCACCAGCACGAACTGCCACTGCGGATTGGCGCGGGCACAGGCAACGACCAAGTCCATGTCGAACCATTCCGAAATCGCGCCGATGTAGCCGATCACCGGCCGCTCGTCGCGTCCCTGAACGACCGCCGGCCGCTTTGCGAACATGTCCACTTCCGCACCGTTGCGGATCAGCGCCGCCGGCTTGCCGGGGGCTTTCTCGCGCATCAGCGCATCCAGCCGTGCCGAGCTGGTCAGCAGCAGGTCGCACTGGGCCAACAAGGCCTCCTCCTCGGCCAGCATGCCACCGGCATTGGTGGAAAAGCCCGCGTGGTAGTCCATGCAGTCGTAGACCATGAGGTTGGCCGGCAAGGCCGCGGCCACCGGGCGCCAGAACGGCAGGTCGACAATGGATACGCAACGACCGAAGCCGCAGTGCTCCCCCAGCGTGCGCAAGGCCGCCGCAAGGCCGCGTGCCTGCTCGGCGGTCAATGGTGTCTCGTACAAGCGCGGATGCGGCAGCCGCATACCCAACTGCACCACAAAAACGTTGGGCAACGGCGACTCCAACACACGGAAGCCGCCGTCGCTGTCGCTGCGGTAGAACTCGGTGGTCAGGTACACCACGCGGTGGCCCTTGGCCGCCAGCTCGCGCGCCAAGTGCTGCGGCCGCTGGATGCGAAAGTGCCAGTCGATGACCGGGAACACGATGACATCGAACCTGCCCGCCAGGCCGGACTCGCGGATGCGATCACACCAACGGGCCTGCTCGGCCATATCGACGGTCGGTAATGGCGCAAGCGCCTGTGCCGCTGGCCGAATCCGCCGCCACAAGCGCGCCCGCCAGCGCTCTGGAAGCCGCTTCCACACCCTTCTGAGCACGCGTTTGCCCCGCCGGGCCAGCGGCCTGACGACGCTGAGCTGCTCACGCTCGAGCAAGGCCATCGCGCCACGGTACTCGTCCATCGCACCTTGCAAGGCCGCGCCCAGACGCTCGCCGTCTGCGGTCAGCTCACCGACCCGCGCGAACGCCGCTTGTAGCGATGCAGACAGTTCGGCCTCACGTCGCCCGGCCGCGCTCAGCAATTCGGCCAGTTGCCGATGGTCCTCCAGTACGGTATGCAGCTTGGCCTCGCTACGGGCCACCCGATCGGCCAAACGCGGAGCCTGCCGGGCGTACTCCCACAGGGCGAGACTCAGGTCGGCCGGCCACCGCGGGCTCCACTTGGTGAAAATGCGCCGCGCGGCCTCGCGTTGCGCCGCCTCATTGCCAAACAACCCCGAACCCTGCCCGCCGGCCAGATGATACGTACCGGTTACCCGGTCGATGTGATGGAACGCGGTATGCTCGGCGGCCTGCAACCAGAAGTCCCAATCTTCGAACAGATCGAATGCGGTATCGAACCGCAGGCCGCGATCGAGCAACGCCCGCCGGAACAGCACTGAATGGATGGGCAGGTAGTTCTCCAGCCGCAACAGCACCGGATCGAAGGCATCGTTGTACACCATCAGCGGCTGGCCATCGGCATCGATGCAACGAATACCGCCATACACCAATTGCGCGCCACTGGCCTCGCCGGCACGCACCAGTGCGCTTAAATGATCCGGGTCGACGGTGTCATCGTCATCCAGAAACCCGACCCATTCGGCACGAGTGCGTGCAAGCCCGGCATTCGCCGCTGCCGCACGGCCGCGGCAGACATCGTGGTCGACGACGACCAGAGCATCGAACTGCGTGCGGAACCGCTCGGCGATGGCATCGACCGGCTCGCCGCCGTCATTGACGACGATCACCGACAGCGGTCGATGATTTTGCGTGCTCAATGCGCCCAGCGCACGGGCCAGCAAGGCAGGGCGATTGCGGGTACGGACTATCATGTCCACCGCGGGCGGCGGGGCAGTGGCGGCGACCGTATCGTCCAAGCGCAGTAATCCATCGTAGTGTTGAAACGGCGCCAGTTTACTGATACCGCCAATCCATACCAACTGCCGCGCCGATCCCCTACCCTGTCAGCGTCTGCTATTGTCCCCGGCAGGATCTAGAAAGCGCGTTCGTGCGGGGAGTACCCATGAAGTACCTGATCATCGCCGCCGCCATGGCAGTGGCAAGCGGCAATGCAATCGCCCTGGACATGCAGGCCGGGCGGTGGGAAGTGACCACGACGGCGACCATGGAAGGCATGCCCGTCCAGCCGCAGACTTTTACCCAGACCCAATGCATGAAACCGGAGGACGCGGTCATCGAACCGCCCAGCGAACAGGGCATCGCCTGCCAGATGGTGGAGAACGACACCTCCGGCAACACCGTGAAGTGGCGCATGGACTGCACCCTGGAGCAGGGGGGCACGATGGACGCTCAGGGGGAAATCGCCTTCTCCGGCGACAGCATGAACGGGCATATGACCCTGCACGGCAATGTTCAGGGCATGAACATGACCATGAAACACGAGTACAAAGGCCGGCGCGTCGGCGATTGTTAGGCGTCTGTGGGGCTCAACTACCCGCCTTCACCCGGCGCCCGGCCCCACGGATGACCTCGCGATACCAGATATACAAGCCACTTCCCACCAGCATCACGGTGCCGGCGATCATGCCGGCATCGGGCACATCGCCGAACACGGCGATGCTGAGCACCACCGCCGACAACAACTGGGCGTAGAGAAACGGCGACAGCACCGCCGCCGGCACCTGGCTGAACGCCAGAATCAGCAGCAAATGGCCACCGGCGCCCAGAAAGCCCATGGTGACCATCAACCCCCACTGACCGGGGTTCGGCCATTGCCAGTACACCGGCGCGAGCAGGGTCAGGACGACCGAGCCGGCGGCCACCGCGTAGAACAGGCTGGTCCGTGCGGTATCCCGCACGCCGATATAACGCGTCGTCAAGAAGTAGATCGACAAGGCCACCGCCCCCAGCAAGGGCAGCAACAACTCCGGTTGCACCGTCTGCACCCCGGGACGGATGATCACCAGCACACCGAGAAACCCCACCACCACGGCCGCCAGCCGACGCGGCCCGACGTACTCGCCCAGCACCAGCCCCGCCAGCAAGGTCACCAGCACGGGGGCGAAAAACAAAATGGCCGTGGCGTCACCCAGCGGCACGGTGCGCACCGCCGTATACAAGCACGCGGTGACGACGAACATCGCCAACGCCCGCAAGCCTTGTAGCCAAGGCGCGTTGGTGCGCAAAAACCCGAACCCCGCCTGGCTTGCGAACACAGCCAGCACCACCAGCGCATGAAAAGCGTAGCGCGCCCACACCACCTGCATGACAGGCATCTCGGTGCTGAGGTGTTTGCCGATGGCGTCCATGGTCGCCAGCAAGGTGCCGGAAGCGGCCGTGCAGGCGATACCGGCCGCGCGGCCGAAACTGCGCGTCTTCGCAGCGTTCACAAACACCTCTGGGGACAGTGCATCGGTCGTTCGATCATCAGGCGGGAACGGTCATGGTACCGCACCCGACCGTACGCAAGCGTCTCGCCGCGATGCAGCAGCGGGGCTACTCCGAAAGATTCAGAGATTCAGGAGCACTTCAAACAAGTCCCATCAGGCCCAGAAGCTCGTCCGCGGACAGCACGTGGCAGTAGATCATGTTGATGATCTCCAACTCGCGGTGGTGCAAGGTCTCCACACCGGCCGCGCAGCCATCCTCGATCACCAACACATCGAAGCTCTCATCCGCCAGCGAGCGCACCGTCGATGCCACACACTGATCCGTGAACAGCCCCGCGCAGACCACATGCTTGATGCCCAGGTTATGGAGTATCAACCGCAAGTTGGTGCCGGTGAGTGCCGAGTCGGTCGTCTTGGTGACGACGATCTCGTCCCCGACAGGGGCCAGTGCCGGGACGATCTGGCTCTCCCATTCGTCCTTGGGCAGCAAGACATTGTTGAACCCCGGCTTCTTCTGGCTCAGCGAGCGGTCGCGCCCGTCCTTGGTGTGGCAGGCGATACGCGCGTGGAGCACTTCGATTCCCGCGCCGCGGAACGCCTTCTGCAAGCGCGCAACCGTGGGTATCACCGTGCCGTCCAGCCGCTCATGAAACGGCGTCCAGCGATCGTAGGCCGCCTTGCCGGCCTCATCCAGCGTGCCGCGATCAGGGCGTTTGGTGTAGACGTTCTGCACGTCGATGCACAGCAGCGCCGTGTCCGACTGCGACAGCACCGGGTCGTCGGGCTCCGGGGCATCCAGGTAATAGAACGAGCGATACGCGGTTTTCCAGCTCACGGCAACCTCCGCAGGTTTCGTTTCGTCTGGAGGCTAGCGCAAGATGTCCGGACTGCGCGACGTCATTCCCGTGCGAGGAACTCCAGCACGAGACGGTTGAAAGTGCCGGCAGCCTCGATGGACACCTGATGCCTCACTTCCGGGATGACGTGGAAATCCGCCCCCGGAATGGCCTTGGCGATCACCTCACCAGCCGCCGGCGGCGCACTGGGGTCGGCCGCTCCGGACAACACCAGAGTCGGGTTCTTGATACGTCCAAGCCGGCCGGTGAGGTCCAGACCCTTGATCGCCTCGCACCAGCCGATGAACCCCGCCGGCGGGGTACGGCGGATGAGCGAGGCGATGCGCTCGACCACCTCCGGCGTACGCTGACGGTATTCGTCGGTAAACCATCGCCCCAGCGTCGGCTCGACCTGGGGTTCCATACCGCCGTCGCGGACCGTCTTGATGCGCTCATCGAACGCCGCCCTGCCCTGCGACGGCAGCTCGCTGCTGGTGCTGGCCAGCACCAGTTTGTCGAAACGCTCGGGATAGCGGATACCCAGCACCTGGCCGATCATCCCGCCCATGGAGATGCCCAGGTAATGCGCCCTGCGCACGCCGAGGCGATCCATCAGCGCGATCACATCGTCGGCCAGCTCATCCAGCGTGTACGCCCCCTCCGGCGCCGGGCTGCGCCCGTGACCGCGGAAATCGAGGCGCACCAGATGATAGTCCTTCGAGAACGCCGCCACCTGCGGCCCCCACATCGTGTGGTCCGTCGCCAGCGTATGCCCCATCACAAGCACCGGGCGTGACTGCGAGCCGTCGTTGTGGGTGTGGAGATCGACTGTGGTCATGAACGACTCCAAGGCTGACCGTAGGGTTTAGCAGATGTGCTCAGCACGCGGGTCACGCTAGAGGGTCTTGGCATGGAGGGCAAGACCGTACCGACTACTGGCCGGCCATCAATTTGACCGTCAGAGCAAGTATAGACATCATGATGCTTTGTTAAAGCCATCGTGATGCTCGCATGCGTACGACTCTGACATTGGACGACGACATTGCCGCCCTACTCAAGCGCGAAGCCCGGATGAGCGGGCAGCCTTTCAAGCAAGTCGTCAACGATGCCCTCCGGCGCGGGCTCTCCGGCACCACCCCCAGCAAAGTTTGCGAGCCCTTGCCCACCTATGCGCTGGGCACGCGCTCGGACGTGGCCGTGATCAAGGCATTGCAAACGGCTGGCGAACTGGAGGACGACGCCCTGGCCGCCAAACGGACGCTGGGCAAATGAAGCTCGTCGATGCAAATGTACTGATCGCCGCCTGCGCCAACGACCACCCACACCACGCCATGGCGCGGCAGTGGCTGGAGCAGGCGCGTGCGCGCAGCGAGACGCTAGGTCTCAGTGTCCTGGTCGCGCTCGCGTTCCTGCGCATCGTCACTAACGGCCGGATCAACGCAAACCCATTGACCGGTGAACAAGCCCTCGACTGGCTGCGATCACTGACCGATTCCCCAGCAGTTCGCTGGCTGCACCCGGACGTAGACCACTTGTCCATTCTCGACAGTCTGCTGCGACAGACCGGGGCTGCGGGGAATCTCATCAACGACGCACATCTGGCAGCACTGGCACTGGAGCACGGGGCTTCGGTCGTCACGTTCGACCGGGACTTCCTGCGCTTCCAGGGCTTGAGAACCGAGCTCCTTTGCGGCTGACGGCAGCCTCAGAAGAACCGTCTCGCATCCTCACGACCGCGAAACGCACCGTAGGCTGAAGTGCTGGTCGTGCCTACAGCCCAAAGTGTAGTAGAGGAACGCGTCAATTCGCGTCCACCCTTGCGACTCGTACAGCTCCTGTGCGTCAAACAGCGGCACGAGTTTCTCCAGATCTTCAATCTGTAGCGCAGCGAACGACTATGGACACGCCCCCTTCACCATGCGAATCCCTCACTGTATCAATGCCACTATTCACGCACCCAAGCTGCTGATCGCGTGCAACAGATTGCAAACTGGCTGTCCAGTTCAAACATCCAAAAGGAACTTGCGCAGTTGCCTTTCCTCGCGCATGACATGAACAATCAAAACCATACCGCCCTCGCGCCGGTAGAAAATGCGACACGGGCCTATGCACAGCTCCCGGTAAATCGAATTGGGAAGCTCGGATGGCACATGACCAGAATCCGGAAACCGCTCAAGGCGATCGACAGTTGAGAATATCACCGTCATAAGGCGTGAAGCAGCCTCTGGCTTGTCCAGGGCTATATACTCTGCAATTTCTTCCAACTGATCCAGCGCCGGATTTGTCCAGACTACTTCAGCCACCTCTGCATCCGCTCCTTGGCTTGTACATGCGAGGTCGTCCTACCCTCAAGAACCGCCCTTTCTCCCTTGGACAATCCCTCAAGCAGCGCCAACCTGCGCTGCATAAATTCGTAATCCTGAACATCGACAAGATAGGCTGACGGCTGGCCATGTTCGGTGATCAGAACTGCCTCTTTGCTTTTGTGCAAATCCGCAAGAATTTTAGTCGCTTGGCGCTTCAGATTAGTTACCAGCTCTACTTTCATCGGACAACCCTCAAGCAAGTGCCACTATAGTATCACTCAAGTCTGCTCAAGCCTATCGAGTGGTGAGCCGTCCGGTTGCACGAGCCACCTGCTCTGCAACCTCCGCTGCGGAAGAAAGATCGCTCGCTCGTCGACTCGACCGACCAGATGCGTCGAGAAAGGCCTAGTCATGCATCTGCACGGTACTCACCGATGACCTCGATAATGCCGACGATGTTGTCATTCAACTCTTCTAGCTCCTCTGCTGGAACCCACCACTCTGCATGAATTGATCCACCTACCTGCTGCACCTGATAACGGTCCATGAAGGATTTTTTAACCTCGAAGCGAGTGACATAGCCCACACCACTATCCTTGATGTTCCATTGAGTGGCAATTTGCTTAGCATAGCCCTCATTAGCAACGGGATAAAAAATCGGCTGCCCCGGCAAACGAGGCGGCCATCTCTTGAAGCCACTCTGCCGGACCAGGTCCAGCTCTTTCGGGCCGGTCGGCCTATACAAAGTTACTGTTTCTTCTATCATTCAACGCCCCTTACATTTGTTGCATAACACAGCCAACACGCACAGCTTCGAGAAACCATCAGCATAATGGCCTCGCTGTGGCAGCATTAACTCACGGAGGTTACCCGCGCTTCTCGCCTTGGGCAGCCACAGCTGTGAGCCTGCGGACGAGCCGGTAGGTCGTGGGCCGACCGACGGCAGCATGGATGCTGCCGTCGAGCGTACACGGATGTATTAACAGCGCGTCAGAACACGACCTACCGGCTCGTCCCGGGCGGGTTCTGGCGCCTGACGCCCACCGACGCCACCATGCGAGGAACGCGGGTCACACCCCACCAGAACCATAGACTACAGTTACCCTTGCCAG
>CBFGWV010000051.1:0-21472 GCA_965652545.1 uncultured Candidatus Competibacteraceae bacterium | reverse complement strand
TGACACACGGGCGGCGCCCGTGTGTCGCAGGCTGCTTGGTCTTCAAACGGAGGCGGGGTTCCGGCGATACGATGTTTCGCGCACCACGTCGTTTCTGTGAAAGAATCACCTTGCGTCCGTCGACGCTGCCACAGGAAATGTTTAGCAAGTCATAAAACAAGCCTAGGCATTATTTCAACTTATCGCAAACATCAGCACGAGTGCAGTTTATACCTGCATGATTCGGTGCTAGGTTCGCAACTGACTAAGTTTGCTAATTTTTTTCAGGCACCTCGCTTTAGTTGATTGCATGGTCCATGAATATACATGGGCAGGTGAGGGCAGGACGCCTCATGGATGAACGGTGGCAAAACAAGGGGTTTTTGTTGATCGGAGGATCGTTGCAATACAGGCTCCAGTGATCCTATACGTGCAGGAAAGTATCGGATTCCGATCGATCAGTACCATATGGATGATGTCACCAGTGTTAACCTCGGAGGTGAAGGAATCGAAAACCATAGAGATGGTTCAAGGAGTCAATAACCACTGGTAATGATAGTGAGAAGCCTCGTCAGGCACGCCCGCAAAGGGCGGAACAGTCGGCTGGCACAGGGTCGTCATCTCACTTTCGGGCGAGGAGGAACAGCGTCATGCATCGAATTTTAGCCGTCGGTATTCACGAGCACTTGGGCACTTCATTACAGCGTCTTATTCCGGACAAACCCGATAACCTCACCGTTTTCGAAACCGTGAATCTGGAGCGCGCGCTGGATATGCTGGAAGCGGGTGAAACCTTTCAGCTGATCATTGCCTGCCTCAGCTCGTATGATTTGAGGGAGCTGGCAAATGTCCAGCGGTTGAGAGAACGCCATAGCGATACGATGATCCTGACGCTCTTCGATGTGGGCGGAGACTTCAGCGCGGCCCAATCGACCATCCGGCGCCTGTTGGCCACGTTCCGCACACCGCTTCCCGCAATCACGGACGCCTCCTCCGGCCCAAGACCGCAAGCCATGGATGACCGACTGCCCGACTGGCACGGTGACGAACCCTCATCTCCATCCAACCCCCTCACCGCACGGCAAATGGAAGTGCTGTATCTACTCAGGGATGGCAAGTCGAACAAAGAGATCGCCCGCACCCTCCGCTTGGCGGAAGGCACCATCAAAGTCCATTGCATGGCCATTTTTCGCGAGTTGGGCGTGGTCAATCGCACCCAGGCAGCCATTGCGGCCGAGCGCATTCAGTCGATACGGGCCTGAGACTGGATTTACGGCGGCATGGATGCCGCCACGACACCACGGTGTCGATCAGCGAGCGACGCAGACCCTCCCCCGTCATCCTCCAACGTGGCCAGTACATCCAGCGACGCGGTTGCCAATGGGACAAGGCCACCGTCGAGGTCGATGGCCACTTTACGCTCAAGCGCCCATCGGCGGATATCAGGGTCCATGCTGTAACCCGGCCTGCTCAGTAGTGCGGTCACCGCCTGCTCGCGATCCATCGTTTCAAGCCTTCCCTCTACGCCGGATGTCCGAGTGTCCTCGAGCAGAAACCGGTCGCCATCGCGCGTAACGTTCAGTTGCGGCGGCGCCTGCCGGCCACCGTACCAAGCCGCCCGCCACGCAGCGACCTCGTGCGCGATGGCTGCAACGACCGCCGGGTTGTCGCGGGAGCCCGAGCGGAAGGTTCCGCTGAAGTAGTACGCAAGCTTGTCGATTGCCGCACCGGCCGGAAACACATCCGCATAGCCGGCCAGCGGGGTAAGGTTTGCAATGCCAAAGCCGCCGGGCCGGGTGAAATAGGGAGCAAACCGGTCCAGCACAATGGGGTAGAACGCGCGCGGTGGGCGCAGATGCCGAATGAGGGGCAGCAGTGCCAGGGTCTCTTCATAGTGGGCCAGCTCATCGTTTGGAAAGCCCCACAGGAGGTTCCACTGGACATAGGTTCCCAGGGCCCTGGCATGGCGCAGCGTGGCGATGTTCTGAGAGGCCGTCACGCCTTTGGCCATCAGCTTCAGCAAACCGGTCGACAAGGCCTCGATGCCGGGTTGAATCTCCCTCACACCGGCCTCGTGCAACAGCCGCATGTGCCGCAGCCCCATGTTCGCTTTCAACTCATAGAAAATGAACAACGGTGGCAACTCGGCCTTCAGGCGCGGCAATAGGGTCTGGTAGTACGCCTGCGGCATGATGTTGTCGGCCATGGCCACGATGTCCGTGGGGTGCGACGCCGACAGGCTGCGCAAGTCGGCGATCACCCGGTCCGGTGACTTTTTGCGAAACCCCATGCTCTCGCTGCTGATACCGCAGAAGGTGCAATGGCTTTTCTGTCCCCACCAACATCCGCGGCTGGTTTCGTACGGCAGGAAGATCTTGCCCTTGGTCTTCAACGAACTGGCAGGAAGAAACGTATCCAGCTGGTGGTAGTACTCACTGAAATCCGGGGTGGGCAAGGCATCCAGATCCATGCACGGCTCACCCTTGACGATGCGCTGTGTCGGCCGGCACCCGGCACGCAAGCCGTTGAGAACGTCCACGAATGCACGCTCGCTCTCGCCGGAGAAGACGACATCGAGATACGGGCTCAGGGCGGCCATGCCTTCACCCATTGCATCCTCGCAGTTGGCGCCGCCGATGACGGTCAATACGTCGGGACGTTGCTGCTTGAGGGCCCGCAACAGAGCAATGCCCGCGGCCGTCTGCTCGAAACTCGACGTACAGCCTACGACCGCCGGCAGCTTCGACAAGAGCGCCGGCGCCAACCAACGCAGCCAGCGTTCGGCCGTGGCCTCCATCGCGTGCAGTTCGCGCAGCACCAGCGGCGGACCACCGATGCTGCCCTGATGCTTCAGGCGCCGGAGCTCATCGGCCACATGCTGGCCGCGGTCATTTCCAAGGGGCGGAAGGTCGTACGCCAGACGCGAAAAAAGCCGCTCGCCAATGAACCAGCCCGGTGGCATGGCGCATACCGATAGATAGCCCTGCTCACCAATCCATTGTGCGTAGGACAGATTGGCGTAAAACACGCTGGTGGAGAAACCTGCATCCCTCGCACAAGCCTGCAATACGTGCATGGCCAGGCTGGGCCGCTCCAAACCGGAAAATGGCGGGACGATCAACAGCACGTCACATGGCGCCACGATGGTATCGAGTTCTCGTTCGTACGCCACCGCAACCCCCAGTGCATTCGCATCGTCGATGAGAAAACGGGGCGGATCACAAGTCAATTCAACCAATGGCCAAACCGCTCACGGCGTATCGCCGCGGCCCGTGTTGTGCCGCAGACGGCGCTTGCGCAACTCGCGTATCGACACGCCAAAGTGCTGCGAGAAGGCACGCGATAAGGTCGAAGATGACGCAAAGCCGCATCGCTCGGCGATTTCCGCCGTGTTCAGCGCGGTCTCCTCCGCCAGCGCGCGGGCATGCTTGAGCCGGACCATCTGGTAGTAGCGGCCGGCCGAAACCTCCATTTCGCGCACGAACAAGCGCTCCAGGGTGCGCAGCGAACAGGCGGCCACGGCGGCGATGTGCTCCAGGGCAAGCGGGTCGGCCACGGTGCGGCGCATTTCCGTGATGGCTTTGATCAACTGCGGCGCCCGCGCCATCAGCGAGCGGCTGCGCGCGCCGCGTCCCTCGCGCCCGCCGTGCTCGACGTCGTAGATGAACAGGTTGCTGACATCGAATGCCAGGGCGTTGCCACTGTGATCGCGAATCAGCCGCACCATCAGGTCCATCACCGTGGTCGCGCCGCCGGCGGTAATGCGGTGCCCATCGATGACATAACGGTCGGTGGCCACCGTGACCTGCGGGAAGGCCTCCTGGAAGCTGTCCAGCTCTTGCCAGTGGATGGTGGCCCGGCGGCCGTCCAGCAAGCCCGCGGCCGCCAGCAACCAGGACCCGCTGTCCAGGGCGCCGACATGCGTGACCCGACGGGCCGCCCGCCGCAACCGACCGAGTATCGGCAGTGTAGCGAAGCCGCGGAAGCCATACCCCGCCACCACGAACAAGGCATCAGCCGCCCCCCCCTCCTCCAGCGTGCCCTGAGGCTGGATAGCCAGCCCGCTGGAGCTGATGGCGGCCCCGCCGTCGAGTGTCAGCAGACGCCATTCGAAGCCCTCGCGGGTGGACAGGTCACGCGCGGCACGCAACGGCTCCACGGCACTGGCGAGCACCATGTTGGAAAAGCCGTCCAGCAGCAGAAAGCTGAAACGCAATAATCGCTTTGTCTCCATGCGCAAAACATATGACAGATTTTGCAAAATATCGCGTTTTGCTCACGCGCATCCTGGGTTCAACCCGAAATGCGACGATTCGACCGGAGGTGGACTATGAAGTGGGATGTATTCATCACCTGTGCGGTAACAGGCTCAGGCGGCACGACCGACCGCAGCGACAAGGTGCCGGTCACGCCGGAGCAGATCGCCGATGCGGCCATCGAGGCGGCCAAGGCGGGCGCGGCCATTGCCCACATCCACGTCCGTGACCCCGAGACCGGCAAAGGCTCGCGCGACCCGGCGCTGTACCGCGAGGTCGTCGCCCGTGTGCGGGACTCGGGTACCGACGTGGTACTCAACCTGACCGCCGGTATGGGCGGCGACCTGGTGCTCGGGTCCATCGAACAACCCTTACCGTTGAATGCCGAGCAGACCGACATGGTCGGCGCCGAGGAGCGCCTGGCGCATGTGACCGAGTTACTCCCGGAGATCTGCACCATCGACTGCGGCACGATGAACTTCGCCGAAGCCGATTACATCATGACCAACACGCCCGGCATGCTCGAAGCCATGGCCCGCCGCGTGCAGGCCCTGGGCGTGCGGCCGGAGATCGAAGTCTTCGACACCGGTCATCTATGGCTGGCCAAGCACCTGGTGGACAAGGGGCTGATCGACGACCCGGTGATGATCCAGCTGTGTATGGGCATCCCTTTCGGCGCGCCGAACGATCTCAACAGCCTGATGGCCATGGTCAACAACATCCCCGCCGGCTGGACGTATTCCATGTTCTCCATCGGCCGTATGCAACTGCCGTACGTGGCCATGGCCGCACTGGCCGGCGGCAACGTGCGCGTGGGGCTGGAGGACAACCTCTTCCTGAGCAAGGGCGTACTGGCCAGCAATGGCGACTTGGTCGAGCGGGCGGTGACGATTCTGCAAGCCATGAACGTCAACCTGCTGACCCCGGCGCAGGTTCGCGAACGCTTGAAGCTCGCCAAGCGCTGGTAGCGCATTCCTTAGGAGAACATTCATGAACTGGTCCTTCGATCTGACCCGCCGCGACGTATTGAAAGGTGCCGCCGCCGGCGGCCTGATGCTGACCCTGCCCGGAGGCGCGTTCGCACAGGCGACGCCCAAACGCGGTGGACACTTCCGCCTGGGCTGCTCCAACGGCGCCACGTCCGATGCCATCGACCCGGCGACGTTTTCGGCCGGGCCTGTGATCTACGCCATGCTCGGTGGGGTGTGCAACAATCTGGTGGAGATCGACGCCGACGGCAACATCGTGCCGGAGCTGGCCGAGTCCATCGAACCGTCCGCCGATGCCAGAACCTGGACATTCAAGCTGCGCCGGGGCGTGACCTTCTCCAACGGCAAGACGCTGACCGCCGCCGATGTCATCGCATCGTACAACCACCACCGTGGCGAGGACTCCAAGTCCGCCGCCAAGTCCATCCTCGATGCGATAACCGACATCCGTGCCGATGGCGATCACGTCGTGGTCTTCGAGCTCAAGGAGGGTAACGCCGACTTCCCCTTCGTCGCCGCCGACTACCACCTGATCATCATGCCCGCCACCGCGGACGGCAAAATGGACGTCGATTCCGGCGTCGGCACCGGCGGCTATGTGCTCACCGACTTCGAACCCGGCGTCCGCCTGCACCTCAAGCGCCGCGAAGACTATTGGAAGAGCGACCGCGCCTGGTTCGACGAGGTCACCCTCCTGGTGATCAACGACGCCACCGCCCGCCAGAACGCCCTGGTCACCGGCGAGGTCGACGCCATCGATCGTGTGGACCTCAAGACCGTCAGCCTGCTGGCGCGCCGTCCGGACATCACCATCGAGGAGGTCACCGGTACCGCGCACTACACCATCCCCATGCACTGCGACGTGGCGCCGTTCAACGATCTCAACGTGCGCCTGGCCCTCAAACACGGGCTGGATCGCGAAGAGCTGGTGCAGAAGATCCTGCGCGGCCATGGCCGGGTGGCCAACGACCACCCGATCGCCCCGCCCAACCGGTTCTTCGCCGGCGATCTGGAGCAGCGCAGCTACGACCCGGACAAAGCGAAGTTCTATTTAAAGAAGTCTGGCATGGACTCGCTGAAGGTCGAGCTGTCGGCGGCCGACTCGGCCTTCGAAGGCGCCGTGGACTGTGGCGTGCTGTTCCAGGAAACCGCCGCCAAGGCCGGTATCGAGATCAGCGTCAAACGCGAACCCAATGACGGCTATTGGTCCAACGTGTGGCTGAAGAAGCCGTTCTGCTTCAGCTATTGGAACGGCCGCCCGACTGAAGACTGGATGTTCTCCATGGTCTATGCCCGTGGCGCGGAGTGGAACGAGTCGCACTGGGACAACGAGCGCTTCAACCAATTGCTGGTGACCGCGCGCTCCGAACTGGACGATGACAAGCGCCGCGAAATGTACCGCGAGATGCAGGCGCTGGTGCGCGACGACGGCGGTTCGATCATCCCGATGTATAACAACTACGTGGACGCCAGCTCCAACCGCGTCGCCCATGGCAAGCTGGCCTCCAACAACTTCCTCGACGGTTGGAAGATCGTCGAGCGGTGGTGGCAGGCGTAGTACGCGCTCTCTGACCGAGGAAAGACAAGCATGCAAACCCTCAAGCGTGCCGCTGCCATCGGCGGCGGCGTCATCGGCGGCGGCTGGATCGCACGCCTGCTCCTCAGCGGCGTGGACGTCAAGGTCTTCGACCCGCACCCCGAAGCCAAACGACTGGTCGACGAGGTGTTGGCCAATGCCGAGCGCGCCTACCGGCAGATGACCGGTGGCACGCTGGGCGCGCGCGGGGCCCTGAGCTTCGTCAAGACCATCGCCGAGGCAGTGGCCGATGCCCAGTACATCCAGGAAAGCACCCCCGAGCGCGAAGGCCTCAAGCACGAGGTGCTGATCGAGATCGACAAGCACGCGCCGGCGGATGCCATTGTCGGCTCGTCCACCTCCGGACTGCTGCCCACGCGGCTGCAATCGGTCATGCAACACCCTGGCCGGTTCATGGTCGCCCATCCGTTCAACCCGGTGTACCTGCTGCCGCTGGTCGAGTTGGTCGGCGGCGAGCAGACCGACAAGGCCGCCATCGAGCGCGCGGCGCAGCTGCTGACCGGCATCGGCATGAAGCCGCTGGTAGTGCGCAAGGAGATCGATGCCCATATCGCCGACCGCTTCCTCGAGGCGGTCTGGCGCGAGGGGCTGTGGTTGATCAAGGACGGTGTGGCCACCACCGAGGAGATCGACGATGCGATCCGCTTCGGCTTCGGCCTGCGCTGGGCGCAGATGGGCTTGTTCGAAACTTACCGCGTCGCCGGCGGCGAGGCGGGTATGCGTCATTTCATCAGCCAGTTCGGCCCCTGCCTGCAATGGCCGTGGACGAAGCTCACCGATGTGCCGGAGCTGACCGACGAGTTGATCGACACCATCGCCAGCCAGTCCGACGCCCAATCCGGTCAGTACACGGTGCGCGAGCTCGAGCGTATCCGCGACGACAATCTCGTGGCCATTCTTGGTGCGCTGGCCGGTAAGGATTGGGGCGCCGGCACCGTGCACAAGACCTTCACGCGCCAGCTTATCGGCCGCGGTCAGGCCGTGCCGCAGCAGGCCGAATTCGATGTCTCCAAGCCGCTGAATCTGCACAACACTCCGGTGCGCGAGGAGTGGACCGACTACAACGGGCATATGACCGAATTCCGCTATGCGCAGGTGTTCGGCGAGGCCACCGATGCCTTCCTGGCGGCCATCGGCATGGACGCCGACTACCGCGAGGCGGGCTTCTCCGTGTACACGGTGGAGACGCATCTGCGCCACTTGGCCGAGGTCGGTGCCGGCGCCATGCTGCGCGTGGAGACACGTTTGCTCGGCTATGACGAAAAGCGTATTCGCATCCTGCACGACATGACCGATAGTGCCAACGACACCGTACTGGCAACTTCGGAACACATGTTGCTTCATGTAGATACCTGTGCGTCCCGCGCGTGTCCGGCGCAGCCGGCACTCGTCGAACGCCTGGCGCATATCTGGTCCGGACATGCCCGATTGCCCATTCCCGACTACGCTGGAAGAGGTATCCGCGCAGTGGGTTGACGGTTTGGGCGATCGCCCGCTGGCACGGAGCGCCTGACATCGACGAACGCCACCTGCGGCGGCGTTCGTCGTTCATGCCAACCATCGACCCCAAAAAGGATGAGCGTCGCAATGCACCCGCTCCTGAAAATGGTGTTACAGCGCCTAGGGTTAGGCCTTGCCACACTGTTCGTCATCTCGTTGATCATCTTCTCCGCCATCGAATTGCTGCCAGGCGATATCGCCGAGGAGATCCTCGGCCAAGCGGCCACTCCGGAAACGGTGGCGGCGTTCCGCCGCCAACTGGGCATCGACAAACCACCGGTGGAACGCTATGTGAGTTGGTTGGGTGGCGCCATTCAGGGCGATTTCGGCCGATCGCTGGCCAACAACCGCCCGATCGCCGAGCTGATTGCCTCACGGCTGGGCAATACGCTGATTCTGGCGGCCTACGCGGCGCTGCTGGCGGTGCCTATAGCCATCGGGCTGGGGTTGATGGCGGCCTTGTACCGAAACACCTGGTTCGATCGCGGCGTCAATGTCTTCACCCTCTCGTCGATCTCCTTTCCAGAATTCTTTGTCGCTTACATCCTGATCCTCTTCCTGTCGGTCAAGCTGGGCTGGTTCCCGTCCATCTCCAACATCAGCGGCGACGCCAGCATCTGGGACATCGCCTACCGCGCCTTCCTGCCTGCGCTGACGCTCACACTGGTCGTCACCGCACACATGATGCGCATGACCCGGGCGGCGATCATCAACCTGCTGGCCTCGCCGTACATCGAAATGGCCCGTCTCAAGGGCATGCCGCAGCGGCGGGTGATCCTCAAACATGCATTACCCAACGCACTGGCACCGATCATCAACGTGGTGGCGCTGAATTTGGCCTATCTCATTACCGGCGTCGTGGTCGTCGAGGTGGTGTTCGTCTACCCGGGGCTCGGGCAGTTGATGGTGGATTCGGTCGCCAAGCGCGACATCATGGTGGTCCAGGCCTGTTGCCTGATCTTCGCCACCGCGTACATCGGGCTCAATCTCCTGGCCGATGTGCTCTCCATCGCCACCAATCCACGCTTGCTGCACCGGCGCTGAGGGCGACACCATGACAGGCATCTGGAAAACCCTGCGTACCGCGCCGCCGACCGCCTGGTTCGGGCTGGTCGTCATTACCATCTATGTCGCGCTGGCGGTGTTCGCGCCGGTATTCGCGCCCTTTTCGCAGACCGAGGTCGTCGGTTCGGAGTTCGAACCCTGGGGCGGCGAGTTCCTGTTGGGGACCGACAACCTGGGCCGTGACATGCTCTCGCGTCTGATCTACGCAGCCCGCAACACGGTGGGCATCGCCTTCGTCACCACCCTCATCGCCTTTTTTCTGGGCGGGGTGATGGGCTTGTTCGCAGCCATCCTCAGCGGCTGGGTGGATCAAGTCTTCTCGCGCATCGTCGATGTGCTGATGGCCATCCCGTCGCTGATCTTCGCCCTGTTGCTGCTGACCATCGTCGGCACCAACACGGTGAGCCTGATCCTGGTCATCGCCGTGCTCGACTCCACGCGTGTCTACCGGCTCACCCGCGCGGTGTCGATGAACGTGGTGGTCATGGACTACGTCGAGGCGGCGCGATTGCGCGGCGAGGGCATCTGGTGGCAGATCCGCGCCGAAGTGCTGCCCAATATCCTCGCTCCGCTGATCGCCGAGTTTGGCCTGCGCTTCTGCTTCGTCTTCCTGACCATTTCGGCCTTGTCCTTCCTCGGGCTGGGCATTCAGCCGCCCACCGCCGACTGGGGGTCGATGGTGCGCGACAACGCCACACTCATTACCTTCGGGGACATCACGCCGCTGCTGCCGGCCGGTGCCATCGCGCTGCTCACCGTAGCGGTGAATTTCGTCGTCGACTGGATGCTGCACCGGTCGTCCGGGCTGAAGGACTAAGGGGGCGGACATGAAACAGACCAGCGACAAAAAAGACGGCCTGCTGTTGAAGATCCGCGGGCTGCGTATCGAGGGCCGTTCCGACGAGAAATGGAACGAGATCGTCCATGGCATCGACCTGGACCTGCACCGCGGCGAGGTACTCGGCCTGATCGGCGAGTCCGGCGCCGGCAAGTCCACCATCGGCCTGGCGGCCATGGGCTACACCCGCGACGGCTGCCGTATATCCGGCGGTACGGTGGAGTTCGACGGGCAGGAGCTGGTGCACATGCCCATCGGCAAGCGCCGCCGCCTGCGCGGCAGTCGCATCGCCTATGTCGCCCAGTCTGCGGCGGCGAGCTTCAATCCGGCACATCGGCTGATCAACCAGTACACCGAGACACCCATCCAGCACGGCGTCAAGGACAAGGCCACCGCCGAAGCCGAGGCCATCGAGCTGTACCGGCGGCTGCAACTGCCCCACCCGGAGGAGATCGGCTTCCGTTATCCGCACCAGGTCTCCGGCGGCCAGCTCCAGCGCGCCATGACCGCCATGGCCATGGCCTGCCAGCCGGACCTGATCATCTTCGACGAACCCACCACCGCGCTGGATGTCACCACGCAGATCGAGGTGCTGGCGGCGATCCGCGACGTGGTACAGCAGTTCGGCACCGCGGCCATCTATATCACCCACGACCTGGCCGTGGTGGCGCAGATGGCCGACCGCATCATGGTGTTGCTGCACGGCAACCTGGTCGAACAGGCGGACACCCGCACCATGCTGACCAACCCCAAAGAGGACTACACCAAGAGTCTGTGGGCAGTGCGCAGCTTCCGCGCCACACCCAAGCAGACACCGGCCGCCGACGCCATACCGGTGGTGCGAGTCAACCACATCACCGCCGCCTACGGGTCGGTGGAGATTCTCTCGGACGTGACCTTCGACATCCACAAGGGGCGAACGGTGGCCGTAGTCGGCGAGTCCGGATCGGGCAAGTCCACCACCGCCCGCTGCATCACCGGCCTGCTGCCGCCCAAGGCCGGGCATATCGAGTTCAACGGCAAGCGCCTGCCGCTGGCGCTGGAGGATCGCAGCAAGGACCAGTTGCGCCAGATTCAAATGATCTACCAGATGGCCGATACCGCGCTCAACCCGCGCCAGCGGATTCGCGACATCATCGGCCGGCCGGTGGAGTTCTACCTGGGTCTCAAGGGCAAAGCCAAGACCGAGCGCGTGCGCGAACTGCTAAGGGCCATCGAGCTGGAGCCCGACCAGTTCATCGACCGCTTGCCCGGCGAGCTCTCCGGTGGGCAGAAGCAGCGCATCGGCATCGCCCGCGCACTGGCGGCCGAGCCGGCGTTCATCATCTGCGACGAGGTCACCAGTGCCCTCGACCAGTTGGTGGCCGAAGGCATCCTGCGGCTGCTGGACAAGGTGCAGAGCGAACTGTCCCTGGCGTACATGTTCATCACCCACGACCTGGCCACCGTGCGCTCCATCGCCGACGAGGTGGTGGTGATGCAGTACGGCAAGGTGGTCGAGCAGGGCCCCAAGGACGAGATGTTCAGCCCGCCGCACCACGACTACACCGAGTTGCTGCTCTCATCCGTGCCGCAGATGGACCCGGATTGGCTGGACAATCTGCTGGAGGAGCGTAAGACCGAGGGGGGGCCGGTTTAGGCGATCATGGCGCCATGCCCTTGCGGGGTGTGGCGCCGAGCCTGAGCGGATCGCGCACGGGGGTGCGCTCCTACGGGTGCCTGGGTTCAATGGTTCGGATGCGCCGGCTAAATGTAGGAGCACGGGCCAGTTCGTGATTCGTTTGAGCCCGGCGCCTGCCCAACATTTGGCACCCGTAGGAGCCCTGCCCTCAGGGCGATTGCCACAGGTGGCGCCAACACCCGCAGGTTCGGCGCCGAGCCTGAGCAAATCGCGCAGGCGTGCGTTTCTACACCCGCCTAGCTCGCCACCTCCAAAATGGCGCGGGCGGCGGTGCGGGCGCCATCGGCCGACTGCATCATCCGCGCGTTGGCGATCAGGCGCTGCTGCATGACCGTGTCGGCCAGAAGACCCTCGATGACGTCGACCAGGGCATCGTCGCTCCAGTCGTACCGCGCCAGCGAGCGCCCGACACCGACCTCCTCCACCCGCCTGGCGTTGTCGTGACCATCCCAGCAATACGGCATCACCAACGACGGCACGCCGTAGTACAAGGCCTCGCACAAGCTGTTGTTGCCTCCGTGGTGGATGAACAAACTGCACTGCGCCACCACCGAGGGCTGGGGAAACCAGGTGTCCAGGTACACATTGTCCGGCACCAGACGGTAATGCTCCCGCCAAGCCCCAACATTGACCAGGAAACGCAGCGGCAGGCGTGAAAACACCGCCAGCAAGCGCTCGATCATGTCCACATCCATAGCGCCCAGGCTGCCGAAACTGGTAAACACCAGCGGGGCATCGTGGCGGGCGGCAAACGGCGGCGGCGTGTAGGGCGCCTCCGCCCGCACACAGCCCTCGAGGTACACGAACCGCGCCGGGTCCAGTGCACGGGCCCGGTGGTGACGTACCACCCGCGGCGCCAGAAGCAGGTTCAGGTAGGGCGAGGTCTCCAGAAACTGCCCCGGCGGGTAGGCCGGCAGCCCGCAGTCGGTGAGGAATGCATTGAAACGGGCATGAACCGGCGCGATCGCCTGACCGTAGCGTGCGTTGAAGACCGCCCAACCGTCGCGATCCGCAGTGCCGCAACCGGACAGGTACGGCGGCACGTGCGTATCGGGCAGCTCGGTGTCGGCGCACGAAACCACCCGCACCCAGGGCACACCGGCGCGCGCAATGGCCGGGAACATCACCACATTGTCCAACACCACCGCCGCCGGCCGGATGCGCGAGAGCAGCTGCTGGAGCGCCGCCTCCGCCTGCACGGCCGTATCGACGATAGCCTCCCAGGTCGGCACGACGTAGTCGTCGATCTGCTCCAGCGGCGAGCGGCGAAAAGCCGCGCGATGACGCTGCACGAACGCGTTCCAGTCCCCGGCGACCTCGTCCGCCCCGCCCGGTCCCAGACTGTACTCGGCGAACCCGTACTCGGCGAACACACCGGTGAAGCCCGGGTGGCAGATGAATACCGGCCGCGCCCCGAGTTGGCGCAGCGCCTGGGCGATGCCCACGCAATTGAGCGCCGCGCCGTAGCTGGCTTCCGGAAACAAGGCGATGGTCGGGGCCGAACTCATGCACGCATCGCCATCAGCCGCCCACCGCGCGGAACGGCGGTGGCACGCCGCGGCCCAGCAGGCGTGGACGCTGCGAGCGCGACATCTGCAAATGCACCCGCATCAGGTCGGCGGCCAGCTCCATCTGGCCACGCTCGATCTGCTCCAGGATCTGCAAATGCTCGGCATTGGATTGCATCAGGCGAAACACCTGGGCGTGGGCCGGGGTCATGCCGCTGCGCCGGCGCCGGTGGTGGCTCGTCAGGCTTTCGGCCATGAAGGCGTTGCCGCAGGCGCGGGCGATCATGGTGTGAAAATCCATGTCGCTGCGCTCGAACAACCGTTGATCGAAGCGCCCCTCGTCCTGGCCGGCGAGGGTTTCCATAACCTGGCGCAAGCCGGCAAACGCAGCCGGGTCGGGCCGAAAGCCATCGGCCAGCAAGGCCGCGGGCTCCAGCGCCAGGCGAAAGCCGTAGCTGGCGGCCTCGGCCTCCGCCCCCACGGCGAAACGCTTGAACACCCATTGCTGCCCCGGCGCACGTTCGACGAGCTGGTCTTCAGACAGTCGCAATAACGCATTTTGTACCGCAACACGGGGGGCGTCGTAGCGCCGCTGCAAATGGGCCACGGTCTGCGCGTCACCGATCCGGCCGGCGCTCAGATCGCGCAGGATGGCGTTGTACAACAGCTCCTCGGCGGTGGTGGGCAGCCCGGCGTCCAGATCCGGCACGCCGGCCGGGTCGAGCGCCAGGCAATAGCCACCGTCCGGGTCGGCGGCGACGATGCCACGTTCGGCCAGAATGCGCAGCGCCTTGCGCACCGGCGTGCGTGAAACCTTGCAATACGCGGCCAACTGTTGCTCGGCCAGCCGCTCGCCACGGCGCATGCCGCCTTCGACGGTGAACGCCAGTATCCGTTGCGCAAGCTCCACATGGCGAAGCCGCAGCCGTGTCGGTTCGCTTGCCATCCATCCACCTCTGCCGGTCGCAGACGCATGCTGCCCGCGAAGAATGCATCGACGCAAGCGGCCATCCCTTTACGCCACAAGGCAGTTGCCGCTTGCACGTTTGTATTATTTTGCTAAACAGTACAGTCAAAGCTAGCAGAAAAACCGGCCAACGCAGCACCACGGCTGCGACCGATCCAGGAGCGCAAAACCTGTGAACAGCACGCCCGTCCGTCGTTTCCACCGCTGTGTATCGCTGTCCGCGTCGGCCCTCGGCCTGGTCCTGGCGACCGGCACGGCCAATGCCGCCGACCTCGTCGTCTCCAACTGGGACGGCTACATGGCCCCCGACATCGCCGAGCAGTTCAAGGCCGCGACCGGGCTGGAGCTCGAGGTCGTCAACCACGCCACCAATGAGGAGGTCATGGGCAAGCTCATGGCCGGCAAAGGCCGGGGCTACGACGTGGTGTTCGTATCCTCCCCATTTGCCGAGGTGCTCCAGCACCAGGGCCTGCTCGCCCCGATCAACGCCGATGAGGTCCCGAACCTCGTCAACCTCTATCCCGAGGCCGCCGAACTGGCCTACGACCCGGGCAATGCCTTCTCCGTGCCCTACACCTGGGGGACGACGGGGCTGTGCTACCGCTCCGACCTCGTGGACGACGAGGTGACGAGTTGGGCGCAGTTGCTCGAACCGTCCGATGCGCTCAAGGGCAAGACCACCATGCTGGCAACCGACCGCTGGCTGATGGCAGCGGGTTTGATCGCCGGCGGGCATTCGGTCAACGCCGCCGACCCGGCGGCTATCGACGATGCCAAAGCCCGCTTGATCGCCGCCAAGAAAACCCTGCTGGCTTACGACGACACGACGTTTTATTCCAAGCTGGTCTCCGGCGAGGCCTCGCTGGTCCACGCCTGGGACGGCTGGTGCAACTATGGCATCGCCGAAAACCCGGACATCCGCTTCGTAGTGCCCGAGGAGGGCTCGGACCTGTGGGTGGACACCATGGTGGTCATGGAGGCATCCGAGAACAAGGCGGCCGCGCACCAGTTCCTGAACTTCATCCTCGATGCGGGCAACCACGCCTGGGCGGCGGAGAACATCCTCTACAAAGTGCCCAACCAGGCGGCAATGGCGCGGATCGACCCGGCCACGATCGAGACCTACCCCAACATGGGCATGCAGCCGGCGCAGCTGATGGGTTATGAGCTGATGCGCGACCTTGGCGCGGCCCAGCGCGACTACGCCCGCGCGGTAAGCGAGATCAAGGCGGCGAACTGAGCCGAACACCACCATGGCCTACCGCAGCACCCGCCCCAACCTGCTGGCCGCGCCACCGGTGGGGTGGTTGATGCTGTTCATGGTGGTGCCCTGCCTGATGGTGTTCGTGTACGCGTTCTTTACCCGCGGGCTGTATGGCGGCGTCGAGTACACCTTGACCTGGGAGAACATCGCCCGCGTGGTCGACCCCTTGTACGCGGGCATCGTGCTGACCTCCGCACGCATCGCCGGCACCGCTACGCTGCTGGCGGTGCTCATCGCCTACCCGGCCGCCTATGCCATCGCCCGGGCACCGCGGCGGGTGCAGCCGGTGCTGTTGTTCCTGGCCGTGCTGCCGTTCTGGAGCAATTACCTGATCCGCACTTACGCATGGATCGTCCTGCTCAATCGCGAGGGGCTGATCAACCACGGCCTGCGCAGCCTGGGCTACAGCGGCGAGCCCTTGTCGCTGCTGTACACCGAGGGGGCGGTCATCGTCGGGCTGGTCTACAACTACCTGCCCTTCGTGATTCTGGCGATCTACGCCACCCTCTCGCGACTGAACCGCGAATTGCTGGAGGCCTCGCGCGACCTGGGGGCGTCAGCAGCAACGACGTTCGTGCGCGTCACTCTGCCGCTGACCGCACCGGGCATCGCTGCCGGTGCAGTGTTCGTGTTCGTGCTGTCGATCGGCAACTTCGTCACCCCTGCCCTGCTCGGCGGCGGGCGCTTCCAGATGATCGGCAACCTGGTCTACGACCAGTTTCTCACTGCCAATGACTGGCCCTTCGGCGCCGCACTGGGCATGGCACTGATGGGCATCATGATGGCGGTGCTGTTCCTGCAGGCGAAGGTCACCGCCCGCATCGGCGGCGAGCACCTCGGTGCGCGTGATGACTGAGCGCCCCTCACCCTGGGCCGGCCGCCTGATCCTCGCCGCGGTGTTCGCCTTTCTGTACATCCCCATCGCCGTGCTGGTGCTGCTGTCGTTCAACGACAGCGGCCTGCCAACGGCCTGGTCGGGGTTCTCCACCCGCTGGTACGTGGCATTGGCCGGCAACAGCAATATCTTGTCGGCAGCCTGGAACACGCTGATCGTCGCCCTTGCCGCCACCGCCGTGGCCACCGTGCTGGGGACCTTGCTGGCCTTTGCCCTGGAAACCCGCGCCCGCAAGGGCAGCGTGCTCGAAGCGCTCGCCTTCTCACCGATGATCATCCCCGACATCGTGCTGGCGGTGGCCTTGCTGACGTTCTTTAGCCGCATGGATGTGACACTCGGGCTGCACACCATCATCGTCAGCCATGTGGTGTTCGACCTGGCATTCGTGTGCGCGGTGGTACGGGCGCGGTTGAAGAGCTTCGACTTTTCCATTGTCGAGGCCTCGCGCGATCTGGGTGCCGGCGCGTTCACGACCTTCCGCCGTATCACCCTGCCGGTGATCCTGCCGGCGGTCGTCGCCGGTGCGTTGCTGGCGTTCACGCTGTCGGTGGATGAGTTCATCATCGCCTTCTTCACCGCCGGCGCCGGGCGCGACTCGATCACTTTGCCGATGCAGATCTATTCGATGATCCGCTTCGGCATCACCCCGGAGGTCAATGCCCTGGCGACGCTGGTCATGGGCTTCAGCGCTGTGGCCCTGCTGCTGTCGCAACGCTTCAACAAGACGCTGGACAGCGCATGAGCGATCCCCTGCTGGTCATCGACAAGGTCGTCAAGCGTTACGGCAGCATCACCGCCGTTGACGGCGTGTCGCTGGATATCCGCGAGAACGAGTTCTTTGCCCTGCTCGGCCCCTCCGGCTGCGGCAAGACCACGTTGCTGCGCATGCTGGCAGGTTTCGAGACGCTCAGCGCCGGCCGCATCCTGCTGCAAGGGCAGGATATCGCCCCGCTGCCGCCGAACCGCCGGCCGCTGAACCTGATGTTCCAGTCCTACGCGCTGTTTCCGCACATGAGCGTGCGCCAGAACATCGCTTATGGGTTGGAGATGGAAAAGCGCCCGCGTGCGGAGATCGCCCGGCGGGTCGATGAGATGCTGGCCACCACCCATTTGCTCCCGTTCGCCACCCGCCGTCCCGACCAACTCTCCGGTGGCCAGCGCCAGCGTGTGGCCCTGGCACGGGCACTGGTCAAACGGCCGCGGGTGTTGTTGCTGGACGAGCCCCTGGGCGCGCTGGACAAGAAGCTGCGCGGGCAGATGCAGCTGGAACTCAAGCGTCTGCAACACGAGGTGGGCATCACCTTTATCGTCGTCACCCACGACCAGGACGAGGCGCTGGTGATGGCCGATCGCATGGCCATCCTGCGAAACGGGCGGATCCTGCAATGCGACACACCGGAAGCCGTGTACGAGCGCCCGGTGGACCGTTTCGTCGCCGACTTCATCGGCACGATGAATTTCATCGACGCGCATGTCACCCCCGAGGGGGTCGAGGCGGCCGGCCTCACCCTGGCCGTCGAGACACCCGCGGACGCCCGCCCGGGAGATGCGGTGTGCCTGGCCGTGCGCCCGGAGCACATCGGCCTGGCCGTCGCCGGTGAGCCCGGTGTCCCGGGGCGGGTGGTGGAGTCGGCCTACCACGGGCTGGATCGCCAGTTGTTCATCACCACCGATTTGGCCGCCACGCCCCTGCAGGTGCGGTTGCAAGCCAGCGAGGCGAATGGGCTGGCCTGCGCCGCGGGCGATGCCGTAACCGTACGCATTCCGGCCGCGCGATGCCGCGTGCTGACCGACTGAACACACCCGAGGGAGATACCATGAGCAAAACCATCGCGTTCTTTCCCGAGGCGGCCTTCGGCCCCGCGCTCAACTCCGTGGGCATCGCCCAGGCCGTGCAGGCACTGGGCCACAGGGCCGTGTTCCTGTCCGACCCCGGTTTTGTCGAGGTCTACCGCGGCTATGGCTTCGAGGCGCATCCGGTCAACCTGTCCGAGCCCATGCCGCCGGAGAAGATGGCCAAGTTCTGGGAGGACTTCATCAACGGCCATATCCCGAACTTTCGCAAGACACCGATCGAGCAGATCGACAACTACGTCAAGGACTGCTGGGAGGCCATCGTGGACTCGGCAAAATGGGCGGAGAAAGATCTGCCCCGCGTGCTGTCCACCATACAGCCGGATGTGATCTGCGTGGACAATGTGGTGCTCTTTCCGGCCATCAAGCAGTACGGCAAGCCGTGGGTGCGCATCATTTCCTGCTCCGAGAACGAGATCGAAGACCCAGCCATTCCGCCCCATCTGTCGGGCTGCCGTCAGGCCGACAGCGCCTGCCACGCGGCCTTCCGCGCGCGTTTCAACGAGGTCATTGCGCCCCTCCATGCGGATTTCAACGCCTTTCTGGCCGCCTGCGGCGAGGCGCCGTACCCGCTGGGCCAGTTCTTCGAAGCCTCGCCGTACATGAACCTGCTGCTCTACCCCGAGCCGGTGAAGTTCGCCCGCAGCGAACCCCTGGACCCGGCGCGCTTCCAGTACCTGGAAGGCTGCGTGCGCAAGGAGGCGCCCTACACCGTGCCGGCCTTTGCCGCCAACGCCGACAAGCCGTTGCTGTATGTCAGCTTCGGCAGCCTGGGCGCAGGCGATGTAGACCTGCTCAAGCGGCTGATCGCCACGCTCGCCACCCTGCCCTACCGGGCGTTGGTCAACGTGGGCGATTACATCGACCAGTACGACAGCGTACCGCCCAATGTCGTGATCGACCGTTGGTTCCCGCAGCCTTCGGTCATCCCGCAGGTGGCGGCGGTGATCCACCACGGGGGCAACAATTCGTTTACCGAATGCCTGTACTTTGGCAAGCCGGCGGTCATCATGCCTTTCGTCTGGGACGGGCACGACAACGCCACCCGGGTAGAAGAAACCGGACACGGCTTTCACCTGCACCGCTACGATTGGACCGACGCCGATCTGGCCGACCGGTTGTCGCGCTGTCTGAACGACGCCACCATGCGCGAGCGGCTGGCTGCGACCCGGGCGCACATGCAGGCGCGCAACGGCCAGACGAAGGCCGCCAATATCCTCAATCAGCTTCTGGAAACACACGGATGACCACACCGATACTCAAGCGCCCCCTGGCCCAGACTGAGCTTACGGACTGGGGGGTCATTCCGACCATGCTGGAGGGACAATCGCACACCTCCGGCACGCTCATTCACAAAGGGGCGGACGGCCGCTCCGAATGCGGGCTGTGGGTGTGCACCCCGGGCACCTGGGCCTGCCACGTCACCCGCGACGAGTTCTGCCATTTTTTGCAGGGGCGTTGCACCTACGTCCACGAGTCCGGCGAGGTCATCGAGATCGAGCCGGACACCGCCGCCTTCTTTCCGCAGGATTGGAAAGGCGTGTGCACCGTCCATGAGACGGTCAAAAAGGTGTACATGATCCGTTGACCATGAGCGACCGCACCACACGACGCCGCGCCTTCGTCAAACAGGCCGGCCACGACCCGAACCGGCTCACCGCCCTGCCTGCCGATGCCTCGCCGCGGCAGTACTTCCGTCTCGCCGGTGCGGCAACGCCCGTGCTGCTGATGGACGTGGACCCGGACTACGACGACATCAACCGTTTTGTCACCATCGCCCGTCACCTGAAGATGCTCGGCCTGTCGACACCGGCCGTGCACCAGGTGGACGCGCAGGATGGGTTTGCGCTGATCGAGGACTTCGGCAACCGTACCTTCACCCGCCTGCTGGATGCCGGCTTCACCGAGCAGCCCTTGTACGAGCTGGCGGTGGATGCGCTCATCGCGCTGCACCGCGCACCGCGGGCGTTCGAGCTGCAACTGCCCTCGTACAACCTGGAGCCCTTGCTCAACGAGGTAGCGCTGTTCGCCGACTGGTATGTCCCGGCCCATGCCCCGGAGATCGACGTCGCGACCTACCGCGAGACCTACCTGGACGCCTGGGCCGAGGCCCTGGCCGATGTCGGCACCCGGCGCGAGGCCCTGGTGCTGCGCGACTACCACGTCGACAACCTCATGGTCCTCGATGGGCTGGAGGGGGTGCCGGCCTGTGGCGTGCTGGACTTCCAGGATGCGCTGCACGGCTCGCGCGCCTACGACCTCATGTCCTTGTGCCAGGACGCCCGCCGCGACCTGGCGCCGGGGCTGGAGGCCAGGCTCATCGAGCGCTATCTCGCCGGCGCCCGCGGCGTGGACAACGAGCGCTTCATGGCCGACTACTGGGTGCTGGCCGCGCAGCGGCACGCCAAGGTCATCGGTATTTTCCAACGTCTGGCCGACCGCGACGGCAAGAGCGCCTACCTGCGTCATCATCCACGGGTGCTCAAACGGCTGCTGCTGGCGCTGGAGCAGGCCGGGCTGGCGGACGTGCAGGCGTTGTTCGCCCAGGCCGGGGTCGGCCCATGACCCACCCGGCGAAACGCACGCGGCCGGCAATCGACTGAACAGGACATCGCCATGTTCGACACCGACCGACCCGTGTACTACCTGCACCCCGACTACCGCGCCAGCGACGGCGCGGTGCAGGCGGTGATCGACCCGGCGACGCTGGCCACCGTCGGCCGCATCCCGACGGTGACGGAGGCGGAAATCGCCAGCGCGGTCGCGGCAGCCAACGCGGCACAGAAGCACTGGCGGCGGCTGGACGCCAAGTCCCGCGCCAAGGTCTTACACACCATCGCCAATGCCATCGAGGCCACCGACCCGCGCCACTGCGCCGCACTCATGACGCGCGAGATGGGCAAGCCTTTCCCCGAGGCGATGGGCGAGCTCGCCAACTGCGCCAGCGTGTTCCGCTATTACGCCGAGATGGCACGCGATGAGGCCGGTAAGGTCGCCGGCAGCACCCAGACCGGGTCGTTCCAGTACGCCCGCTATGAACCGTATGGGGTCAGCGTGCACATCCTGCCGTTCAACTTCC
>CBFGWV010000050.1:0-21499 GCA_965652545.1 uncultured Candidatus Competibacteraceae bacterium | reverse complement strand
CTTGGACGCCCAACGTGGCCCACCAGACTTGTTCAGAGCTTCCCTAGAGCTGGACCAGCGACTGAAAATCGTCAGCCTCACCTTCCTGTTCACCGACCTGAAAGGTTCCACCGAGTTGTACGAGCGGGTGGGCGACCTGGCTGCTTTCGACTTGGTGCGGGCGCATTTCCGGCTGTTGCACGAGATCGTCGCTTCAGAGGCCGGCGCCGTGGTGAAGACCATCGGCGATGCGGTGATGGCCACCTTTCCCACGCCGGAGCGTGCGGTGGCCGCCGCCTTGCGCATGCGCGAGGCCATGCAGACGCTCAATCGCGAGCGCCAGGGCGAAGTGCTGCTGCTGAAGATCGGCATTCACGAGGGCCCTTGCCTGGCGGTGATGCTCAACGACCGCCAGGACTATTTCGGCCAGACGGTGAACATCGCCGCCCGGGTCCAGGGGCTGGCAGTGTCGCGGTCCATTTTCGCCACCGGTCCCGTGGTGGAGGACCCGAAAGCCGCCGCCGTGCTCCAGCGTGCCGGCGTTTCGGCCAGCGCCCAGCTGTGCAGCATCCGCGGCATCGCCCGCGAGGTGCCGGTGTACGAACTCGGCTGAGCGGGGGGCGTAATACATTCACCGTGGGTCGCCTTCCGGCTCCGCCCCCATCTGCAGGTTCAACCATTGAGCGGTGGCGCAAACTCGACGCAAAGGTGGTTTCTACCGACTGCGGCTGATGGGTATCGCGTTGCTCAACCCATCCTACGGTGCCGGTGTTTTGTCGACAGATGTTTGGCGTGCTCGTTATGCACGCCTCGGTCGGCACCGGCCACGTGACCTCAGGCGATCGAGTCCACCACCCCGCCATCCACACGCAGGGCCGCGCCGGTGGTGGCCGAGGCCTGCGGCGAGGCGACGTATACGGCCAGATTGGCCACTTCCTCCACCGAGGCGGCGCGCTGGATGATGGACGTCGGGCGGTTCTTCATTACGAAGCCGGCGGCGACCTCTTCCATCGGTTTACCGGTCTCGGCCTGTTCGTCCGCGAGCATGGCCTCCAAGCCGTCGGACAGCGTCGGCCCGGGCAGGATGGCGTTGACGGTGACGCCGGTGCCGGCCATGCGCTTGGCCAGCCCGCGGGAGATGGACAGGTACGCGGTTTTGGTGAAGCCGTAGTGGATCATGTCGGCGGGGATGTTCAACGCGGACTCGGACGACAGGAACAGCACCCGTCCCCAGCGGCGCTGTTGCATCTGCGGCAGGTAAGCCCGCGAGAGGCGCACGCCGGACATGACGTTGATTTGAAAGAACCGCTCCCAGTCGGCATCCGGTGTGTCGAAGAAGTCCTGCGGGCCGAATATGCCGACGTTATTGACGAGGATATCCACGCTCGGTACGGCCGTGACGATGGCCGCGCAACCCTCGGCAGTGCCGGCGTCGGCCGCGATGCCGCGGACGTTGGCGTCCGGCTGCCCGCTGCGTAAGGTTTCGACGGCCTCTTCGACGGTGGCGGCCGAGCGTCCGTTGATGACCACCTCGGCCCCGGCCGCCAGCAGCCCTTTGGCAATGGCGAAGCCGATGCCGGCGGTGGAGCCGGTGACCAGGGCGGTTTTTCCAGATAAGTCGATCTTCATGCGTGAATCCTCAGTGGCTTTCGGTTTGGAGCAGCACATTCAGGTCGATGGCCTCGGCCAGGCGTTTGTTCCCTTCGTCGCCCGGGTGCAGGTGGTCGCCGGAGTCATACACGGGGGCAAAGCGGTCGGAGGCGTCCGGGTCGCGTGACCAGGCGTCGAAGTCCAACACCGCATCGAAGGCGCCGCTGTTGCGGATCCAGGCGTTGACCTCGCGCCGCAGCGCGTCCTTGTCGGGGTGGTGGTAATCGTCCAGCGGTGTGCCCGCCAGCGCGCCTTCGAACGGGGTAAGCGTGACCCCAACGATGCGCACGCCTTGGGTCTTGGCGCGTGCAATGAGCTGGCGATAGCCGGCGATGAGCGCCTGCGCGGTGGGCCGTTCCGCCTGCGGGGCGAACGCCGTCCCTGGCCAGCTGATGTCGTTGATACCCAGCAGGACGACGACCGTGTCGACGCCGGGCTGGGCCAGCACGTCGCGGTCGAAGCGCGCCAGGGCGTTCACGCCCATGCGGTCGGACAATAGCCGCGCGCCGGAGATGCCGGCGTTGATCACGGCCACGTCGTGCGGTGCCAGACGTGTGGCCAGGTGGTCCGGCCAGCGGGTGTCGGCATCGACCGTGGCGCCGTTGCCGTCGGTGATGGAATCCCCAATGACCGCCACCGCGCCGTCGGTCTCGGCCGCATCCACCTGCACGCCGGTGAGGAACAGGCGGGCGGTGGTGGTTTCCGCGGCCGGCAGCGTTTCATCGTCCACGCGGTTGCCCTCGGCGACCCACATCGTCTGGCGGCCGTCCCAATGGAAACCGCCGGGCGCCGCCGGCCCGGGCAGGTAGACACTCACGGCCAGACGGGCCAGATCGTCGGTCGGCAGGTCGACCGGGTCGCTGACCAGCGGCGCGCCCGGTGGCAGGGTGGCCGTGGCCTCGCCGCCGAAGGTCACGGTACGCGTGCTGGCGGGGGCGGTTGCCCCGCCCTCCCCGGCTAGCGCCACCCGCACAGCACCCACGTACAGGGGCGACTCAGCGTAGGCGTTGGACAGCACCAGACGCAGGCGCTCGCCGCCCAGGCTGATGCGCACGACCTGGCGAAACGTGCGGTCGGCCAATGTATCGGGGATGTTGGTGGGGAAAGCGAAATCCTCGCCCCACACCGGTTGCGGGCTGGCCGTCCAGGTGGCAACCCAGGCGGGGCCCTCTTCGGCGGACGCGAAGCCGGTGGCGATAAGCAAGGCCAGGGCGGCCAGCGTCGTCTTGAACAGGTGCATCGGGTGTAGGTGTTGCATACGTGTCTCCATCGGGGGTCAGGCGCATTCGGTCAAGGGAAGGGGGCGGCCGCGCTCCAGCCCAATGGCCAGTGCCGCGACGCCAAGGGCGCACAAGGGCACCAGCGCGGCCACCGGCGCAAGAGCGCCGAGGCCAGGGCCATGGACAATCACTATCCCGCCCAACCAAGCACCGAAAGCGTTGCCGAGATTGAAGGCGCCGATATTGAAGCTCGCGGCCATGTTCTGGCCGGCGCCGTCGGCCTTCTCCAGCACCCACATCTGCAATGGGGGCACGGTGGCGAAGGCCGCCACGCCCAACAACCCGACAAAGACCACAGCCGTGACCCGGCTTTGCAGGCCCCAGGTCATGGCCAGCAGCACGACGGCGAGCACACCTAAGGTGCCGAGCAGCGCCGGGACGAGACGCCAGTCGGCCAGCCGCCCACCGAGCAGGTTGCCGGCCACGAGGCCGGCACCGAACACCAGCAGGATGGGCGAGACCGCCGCGTCGGCGAACCCGGTGACGCGTGTCAGCAGCGGGGCGATGTAAGTGAACACGGCGAACACCCCGCCGAAACCCAGCACCGTGGTCAGCAAGGCCAGCAGCACCGGCCGCCGGCCCATGGCCCGCAGGTCGGCGCGCCAGTCGGCGGCCTCGGGCGTGCCACGGTCGGCCGGGACGAACACGCTCATCACCGCCAGCGCAATCAAGCCGATGACGGTTACCGCCCAGAAGGTCATGCGCCAGCCGTAGGCCTGGCCGAGCCAGGTACCGAACGGCACGCCCAGCACGGTGGCCAGGGTCAGCCCGGTGAACATGATGGCGATGGCAGAGGCGCGTTTGTCGGGCGCCACGAGACCGGTGGCCACGACCGAGCCGACGCCGAAGAACGCGCCGTGGGCGAACGATGTAAGCACCCGCGCGGCCATGAGGACCGCGTAACCGGGGGCCAGCGCGCAGGCGGCATTGCCCAGGGTGAAGATCACCATCAGCCCCAGCAGCACCCGCTTGCGCGGCCAGCCACCGGTGACGGCGGTGAGGATGGGCGCACCGACGACGACGCCGAGCGCATAACCCGAGATGAGCAGGCCCGCGGCCTGGAGGGACACGCCGAGGTCGGCGCCCACCTCCAGCAGCAGCCCCATGATGACGAACTCCGTGACCCCGATGCCGAAGGCGCCGGCCATCAGGGCATACACTCCGATTGGCATGATTCGAGTCCTGTGAATTCAACAGCGGATTGGAATCGAATTATGAAATCGACGACTTCGATGAACTAGAATGACTGGCGGCACATCACCTGTGAGTTGAGTTCACATGGCACGAACCGAGGTCAACCGCTTTGGCGAGATGGAGGTTTTCGCCCGCGTGGTGGAGCTGGGTGGCTTCTCCCCCGCCGCACGGGCGCTGCGCATGACGCCCTCGGCGGTGAGCAAGCTCATCGCACGGCTGGAGGCGCGGCTGGGCGCGCGCTTGTTCAATCGCTCCACCCGGCAGTTGCAGCTCACGCCCGAGGGCTGCGCGTTTTACGAGCGCAGCGTGCGGCTACTGGCCGACCTGGACGAGGCCGAGCGTGGCGTGGCCAGTGCCGGCGCCCCGCGCGGGCGATTGCGGGTGAACACCAATGTGCCCTTCGGCGATCATTTCCTGCTGCCGCTGGTGCCGGCGTTCCTGGCCCGCTATCCGGAGATCACCCTGGACATCGTGCTCACTGATGAGGTGATCGACCTGCTGGAGCAGCGCACCGACGTCGTCGTGCGCGCCGGCCCGTTGAAGGACTCCAACCTGGTGGCGCGCAAGCTCGGGGAAACGCGCATGGTGATCGTCGGCGCGCCCGAGTACCTGGCTCGCCACGGCACACCGCAGCGGCCGGCGGACTTGCGTCATCACAACCGTATCGGCTTCAACTACGCCCGCACCATCGAGGGCTGGCCGCTGGTGGACGACGGTCGGCCGATCACGTTTCAGTTGAACGGCAATGCACTGGTGAGCAACGGCGAGGCCCTGCGCCGCCTGGTGCTCGGCGGTGTCGGCCTGGCCCGGCTGGCCGAGTTCCGGGTGCGCGAGGACATCGCCGCCGGTCGGCTGGTGCCGGTGCTGGAGGCGTACAACCCAGGCGATGTGGAGGCGTTCCATGCGCTGTACGTCGGCCAGGGCGGCTACCTGCCGCAGCGGGTGCGGGCGTTGCTGGACTTTCTGGTGGAGCGGGTGGGTTTCGCTCAGGGCCAGTAGTCCTGCCCACCCAAGGCGTGCGAAAGCCGCCTGCCGGCGCTGCACAGGGCCGCCCCCATCTCCGGCAGGCGGTCTTCGGTGAAGCGAGTGATCGAACCGGACACGGCCAACGCACCGATCAACCCCTCGCCGGTCGAGAACACCGGCACCGCCAACCCTGCGGCAGCGGCATCGCGTTCGCCGAAGCTCGCTTTGGGCAGGCTCGCCAAGGCGCTGCGCATGGCCTCGCCGCCAAGGGTGAGGCCATCGAATGCGCGCAGCACATGCCCGGCGGCACCGCGGTCGATGGGTAGCAGATCGCCCTCGCGCACGTGGTCCCGCACCGAATGGGCAGACTCCTCGCGAAAGAGGCAGATGCGGAAGTTGCCGTCGCGCCGGAACAGCGATGCGCTCTCGCCGGTGGTCTCCATCAGCTCACGCAGGATGGGCCGCACCACCGAGTCCAGGTTGAGCGACTTCTGATAAACCGCACCCAAGCGCATCAGTTGCGGACCCAGGCGATAGCGCTTGTCGTCACTGCGGGCGATGAAGCTTGCATCCTCCAGCGAGGCGAGGATGCGCAGGATAGTGCTCTTGTAGTAGCCGGTGTGCTCGGCCAGTTCGCCCAACGTGAGCCATGGCGAGTGATCCGCGAAAACCTGTAGCAGCCGCAAAGCGCGGTCCACCGCCTCTACGCCACGGGTGTCCCTGTCGCCTGCGTTCTTCGCTCGCTTAGGCATGTGTACATGCTCCTTCGGTCATTGCCCATTGATTGCTGGCGAGACATTGCCATACGCATCCGGCTTGTCACGTCGCCGAAACTGGTTTAAATTCTATCTATCGAATTTATGTTCTGTCTATCAGAATTTACAAGGATCACCATGGAGTCTTACGACCTTTTCATCGATGGCGACTGGCGGGCACCGACCGGCGGCAATCGGTTCGACACGATCGAGCCGTTCTCCGGCCAGGTTTGGGCACGTATCGCACGCGGCACCGCCGCTGACGTGGATGCCGCTGTCGCCGCCGCAGATCGGGCGTTTCGCGACCCGGCCTGGGCCGGGCTCACTGCAACCGCCCGCGGTGCACTGCTACGTCGGCTCGCCGCGCTGGTCGAGGCCAATGCCGAGCGCCTGGGCGCCATCGAGCAACGCGACAACGGCAAGCTCATCGCCGAGGTCAGCGGTCAGGTCAACGGCGTGGCGCAGTGGCTTTACTACTACGCCGGGCTGGCGGACAAGGTTCAGGGTGCCCTGGTGCCGATCAACAAACCCGGCGTGCTCAACTACACCAAGTACGAGCCGCTTGGCGTGGTCGCCGCCATCACGCCCTGGAACTCGCCGCTGGCGTTGACCGTGTGGAAGCTCGCCCCAGCCCTGGCCGCCGGCAATACCATTGTCATCAAGCCTTCGGAATACACCTCCGCATCGATCCTGGAGCTGGCGAGACTCGCAACCGAGGCCGGCCTGCCCAATGGGGTGGTCAACGTGGTCACCGGCTTCGGCGCCGAGGTGGGCGAGCCGCTGGTGCGCCACCCCAAGGTGGCCAAGGTTGCGTTCACCGGCGGTGACGACGCCGGGCGGCGGGTCAATGTCATCGCGGCCGAAGACTTCAAGAAAGTCACGCTGGAACTCGGCGGCAAGTCACCCAACATCGTCTTTGCCGATGCGGACATCGACCAAGCCGTCAAAGGCGCGATCTCCGGCATTTTCGGTGCCGCAGGCCAGACCTGCATGGCCGGGTCGCGCCTGCTCCTGGAAGAGAGCATCCACGATGCGTTCGTCGAGCGCCTGATCGCCGAGGTCAAGCAGGCGCGTATCGGCGACCCCGCCAGCATGGACACCCAGATCGGCCCCATCGCGACCCGAGCGCAGTGGGAGAAGATCCTGCGCATGATCGAAATGGCCAAGGCCGAGGGCGCCCTCTGCGTATACGGCGGCCACGCCCTGGAAGGCCCCGGGTACGGCCAGGGCCAGTTCATCGCGCCAACCATCTTCACCGGCGTGACCAACGATATGGCCATCGCCCAGAACGAGGTTTTCGGGCCGGTGCTTTCGGTGCTGCGTTTCGCCGATGTGGACGATGCCCTCGCCCAGGCCAACGACGTGCGCTACGGCCTGGCCGCCGGGGTGTGGACGCGCGATCTGCACAAGGCGCTGTACTGCGTCGATCGCCTGCAAGCGGGCACCGTGTGGGTGAACAACTATCGCGCGACGAGCTTCACCACCCCCTTCGGCGGTTACAAGCACAGCGGCCTGGGCCGCGAGGGCGGTGTCGAGGCCATCAAGGAGTACCTGCAGACCAAGAGCGTGTGGATCACCACTGAACCCAACCGACCCAACCCCTTCGTGCTGGGCTGATGGTCGACGAACGAGGTCATCCATGACGCCGAACGACAATCAGGCCGCCGGGAACTGGTGGCGGACCGAGATCATCGACATCCACCCCGGGGTGATCCGCCTGCGCGGCTACCCCATCGAGACGCTGATCGGCCGCATCGGCTATGCGCAAATGGTGTGGCTGATGCTGCGTGGCGAGTTGCCGACGCCGGCGCAGGCGCACCTGCTGGAGCACGCGCTCGTGGCGGCCGTGGACCACGGCCCGCAGGCACCGTCAATCGCCACCGCGCGCATGGCCGTCACCTGCGGGGTCGGGCTCAACAATGCCATGGCCTCGGGCGTCAATGCGCTGGGCGACGTTCACGGCGGTGCCGGGCAGCAGTGTATGGCCCTGTACCGCCGCATCCAGGCCCGGGTGGAGGCCGATGGCGTGAGTGCCAGCGACGCGGTCGAGCACGTCCTCGGGGCTCAACGCGGTGCGGGCAAGGTGTTCGTGCCGGGCTTCGGGCACCGCTTCCATCCGGTGGACCCACGTGCGGTGCGCCTGTTGGCCCTGCTGGATGCAGCCCTAGAGCGCGGCGAAATCGCCGGGCCATACGTCGCTATAGGGCGTGCGGTGGACGCCTGGCTGGCGCGCGAGAAGGGCAAACGAATCCCCATGAACATCGACGGCGTGACTGCCGTGATCTTCGCCGAACTGGGTTTCGAGCCGGAATTGGGGCGGGGCTTGTTCATCCTCTCGCGCAGCGTGGGCATTCTCGCCCATGCCTGGGAGCAATCGCGCCAGGGCGGACGCATCAAGGGTCCGATGCCGCCGTCCATCCCGTACCGCTACGACGGGCCGGATGCCCGTGCATTCGAAGGAGGCGACCATGGCCAGCCCTGAGCGTCTGCCCCTGGATGGGGTGCGCGTGCTTGATTTCGGCCACACGGTGATGGGGCCCTCCTGCGGCATGATCCTGGCTGACCTGGGGGCGGACGTCATCAAGATCGAGCCGGCCCCCAAGGGCGATCCGACTCGCTACCTGGCCGGCTTCGGCACCGGATACTTCGGCTATTTCAACCGCAACAAACGCAGCATCGCGGTGGACTTGAAATCCGCTGCCGGGCGCCAGGTGGCGCTCGATCTGGTACGCCAGTCCGATGTGATCGTCGAGAACTTCGCCCCCGGTACCATGGGGCGGTTGAGGATGGCCTACGAGGACCTCAACCCGGTCAACGAGCGGCTGATCTACGCCAGTCTCAAAGGGTTCATGGAGGGTCCGTACCAGGATCGCCTGGCGCTGGACGAAGTCGTCCAGATGATGACCGGCCTGGCCTACATGACCGGCCCCAGCGGGCGGCCGCTGCGGGCGGGCACCTCGGTCGTCGATATCGGCGGTGGGATGTTCGCGGTGATCGCCATCCTCCTGGCGCTGCGCGATCGCGAACGCACCGGCAAGGGCCAACAGGTCAAGAGCGCGCTGTTCGAGACCACGGTGTTCATGATGGGCCAGCACCTGTGTTACGCCGCGCAGAGCGACAGGCCATTGCCGCCGATGCCCGAACGCGTCTCGGCCTGGGCGGTGTACGAGCCGTTCGAGGTCGCCGGGGGCGCGCAATTGTTCGTGGGCATCACCACCGACAATCACTGGCAACGCTTCTGCACCGTCATCGACCGGCCCGAGTTGCGCGACGATCCGGACTTCGCCACCAACAACGACCGCATCCGCGCCCGCGCGCGCCTGCTGCCGATCCTGAAAACCTTGTTCGCGAACCTGAGCATGGCGGCGGCCGTGGACCTGTGCGAGCGCGCGCGCCTGCCGTTCGCCCCAGTCAATCGGCCCGAGGACCTCTTCGACGACCCGCACCTGGCGGCCACCGGAGGCCTGCTCGACACCACGCTGCCCGGCGGGGTGCACACGCGTCTTCCGCGCCTGCCGCTGACGTTCGGAGAGGCGAACTTCGACCTGCGGCGCAATCCACCGCAGGTGGGCGAACACACCGATGAAATCCTCGCCGGGCTCGGCTATCCGGCAGAGCACGTTGCGGAGATGCGACGCAGCGGCGCCATCGCCGGCAATGGCAGCGAAGACCGGCACGAAGCCGGCTGAACGATCGAAGCGAACCGAACTGGAGACACGAAGCGATGACCGATACCCGTTATGACCTGATCGTGGTCGGCAGTGGCGTTGCCGGCCTCTCCGCCGCCGTGACCGCGCTCGAAGCCGGCCTGAAGGTGGTGGTGCTGGAGCGTTCGAGCGAGGACGACTTCGGCGGCAACTCGCGCTGGACCGAGGCCTATCTGCGCATGAAGAACGACTCGGAGATCGCCGACGACTTCGAGGAGCACTTCGCCGCCAACCCCGGATTCAACCTCGACCCCAACGTTGCCATCGCCGCCGGGTCGGAGTACGAGCACTGGCCGGCCTACGTCAAGGCGCACCCGTTCCCCGACCCCGAGCTGGTATCGGCCTTTGCCGCGGGCGTACCCGAGACCATCGCCTGGTTGAAAGGCTTCGGGCTTCGCTTCGGGCCGCAGCCGATCTACCTGCTGACGCAGAACACCACACGCATCGCAGCGCAGGGCGGCGGGTTGGAAATCATCACCCGCTTGCGCGAACAGGCACAGAAGCGCGGCGCCACACTCCTCTACCGCACGACGGCCACCGACCTCGTGCGTGACGAACGCGGCCGGGTGTGCGGCGTGCGCATCACCGACGCCGAGGGCGACAGCGGCACCCTCTGCGGCGATGCGGTGGTCCTGGCCAGCGGCGGATACCAGGGCAACGCCGAGATGATGGCCCGCTACATGGGCAAACGCGCGCGCTTCATCCGGCCGGTGGCCCCGGGGGGTTACTACAACCGCGGCGAGGGCATCCGCATGGCCTTGCACGCCGGCGCCGCCCCGGCCGGGGATTTCAGCTCCTACCATGCCGAGCCGGTGGACCCGCGCTCGCGCCAGCCGGAAGCGGTGGTTCACATTTACCCCTACGGCATCCTGCTCGATCGCAACGGCCAGCGCTTTCTGGACGAGTCGCCGTGTACCGTCGACGCCAGTTACGACAACATCTCGCGCGCCATCGGCGAGGCGCCCGAGGGCATCGCCTACGTGGTGTTCGATGCGCAGGTGGAGGACATCCCCGACTGGCGGCGGGCCATCCGCTCGGACGTGCCGGCGTTCGAGTCCGATACGATCGAGGGGCTGGCAACGCAGATCGGCCTGCCGGTGGCGGACACGCTGGCGACGGTCGAGGCATTCAATGCCGCCTGCCCCGACAGCGCCGGGTTCGACCCGTTCAAGGCCGACGGCCTGTCGACCGCCCACGGCCTCAAGCCGGTCAAGACCCACCACGCGCGGGCGCTGGTCAAGGCGCCGTTTCGCGCCTACCCGATCATCGCCAGCAACTGTTTCACCTTCGGCGGGCTGAAGGTGAACACCAACGCACAGGTTCTCGATAACGACGGCAAGGCGATCCGCGGGCTGTACGCCGCGGGCGAAACCGTCGGCATCTACCACCAGGTTTACAACGGCTCCACATCCGTCCTGCGCGGCCTCACGTTCGGCCGTATCGCGGGGCGTCATGTCGCCCACCAGAAGCAGTGAGAGGAGATAACCATGAAGCGTCGTGATTTCCTGCGCGGGTCTGCCGCGCTTGCCGGTACCGCCTACCTCGGGGGCTTTCCCAACTGGGCCTCTGCCGACACCCCGCTGAAGTACTACATGGTCAATGCCTTCTCGGGCACCTTCTCGGCCAACGGCAAGTTCGGCGAACTGGGCGCGCAGTTGGCGATCAAGCACAAAACCGACGGTATCGGCCGCCCGATCGAATTTGCGCGCATCGATACCGAAGGCAATGCCGCGGCGGCGGTACGCAAGATCCAGAACGCCATCAACGACGAGCAGGCGCAGTTCTTCACCGGCACCGCCCTGTCCTCGACCACGCTGGCCATCATGAAGGACATCGAGCGTGGCGGTGGTTTGCTGATGACCTATGTCGGCGCCGACGAGGTCACCGGCGCCGAATGCAGCCGTTCGACCTTCCGCTGGTCGCTGCCCACCTACGGTGCCATCCATGGCGTGCTGCCGCCGCTGATTGCCGAAAATCCCGGCTGGAAGCGCTGGTACACGATCACCCCGCAGTACGTCTTCGGCGAATCGCTGCTGGCCAACGCGCAGGCGGTGCTCGCCGACCACGGGCTCGAACACGCCGGCAACAGCTTCCACTCGCTGCAGGAGAAGGAGTACTCCGGCTATCTGGTCAATGCGCTGTCATCCGACGCCGACGTACTCCTGCTGCTGAATTTCGGCGCCAATTCCATCGATTCGCTGCGCCAGGCGGTGAATTTCGGCATCAAGAACAAGATGGCCATCGTCGTCCCCTGGTCCTCTGGGCTGGATAACTTCATGGCATTGGGTTCGGACGTGGTGGACGGTGTGTATTTCGGCACCCAGTACTGGCACACCGTCGATTCGCCGGCAAACCGGGAGTTCGTCGAACTGGTACGCCGCGAGTTCGGTACCGCGCCGCGCTACTACACCGCACAGGACTACCAGTGCGCAGTGCTCATGTTCGATGGCATGCGCAAGGCCGGCAGCACCGACCCGGCCGCGGTCATCCAAGCGCTGGAGGGCTACGCCTACGAGGGACTGACCGGTTCGGAAACCGTTCGTGCCCTCGATCATCAGGTGGACAAGGCGTATCTGCTGCTCAAGGGCAAGTCGAAAGACAAGATGCAGAACGAGGACGACTTCGCCGACCTCATCGCCTCCAACAGCGGTCTGATGATCCCCGCAGACCGATCCCAGTGCACCTTTGAAGGCTGACGCGGCGCGGCGCTGAGCGCATCCTGGCGGTACGCGCGCGTACCGCCAGACCCCCTCGTCGAGCGGCATCCCCGAGGTTCGGATGAACGTTTACCTGTTCCAAATCTTCAACGGCCTAGGGATCGGGGCCATCTACTTCCTGCTGGCCGTCGGCCTGAGCATCATTTTCGGCTTGCTGGGGTTCGTTAACTTCGCGCATGGCGCGCTGTACATGCTGGGGGCGTACTTCACACTGCTGGTGCTCGATGGCACCGGCAGTTTCGTGATCGCGCTCATTGCCGCCCCCCTGATCGTGGCGGCCATGGGGGCGCTGCTCGAGCGCCATCTGTTCTGCCACGCCCACCGCCTGCCGCACATTGCACAGATCCTCATCAGCGCGGGTGTGGCGCTGATCATCGGCGAGTTGGTGCGCATCGCCTGGGGGCCGGAACCGCATAGCATCCCGGTGCCGCAGGCGCTCTCGGGTGTGGTCTGGCTGGGCTCGTTCCCCTACCCGAGCTATCGCCTGTTCGTGACCGCGGCGGTGGCGGTGATCGGCATCGCACTGTGGCTGCTCATCGAACGCACGCGCTTTGGCTCGATGATCCGCGCCGGCAGCGAGTCGCGCGAGATGGTCGCGCTCCTGGGCGTGCCGGTGCGGCGGTTGTACATGGCCACCTTCGCCTTGGGTGCCGGGCTGGCCGGGCTGGCTGGCGCCCTGGCGGCGCCGATCCGCGGCGCCGACCCGGCGATGGGCCTGGAGGCAATCACCATCGCCTTCGTGGTGGTGGTGCTCGGCGGCATGGGCAGCTTTCTCGGCACCCTGGTCGGTGGACTGCTCATCGGGGTGGTGCAAAGCGTGATGAGCACCGCCTGGCCGGAAGGCGCGCGCATGATGATCTTCATCACCATGGCCGCCGTGCTGCTGCTCATGCCCCGCGGGCTGGTGGGACGGGCATGATGAGTATGCGGCTCTCACGGCAAACGGCCGTCGAACTGGGTGGGGCGCTGGCGATCGCGCTGATGCTGCCCCTCGTGGTCCCCTCCACCGCCACGGCGTCGATGATGCTGGTGTTCGCCATCGCCGCGGCGGCCTGCAACCTGCTGCTGGGCTACACCGGCGTGCTGTCTTTTGCGCAGGCGGCGTTCTTTGGACTCGGCGGGTACGCCACCGGTCTGATGATGATCCACATATGGGCCTCGGCCTGGGCCGGCTTGGCCGCCGGCATGGCCATGGGGGCGGTCTGCGCCTGCGCGGTGGGTGTGCTGACGTACCGGCGCCACGGCATTTATCTGATCATGATCACCCTGGCCTGTGGGCAGATGGCCTTCTTCGCCATCAACTCGTTCCCCGAGCTCACCGGCGGTGAAAACGGCTTGCTCAACATCCCGCGGCCGCCGGTCGGGATGGGGCCGTTTGCGATGCCGATCGACAGTCCAATGGCGTTCTATGCATTTACCGCCGTGGTGTTCCTGATCGCTTTGGCGGTGTTGCGGCGCATCGTCGCCTCGGCCTTCGGACGCGCGCTACGGGCGATCCGCGACAACGAGAACCGGGCGCGCGCGGTGGGTTACAACGTCGGGCTGTTCAAGCTCACCGCCTTCGCCATCTCCGGTGCCATGACCGGGCTGGCCGGCGGCTTGTACGCGATGCAATTGCGACTCGTGCCGGTCTCCAGCGTGGACTTTGAAACCGCCGAGTTGATCCTGATCATGACCATCGTCGGCGGCACCGCCGGCCTGCTGGGACCGGTCATCGGCGCGATCTTCATGCTTGCGCTCTCCGAGCAGCTATCGCGCATCTGGCCGCATTGGCCGCTGGTGGTGGGCGTGCTGCTGGTGGCCGTTGTGCTCTCGCGTCGTGACGGCCTGTGGGCCGTGGGACAGCACGCCGTCGATGCCGTCGCCAACCGCTTGGGTGCCCGGAGGGTCGTGAACGATGACTGCCATTCTCCAGACTGAAGATCTCGCCCTGAGCTTCAAGGGGTTCTTCGCCGTCAGCGGGGTCAACCTGTCGGTGGCGCCGAACAGCATCCATGCGGTGATCGGCCCCAACGGCGCGGGCAAGACCTCCTTGTTCAACATGCTCGCCGGTCACTACCCACCCAGCGCCGGGCGCGTGCGCCTGGACGGGCACGACATTACCCGCCTGCCTGCCCACAAGCGGGTCGGCCGCGGGCTGGCGCGCTGCTTCCAGGTGACCAACTTGTTCAACAGCATGTCGGTGCGCGAGAACCTCATGGTCGCCGCCCAGGGCCGCCGTGCCCGCGGCGCGCTGGCGCTATGGCGTCATGCTGATGGCTTTCGCGGCGCCCGCGAGGTTGCCGACGAGGTGATCGACCGGCTCAAGCTCGAAGGCGTGGCCGACACCCTCGCCGGCGCCCTATCCCACGGTCAACAACGCATCCTGGAGGTGGGCATGGCCCTGGCCGGGCGCCCCCGCGTGCTGCTGTTGGATGAACCGACCTCCGGGATGGGCGTGGACGACCTGCCGCGCATGCAGACGGTCATCCGCGATCTGGCACGCGATCACACGGTATTGCTGGTGGAGCACAACATGCACATCGTCATGAGCATCAGCGACCGCATCACCGTCATGTTCCAGGGCCAGGTACTGGTCGAGGGCCCGCCGGAGACGATCCGTGCCAGCGAGGAGGTCCGCCAGGTCTACCTCGGCGGGAGCGTGGACACGACCCGGAGACCCGCACCATGCTGAGTGTGCAGCAGATCGACACCTTCTACGACAAGAGCCAGGTGCTCAACGGCGTCTCGCTGGAGGTCGGCCACGGCAAGCTGGTCAGCCTGCTGGGGCGCAACGGCGCGGGCAAGACGACCACCCTGCGCTCTGTAGTGGGGGTCAAGCCCCCCGCACGCGGCCGCGTGTTGGTCGACGGGCAGGAGGTCACCGGCAAACCCGCCGATGCCATTGCCCGCCTGGGTGTGGCACTGGTACCCGAACACCGTGGGATCTTCGTCTCGCTGACCGTGGAGGAAAACCTGCAGATCGCCTGCCGCCGCGGCTCGAAATGGGGCATCGAGGACGTGTACGGCATCTTTCCGCGGCTGAAGGAGCGGCGCCGTAATCGCGGCCACATGCTCTCGGGCGGCGAACAGCAGATGCTCGCCATCGGCCGCGCACTGGTGAACAACCCACGCTTGATTCTCCTCGACGAGCCCACCGAGGGTCTCGCCCCGGTGATCGTCGAAGAACTCACTGCCACCATCGGAATGATCCGCGACAGCGGAATCTCCGTATTGCTCGTCGAGCAAAACCTCGCCGTTTGCATGCAGTTGGCCGATTGGTTCTACGTATTGGAAGACGGTCATATCGTCTATCAAGGTTCACCGTCCGATTTTGCCGACGCCAGCGAGGTCCGCGACCGCTATCTGGGGGTCGGGGTGCACTGAGCACTGACTCGATAAACCGGCCGCGCGTCATTGGAAACCTCAGCCCTCGTGAATGGGCGCTGGACAATCTCATTTCACCTCTTGACGATCTGCGCAATTCGATTATTGTTACTCTAGTAACATTAACTGGAGAACACCATGCCGCGCCGTTTATCGGAATCCCAGATCGACCACTACAGAACCCATGGATTCGTCGGTGGCATTCCCGTACTGAGTACCGATGAGGTGCACCGGTTTCGCAGTGCGCTGGAGGCCTACGAGAGCGAGCTCGGTAAGCCGGTGGGGTTTCCGGAGAAGACCAAGCCCTATCTGCTGTTCGACTGGGCGGATGCCATCGTTCATCACCCCAACGTGCTCGATGCGGTGGAGGACGTCATCGGCCCGGACATCCTCGTCTACCACACCACGTTGTGGACCAAGGAACCGGGGGCCGAGACCTTCGTCATCTGGCACCAGGACGATGCCTATTTCCGCCTCTGGCCGGCCGAGCAGGTCACCGCCTGGGTGGCGTTGTCCGAGGCCTCGGTGGAGGCCGGCTGCATGCGCATGGTCCCCGGCAGCCATCGCGAGGGCTACATCGAACACACGGACAACCCACACGAGCGCAACATCGTCCGCCGTGGACTGGGCATTCACGACCGCTACCGCGATGAGGACAGCGTGCTGGTGCCGCTGCACGCCGGGGAGCTGTCGCTGCATCACACCCATACCGCACACGCCTCCAACCCCAATCGCAGCGGCGACCGCCGCATCGGCCTTGGCATCAGCTACGTACCCGCGCACGTCCGGCCGATCAACGAGCCGCGCTCCAGTGCGCTGCTGGTGCGCGGGCAGGACCGCTACGGCCATTTCCACCCCGAGACGCGATTGAGTGCCCCGCTGAGCGACGCCGCGCGAGCGGCGCATGCGCGGGCCAACGCGCTCTACCTCGCCGCCACGCGGATTCCCGAAGGTGTCTGAGGCACCCGCCAAACCGCGGCGCGGACGACCGCGCAGCAGCCACACGGCCGTCATGAACGCTGCGCTGACGCTGATCGATCGACAAGGCGTGCGCACCGTATCGATGGAGGCCATCGCGGAGTTGGCCGGGGTGACCAAAGTCACGCTGTACCGGCGCTGGAGTAGCCGCGCGGCCCTGCTGGCGGACGTGCTGCTGCACCGTATACAGGACGAGTTGCCCCTGGACGCGCACGGCGACCCGCTGACCGAGATCGACACCCACGCCCGGACATTCGTCGCCACCCTCGCGGGGCCGACGAGCGACCTGCTGCGCGAGGTGATCGCCGAAGACCTCGGCAGCATCGAGATGATCACTGCCTTTCGCGAGCACTACCTTGGGCAGCGTCGCGCCCTGGCGATCACGCTGATCCAGCGCGGCCAGGCCAGCGGCGTCTTCACCGCACAAGGCCGCCCCGAAACCCTGCACGATGCGCTGTATGGGGCGATCTTCTACCGCTTTCTGTTCGGATTCGGCGGCCTCGAGGCCGCCGATGCGCAGGCCCTGGTCGATACCGTGCTGCGACCGGCCCGCACCCACACCCCGGAGACCCGATGAGCGCACCCCGCCCCACCGTATCCGCTGGCGGCCTTACCGCCGCTACCTGGCCCCCGCAGCGCACACTGGCACGGGCGCGGCGCCCGGCCATCCGCTGGCCGAACGGCGCGCGCATCGCGTTCTGGGCCGCACCGAACATCGAGTTCTACGAGTTGTACCCAGCGCCTAACCCGGTGCGCGCGGCTTGGCCGAGGCCGCTGCCGGACACCCTCAATTGGTCGCGCCGCGACTACGGCAACCGCGTGGGCGTGTGGCGCTGCCTGGAGGTATTCGACCGTCACGGCATCGTCGGCTCGGTGTCGCTCAACGCCGCCATGTGCGTGCACCTGCCCGAGGTCGTGGACGCTTTCGTGCAGCGCGGCTGGGAGCTCTTCTACCACGGGCTGTACAACACGCGGTACCTCTTCGGCCAGCCACCGGCACAGGAGGCCGAGGCCATTGCCGAGGCCTGCGCGCTCATCCGCGATTTCGGCGGCAAACCGGTGCGCGGCTTCCTCGCCCCGGCGCTGACCTACACCGAGCACACACTGCGCTTGGCGGGCGAGGCGGGCATCGAGTACGTATTCGACCTGTTCCGCGAAGATGTGCCCTTCCCTCTGCGAGCGGCGTATGGGCGGATGATCAGCGTGCCTTACCAGGTGGAGCTCAATGACTTCCACGCGCTGGTTCAGGAGGGGCTATCGCCGGCGCGCTACCTGGAGCGCTTCAAGCGCCAATTCGACCGCCTGCATCGCGAAGCCAGCGATGGCGGCCGCGTCGTTGGCCTGCCGCTGCACCCCTACGTCATCGGCACACCACACTACATCGACACGCTCGATCGCATGCTCGCCCATGTGCGTGCCCACGACGATGTGTGGGTCGCGCGGGCCGGCGACATCGCCGACTGGTATTTCGCCCATCACTACGACGACACCGTGCGGGCCATCGCACGCCAGCATCCGGAGGCGTCCTGACATGTCATTGGCCACACCGTTGCAAGCGGGGTTGGATCACCGTTGGTTTCCGTTCCGCACCACCGCCGACGCCGACCTGTTTCAGCCTGAAGAAGGCATCAATGCCGTGGTCTGCGTGATCGTGGTGCTTCAGGCGTTCCCGATCGATGCCAAGGCCACGTTCCCCATCGTCGGACTCAACCGGCCCTACCCTGACATCGGCACCTTCACCCAACGCCAGGTCGGCTGCACCGACGGCTTGTGGCGACTGGCCGACAGCCTGGAGGCACTGGACATACCGACCACGTTCGCCCTCGAGCGCCAGGCGCTGCCCGAGCTCGAAGACATCAAGACCCTGTTGCGCGCGCCGGCGCATGCGGTGATCGCCGCCGGCGAGCACGCCGCCCGTGTACACGCCGGCGAAATGGCACCCGGCGAGGAGGCCGGCATCATCGCTGACTGCAAACATGCCCTGGAAGACAGCCTTGGCCGCGCGATCGTCGGCTGGCGCTCGCCGCACTGCAGCCAGAGCAGCGAGACCCTCTCGCATCTGGCTGCTGCGGGTTTCCGTTATGTGGGCGACTTCGCCAACGACGATCGGCCGTACACCCTCACGGCCGATACCGGTGCATTGACCGCTGTTCCGATGAACCACTTCTACAGCGACCTGTACCTGCTCCACGAATGCCGGCAGCCCATGGCCGACTACGTCGAGGCCACCCAGGCCGCGGCCCGATGCCTGGCCCGCGAACGCGCCCCAGGTGCCGCCTGCCTATCACTGGTCGTGCACCCGTGGCTGATGGGCGTACCGCACCGTTGCGAGGCGCTCGCCGGGCTGCTCGCAGCGCTGCGCGGGATGACTGGCGTTCGTTTCATGACGACCGACGAGGTGGCGCGCCGGTGCACCAGCAAAGAGGCCGTACGATGAGTACGCCTTCGCAGGATTTCCGTGACCGCAGCGTCATCGTGACTGGCGGTACCAGCGGCATCGGCCTGGCGTGTGTCCAGAGGCTGCTCGAAGGGGGCGCGCGCGTGGGCATTCACGGCTTGCCCGACTTCGATGACTATGCAGTGCTTGCCGCACGCTTCGGCGATCGGGTGTGGTTCGAAGCCGGAGACGTTACGGTGGAGGACGACGTGCGAGGTGCGCATGCCGCGTTTACCGAGCGCCTCGGTCCGGCAGACGGCCTGGTCTGCGCCGCCGGGGCGTTGAGCAAGAAATCCTTCCGGGACACATCGTTGACGCTGTGGCGAGCGAGCTTTGCGGTGAACGTCGAGGGGGTCTTTTCGTGGATTCAAGCCGTGCTGCCCGCGATGATCGAGCGTCGCGATGGGCGTATCGTGACCTTCTCCTCACAACTGACCAAAGCCGGAGGACGCAACAACGCCGCCTACATTGCGGCCAAGGGCGCCTTGTCCGCGCTCACGCGCACTTTGGCGCTGGAGCATGCGGCTGACAATGTCCGCATCAATGCGGTCGTCCCCGGCGCCATCGACACACCGATGCTGCGCAATGGCTTGCAACGGTTCGATGACCCGCACGCCGCCTCGGAGCGATCGCGTCTGCGCCATCCGCTGGGGCGCTTCGGCACAGCCGAAGAGATCGCCGCCTGCGTGGCATTCCTGCTCTCGGACGCTGCCGGTTTCATGACCGGCTCGGAGTTGGTCGTGGACGGGGGATGGTCCATTGGCTGAGATCAACGCGGTAGGACAGCGGACCCTCGAACGCCGCCGCAAGATGCTGGACTGCTCAGCCGATCAGTTGCTCTGGCACGCCTATGGCGCGGTCAGAGACACCGAACCGGGCTTGCAGGCCTGGGCCTGCGTGGACCGTGATGCCAGCGGGCAGGTGCCTGAGGACGGCCCATTGCGGGGTTATCCAGTGGGCGTCAAGGATGTGATCGACGTTCGCGGATTGCCGACCCGTGCCGGCTCGGCCAGCCTCGCCGACGCCGCGGCTGCCACCACGGATGCAACAGCTGTATCTCGCCTGCGCAACGCCGGTGCGATCATCCTGGGCAAGACCGCGACGACGGAGTTCGCCTATCTCGACCCCTGTGCAAGCACCAACCCCTTCAACCCCGCCCACACCCCGGGAGGTTCGAGCAGCGGTTCCGCAGCCGCCGTCGGTGCCGGCGTCGTCCCGATTGCGCTGGGCACGCAGACCGCCGGTTCGGTATGCCGGCCGGCGGCATTCTGCGGCACCTACGCCTTCAAACCATCGACCGGTCGTACACCTGTTGGCGGGGTGACGCCGTTCGCACCGAGCTTCGACACGATCGGCGTACTCGCATTGGATATGGCGCTGGCCAGTTGCACCGCGCTGACGATGCTCGGTGAGCGGCAGGCGCCGGCGGCCCGAGCGGTCGACTCCCTGATCATCGGCTATCTTGAGGACGATTACTACACAGCCATCTCCCCTGCCTGCCGGCAGGCTCTGGACCACACGCTGGGCATACTGTCCGCCGCCGGTGCCACACTCCGTCCCATGCGCCTCGGTGTGAACTTCGAACGCCTGCGCGTAGACCACCGATCCGTGATGCACCGCGAGGCGTACCTGCATCACGGTTATCTGCTGAATGCCGCAGATCGCCTTGGGCCACATTGGGCATCAGCATTACGCAAGGGCGCGCTGATCGACCAAGAGCGGTACACCACCAGCAAGACGGCGCTGGCTGCCGATGTCCGGCAGGCCCTCGAACGCCTGCGCGACGTCGATACCATGCTCCTGCCGCCGGTGCGCGAGACGGCACCACGCGGGTTGGGCCAGACTGGCGATGCCGGGCTGATCATCCCCTGGACCTGTATCGGCAGCCCGTTGGCCGTGCTACCCGTGGGCCTGGGGGAAGATGGCCTGCCACTGGCGGTCATGCTTGCCGGACAGCCCGGCGACGATGCGCGCTTTGCAGGCTCGGCGACGCTCATCGCGCAAACCCTCGTCTCAGCCAGTATGTCCATCGACGGTCCGCACACGGCGCCCAAGGACGGCCCATGCTGACCCGGGATGCGCTCACCCGCCTGTGCCGTGCCCGCGACCGGTTGCACGAGACCGGTGAGGACGCGCTGAGCATCGACCGGATCGCCCGCGAGGCGGGGCTGACGCCTTATCACTTCATTCGCCGGTTCAACGCGCTGTTCGGGCAGACGCCGCACCAGTACCGCACGACGGCCCGGCTGGAGGAGGCGCGGCGGTTGCTGCTGACCGACGGCGCGTCGGTGACGGACGTCTGCATGGCGGTCGGCTTCTCCAGCCTGGGCAGTTTCAGTGCCTTGTTCACCCGCCATGTCGGCGAGCCGCCATCAGGCTATCGGCGCCGGCTGTACCCATCGATTGCATTGTCGGGACGGCTCCCGACGGCCCTGACCCCCGGCTGCATCACGCTGATGAACGCCGCCTG
>CBFGWV010000049.1:0-21660 GCA_965652545.1 uncultured Candidatus Competibacteraceae bacterium | reverse complement strand
GGCGGCTTTGACGATGATCAAATGGCAGCCTCTGATGCCCTGTAGCCACGCGCGTGCTGCGCAGTGGCGTTTCTCTTCAATTCGCCCGCCGCCACCGCTCCAGCCAGCCCACCAGGGCCAGCGAGCCTGCGCCCGCGACGAACAGGCTGAGCACCGGCCCGAGGTGGCCGGCGATCTGCCAGAAGAACAGCGTGTAGCCCTGGATGATCAGGAAAGTGACGGCAAAGCCACGCAGCATGCGCAGGCTCAGTCGAAGTCCCGTCCACAGCAGCAGTGCATTGGCACCGGCCCAGAGCAGATTGAAGGCCGCCAGCTCCACGGCACCGGGTTCGTGCCACCCATCCCAGATACTGCCGAAGCTGCCGAACAAGGACATCAGCCACAGCGACATCTCGGCGAAGAACACCCCGCTGGCCAGCCAGACGTAAAAGAACCCGCGATAGCGTTCATTCCAGCCGGTTTCCAGGTAACGGTGCAGCAGGCCGATCAGGCTGATCAGCGTGCCGGCAAGAAAGAAGCGCATCGGGTAATTCATGCTGAACCAGTACGCACCCCAGCCCGAGAGGTAGCCGGTCACGCCGCCGAACCAGACGAAGAACAACACCGCCGAGAGTACCAGCAGCAGAATGTTGCTCAGCAGATAAGCCAGCGGCAGGAGCATCAGCAGGTCGATCAGCACCAAGGCCGGCCAGTTGCCCGAGCCGCTGGAGAAGATGATCCCCAGGGTGAACGACAAGCCGATGAGGGCAAACCCGCCGACCAACTCCAGGGTGCGGCGAGTCCACAGGTAACCGCCGGCGCGCAGCGCCTGGCCGCCGGCAAACAAGCCGCAGGCGGCCAGCGCCAGCACGATGGCCAGTGTCTCCAGCGTGAACGCGAACAGGCTGCCGGCGATCATCAACACGCCGGCAGCGAGACTGATGCCGCCAAAGACCAAAAACCAGCGCCCCAGGCTGCGCCAGTCCCAATCGTTCACCGGGTAGCGGCGGATCAGCTCGCTATGGGCCGACGCATCGAGCAGGCCGTCGCGCAGCAGTTGGTCCAACTCCCCGCGGGCCGCGCGATTGAACCGGTGCGCACTCATACCGCGTCCTCGCGACGTGCCAGCGCCGCGCGCTCGCACAACACACCGGCCCCGACGGCAATGAGCCCGGCCAAGGCGAAGAATGCCCCGGCGGACAGGCGATCCCAGAAGTGTTCGAAGAAGCGCGTGTAGAGATTGATGCCGAGGAAGACCACGCCGAAACCGGTGAAGCGGCTGTCCTTGAGCGCGGCACCGACGACGATTTGGCCGATGGCCGCTGCGGCGAACAGCAGCACCGCCATCAACCCGCCGCGTGGCAGGGTCAGAAACCACAGCGCACCGTTGAGGTAGACCAGGCCGGTGACCAGGTACAACCCACCGAAACCAACATGCAAGGGCAACAGGTCCCGCTCCGCCCGCTGCTCGTGCCACCAACCCAGCCCGACCACGCCCAAGGCCAGCAGCGCCATGAGCCGCTCATCCTGGAGTCGTGCGAAATAACCGCCGTACCCGCCGTAGGCGTGCCAACTCCCGGCGGCGTGAAACAGCAGCAACAAACCCAGCAACAGCGGCCAACGCTGGCGATAGGCATAGGCCGTGGCCACCGCCACCGCCGCGGTCAGCAGCATCAGCAACGGGAAGACATGATCGTAGCGATCCCCGCCGCCGACCAGGTACAACAGCGACAACGTGCCATAGGCACCGACCAGCGCCACGGTCAGCAGGGCCGATCCGACGATCGGATAACGGCCATGCGCATCGCGCGCCAGGCGCGCCCCGGCCATCCAGGCACCCCCGCTGAGCCCGGCGAGCAGCACCGCCGGCACCATCATCGAGGCCTGCGCGGCAACAATACCGACAAACCCCAGCAGCGCGGCGGCGAGCATGAAAATGGCGAAGAACCCCAGCCAGCGCAGCGCCATCTGCATGGCGGAGCCACGGGCGTCGTAGCGCTCGGCCAGCGTTTGCGCCAGGGCATCGTCGATCAAGCCCAGGTGGCGCCAGGTTGCCGCCTCGTTGGCCAAGCGTTCGCGGGTGCGTGAAAGCATGTGCAGCCCTATAGGGTTCGTGTCGTGTCAGCGGGTGTGCCGCAAATAACCCTCCAGCCCGCCGGCCAGGTGCTCGACAACCGTCCGCAGGCGGTCGGGGTCACGACCGCCATAGGTCGGAGTACGGTTGGCATCGAGCAGGATCACCCGCCCCTCGTGGACCACATAGTCGAACTTGCCGTAGTCGAAGCCTAGCGCCTTTCGCCACCGGCGCAGTTCCTCCGGCACGTCGGTGGGTTCACGGCCGGTGACATTGTGCGACTTGACGATGGGACTCGGGCTGCGGCTGCGGAATGCGAGCTCCCGGTCGCCGAGAAACACCCATTGGCGCAACACATAGTCGGCCCCGTCACGCTCGGGCAGAAAGCGCTCGACCACCAACGCCGGGTCGTCCCACACCCATTGGGGGACACGGCTACCCTGCGCGAAGAGCAGGTAATCGCGATACGGACGTGCGCCGTGACGCAGTCGCAGCCAGGTGTTCCTGCCCGCCAGACCCAACCGGTGGCGGAGCCGGTGTATACGCGCATAACGGCCGCGGCGGTCGGTCAATCCGCGCTGGCGCCGCTCACCAATACCCCCGGCATTTCGGTCAGTCTTGACGATGACGGGGCCGGGGAAGCGATCATCGGCGCTGACGAGGTAATGGCTGATCCGCCGCTTGGAGATATCCACCGCAGCGCGGTTGAGTACCTGTGCATGGCCCGTCCAGCTATCCCTATAGGCCGCCGGCACGATGGTGAGATCGATATGGGAAATCAGAACATCGGCCGCAGGCAGTCCGTCGGGGCCGGCATGCACGATCACCTCGTGGCCCTGCTGCCGCCAGTGCTCGGAGAGCGCTTGCAACACGTAGCGCGCATGCTCGAACGGGTCGAGTTCATGAATTTGGATGACTATCCTGGCCACACGATGCCTGTTGTCCACTCGAGGCCTTTATCATAGACACTCGACCATCCACGGACGGTATATGCCCGACCTGCACCCCGCATTGACGCTGGACGAGTTGCTCGGCCCGGGCCATGTCTACTGCCCCAGGGCCTCACTGCGCGCCTGCCGGTGGCTGGGGACCGATGCTCCAGGCCTGGACGCACTGGCCGCGGCCCGCCTGCCCATCGCCGGGCAGACGCCGGTGGTGTGCAGCATGGGCTCGCTGGGGCCACAAACCCTGTCCGTGCTGACCGACGCGGGATTCACCCTGCCGGTCGAAACCTTCGCCTATCGCGACGAAACGCACCGGGTGGCGCTGACCCGCGAGCTGGCCGCCCAGGGGTATCGGATGGTGGTCGATCACGTGTATCCGGCAGACGAGCTGGCCGCCGCTGCGTACTGGATCGACCCGGCACTTCTGCGCCGGCTGAACAACAAGGGGGCCTTGGCCGAGTTCGTGCCGGCAGCCTTCACCCCAGACCGCCAGGTGGTCGACTACGGCGAACTGGCCGACATTCTCGATCGCCACCGTGCGCCGGTCATGCTCAAAGCGGCCACGGACGAGTCCAGCGGCGGCGGCATCGATACCGCGGTATATCGACCGGGCGAGGCCGTAGGCCCTCTGCTGGACAGATTCGCCGGCTGCGATCAGGTGGTGATCGAAACCCGGCTGGCGATCCGCAGCAACCTGTGCCTGAACTACGCCATCGCCCGCCAGGGCGAGGTTCACTACCTCGGCTGTAGCCGCCAAGTGACCGGCGCCGACGGCGGCCGCTTCCTGGGCAACCAGTTGGAGGCGGGGCTGGAGCCGCCGTCGGCGCTGCATCGCGCAGCGACCGATGTGATCGAACACGCCCGCCGCCTCGGCTACTACGGCTTCGCCGGCATTGACGCGGCCATCACTGACGATGGCGAGCTGTTCATCTACGACCTGAACTTCCGCGCCAACGCATCGACCCTGCCCCTGCTGATGATGCCGGCACTGCGAGCGCATCGCGGCGCCCGCGTGGCCCACAGCCGCTACTGGCAATGGACCGGCAACGGGGGGTTTCCGGGCATGCTGCGGGCTGTTTCAACGCGCGTACGCTTGGGCGGTCTGCTGCCGTTTTCCCTGACCGACACCCAGGCCGCAGGCCATGGACCGACCACCCGCCACCGTCTCGGCGGCATGCTGTACGGGCACGGCATGGCCGAGCTGCAGCAGCTCGATGCATGGATGGCCGCACAAGGGTTGTCTTGATGATGAACCCGGCAGGCTAGACATCGGCGACACCTGATGGGTATCGCTTACGCTCCACCCATCCTACATATCACTCGACCCACCGCACACGACCGGCCACAGAAGGGAGCCGTTCGGTTCGGGTCTGACCCTGTCCCACCCGAACCGAACGGCGGGAAACCGCACCACCCTCACAGGGCCGGCTGTGGCGCCGATCCGCCAACCGCGTTTGGCTGAGGCTCCGCAACCGGCCGCGCCAGACGCACATTGTGGTTGCCGATCTTGCGCGCCAGGTCCGCCCCCAGGGCGGCGTAGAGCACCGCGCGCAGCCGCTCGTCGCGGGTCACCGCCTGACGCAGGTCCAGCACGTTCCAGGCAATGCAGCGAACCGGCGTGGCCGCGATCGCGTTGGCACCGGCCGGCGTATTGGCCACGAAGCCAATCTCGCCCACGAACTGCCCCGCCTCCAGCGCGGCTACCCGCTGGCCATCGCTGACAATCTCGACCTCGCCCTTGACGATGATAAAGACGTGAGTGGAGAGGATCCGTTGGCGCGTCAACCGCTCGCCGGCACGGATATCCATCCATTTGCCGCGGCGAATGAGCTTGCGCACCAGCACGCGATCCAGGCCGCGAAAGGCCAGATCGAACAGCGCCTGCTCGCGCGGGCTCATGCGTTGCAGGCGACGCTCGTAGATCAACCAGGCCGCCTGCGTACCGTTGATGGCCAGAAAGGCGACGTACCAGGGCAGTAACTGGGTGACCGAATCACCGCCGCGCACCAGCACGGCGGCGCTGAACACCAGATAGGAGATCAGCGCTACCAAGCGCAGGTGCAACATATCGCGCAGCAGAAACGCCAGGGTCGAGAGCGCGAATCCACCGTGCAGCAGATTGGTGGCCAGCTCGGCCGACAGCATCGTCTGGTTCATCACTCCCCCTGAGCCGGGTATTTTTGAGTTGTCGTATCGCCGATTCCATCGGCTGTCGCTCTGCATGAAAGCGTAGCTCACGGCATTGTGCGAGCGTGTATACAGATCGGCATAACCAATCGCGCCACTGTGGGGAGAGGAGAACGGTGAATTTAAAAGTTGTTCTGTACAACTTATAGAATTACACTGCCTCTCACACACCCGATGAAAGGCCTACCCCATGAACATCCAACTCCTGATCATCGACCCGCAAAACGACTTCTGCGACCTGCCGGCCGCTTACCGGCCCATCGACCCGCTGAGCGGGCTCGCACGGGCGCCTTCGCTCCCGGTCGCCGGCGCCCATGCCGACATGCAGCGGCTGGCCGGGCTGATCCGCCAGGGTGGCACGGGCCTGAGCGACATTACCGTCACGCTGGACTCGCACCACCGGCTGGACATCGCCCACCCCACGTTCTGGCAGCGGGGCAACGGCGGCGATGTGCAGACGTTCACGCCGATCACCGCGCAACAGGTGCGCGAAGGTGAATTCCTGCCACGCGACCCCAACGCCCTGGCGCGTACGCTGGCCTATCTGGATGCGCTCGAGGCGCGCGGCCGCTACACCTTGATGGTCTGGCCGGTGCATTGCCAGATCGGCAGTTGGGGCCACAACGTCCATGCCGACGTGCACGAGGCCTGCAACCGCTGGGAAGCGCAGCGGCTACGCATCGTGCAATGGGTGGGCAAGGGCGAAAACCCCTGGACCGAGCACTACAGCGCCTTACTGGCCGAAGTCCCCGACCCGCAGGACCCGCGCACCCAATTGAACACGGCCTTACTGGCGCAGTTGGACCTGGCCGATGAGATCCTCATCGGCGGCGAAGCGAGCAGCCACTGCGTGAAGGCCACCGTCGAGCACCTCGTCGCGTACCTACCCGGCGGCCAACCGCAACGCATCACGCTGCTGACCGACTGCATGAGCCCGGTCGCGGGGTTCGAGACGCAGCACGAGGCTTTTCTCACCGACATGCGCGCGCGGGGTGCGACACTGACCACCGCCGCCGCGGTCCTGCCGCGGCTTTTGGTCTAGCGACGCTTGGTCCACGAGATCTCGACATTTGAGACAAGTTTTTCAATGTAGGATGGGTTGAGCGACAGCGATACCCATCAGCCGCACTTGATCGAAATCGTGTCTCCGCCGATCCGCGCTGCTATTCAACGATGGGTATCGCTGTCGCTCAACCCATCCTACATATCGTTGCGCTAGGCCGGCGACTGAGCACCACGATTACCGGGGGGAACGCAAACCATGTCGCCGATCATCCACAGCCTGCTCGAAACGGACTTGTACAAGTTCACCATGTGGCAGGCCATGCTGCACCGCCACCCGCAGGTGCAGGCCGAGTACCACTTCGTCTGCCGCAACATCGGTGCCTTCCCGCTGACCGAGTTGCTGGCCGAGGTGAACGAGCAGCTCGACCACCTGTGCAGCCTGAGCCTCACTGAGGACGAGTTGGCCTATATCGCTGGGCTGCGCTACATCCGGTCAGACTTCGTGGACTTTCTGCGGATCTTCCGCTTCCAGCGCCGCTTCATCCAAGTGCATGCCGAGGGTTCGACTCTGCAGGTCGTGGCCAAAGGTCCGCAGGTGCATGTGATGGCCTTCGAGATCTACGTGCTGGCGATCATCAACGAGTTGTACTTTCGCCGCGTCGATGCCGCCGCAGCCATCGCCACCGGCCGGGCCCGGTTGCAGGCGAAGCTTGCGCTGCTGCGCGACTTCGGCACCGAGGCGCAACGTCGTCATCCGTTCGAGTTTTTCGACTTCGGCATACGCCGGCGCTTCAGCGGCGCCTGGCAGGAGGAGGTCGTGCGCACGCTGAGGGACGAGATGCCGCAGTACTTCAAGGGCACGTCCAATGTGTACCTGGCGCACAAGCTCGGCCTGGTGGCGATCGGCACCATGGCGCACGAGTACCTGCAAACGTATCAGGCACTGGACACCGTCCGGCTGCGCAATTTCCAGAAGGCCGCCCTCGAGGGCTGGGTACAGGAGTACCGCGGCGACCTCGGCATCGCGCTTACGGATGTAGTCGGCATGGATGCCTTCCTGGCGGACTTCGACCTGTACTTCGCCAAGCTTTTCGACGGCCTGCGACACGACTCGGGAGACCCGATCACCTGGGGCGAGAAGGCGCTGGCCCACTACGCCAAGCTGCGTATCGATGCGCACACCAAACGCCTGGTGTTCTCCGACGGCCTGGACCTGGACACTGCCTTTGGCATATATCGCCACTTCGCCGATCGCACGCAACTGGGCTTCGGTATCGGCACGAACCTGAGCAACGACATGGGTCTGACACCCTTGAACATCGTCATGAAGCTGGTGCGCTGCAACGACCAACCGGTGGCCAAGCTGGCCGATTCGCCCGGCAAGACCCTGTGCACCGACGAAACCTTCCTGGCGTACCTGCGCCAAGTCTTCAACGTGCGCGCCTAACGAGGACGATCATGCTGACGATCACTATCGCCCAGCTCAACTACACCGTCGGCGACATCGAGGGCAATGTCGAGAAAATGATCGACGCCGCCCGCACGGCAGCCGGGCACGGCACCGAACTGCTGGTGTTCTCCGAGCTGTCGCTCACTGGCTACTACCCGGCCGACCTGCTCGAAGAGGCCGAATTCATGCATCGGGTCGACGCAGGTCTTGCCAGTCTGCTCGAGGCCTCGCGCCAATGGCCGGACCTCAACTGGGTGGTGGGTATGCCCGAAGCGCGTCCGGGGCCCGGCAAGCGGTTGTACAACGCATCGGTGGTGATCAGGGCCGGCGAAGTCGTACGCAGCTACGCCAAGCAATTGCTGCCGACCTACAACATCTTCGACGAACACCGCCATTTCGAGCCGGGCCCCGATGTCGCGCGCGTGCTGCGTATAGGGCACTACCAGGTGGGGCTGATGATCTGCGAGGACGGCTGGAACGACGATGAGCTGGACTACGCCGTCAACCCATTCACGCGCATGGCCGATGCGGCGCCCGACCTGGTCCTGTCGATCAACGCCAGCCCCTCCGAGGTCGGCAAGCGCGAGCAGCGTCACCAGATCTTCGGCGATGCCAGCCGTCGTTACCGGCTGCCGCTGCTGTACGTGAACCAGGTCGGCGGCCAGGACCAAATCGTCTTCGACGGCGCCTCCTTCGCCGTCGAGCCTGAGCGCGGCGTCACCTTCGAGGCACAGCGCTTCGTTGAGGATGTGCGCACGCTGCGCTTCGACCAGGGGCGGTTCCTGGCGGAAAACGGCGGGCCGTTACCCGCGGTCCCGCCCGACGGCCTGCCGACCCTGGAGTTCTATCGCGCGCAGATCGTCCTCGGCCTGCGCGACTACGCCCGCCGCTGCGGCTTCCGCCAGGCGGTGGTCGGCTCGTCCGGCGGTATCGACAGTGCATTGACGCTGGCGCTGGCGGTCGAGGCGCTTGGTCCGGACAACGTGGTCGCGATCACCCTGCCCTCGGTCTACTCCTCGGCCGGCTCGGTGACCGACTCCGTCGCCTTGTGCCACAACCTCGGCATCGAGCTGCTCACCCACCCCATCGCCGACACCGTGGCCGCCTTCTCGGCGCAGTTCGAGACCAGCTTCGGCACGCCTTTGCGCGGCCTGCCGCTGGAGAACCTGCAAGCCCGCGTGCGCGGCACCGTGCTGATGGAATACTCCAATGCCTTCGGCCACCTGCTGCTGACCACCGGCAACAAGTCCGAGATCTCAGTTGGCTACTGCACCTTGTACGGCGACACCAACGGCGGTCTCGGCCTGATCGGTGATCTGTACAAGACCGAGGTCTTCGCCCTCTCGCGTCACCTCAACGACACGGCCGGCCGCGAGTTGGTCCCGCAGGCGATCATCGACAAGGAGCCCTCGGCGGAGCTTGCGCCCAACCAGCGCGACACCGACAGCCTGCCGCCCTACCCGGTGTTGGACGAGATCCTGAAAGTGCTGATCGAGGGCAAGCGCCTGGCGCGCTGGGAGCGCGACGAGGCAAGGGCCTTCGTCGAAGCGCTGCGCGGTACGGCCGAAGGCGAGGCACTGGTGCAGCGCATCCGCCGCATGGTCGCGCACAACGAGTACAAGCGTCGCCAGGCCCCGCCGATCATCCGCGTGCGTGCACGCTCATTCGGCACCGGCCGGCAGATGCCGATTGCCGCCAAGTTCGTCTGAAGGCCACTCGATGACACCCGCTCCCCCCCCGACCGTCGCCGTGCTCATCGGCCGCTTCCAGCCCTTTCACAACGCGCACCTGGCGTTGCTGCGACGCGCACTGGCGGCGGCGGAACAGGTGATCGTCGTGATCGGCTCGGCCCATCAGGCGCGCACACCGCGCAACCCCTTCACCTGGACCGAGCGCGCGCAGATGATCCGCGAGGCGTTGGTGGAAGCCGACCGCGCGCGCGTGCGCACCCTGCCGATGCGCGATGTCTACGACGAAGAGCGTTGGGCGGGCCTGGTCCGCGACGGCGTCGCCGCCATGACCGCGCAGGAGAATGGCAGCACACCGTCGATCACGCTCGTCGGCCACTTCAAGGATGACACCAGCAATTATCTGCGTGCCTTTCCCGACTGGCCGCTGTTGCACGTCGACCGCCTGCCCGGCGCCGACGGCACGCAGTTGCGCGATGCCTTGTTCGGCGCCGCGCCGGGGCACATCGACGCCACGCTGGCCGCACTGGAGGACAGCATCCCGGCGGCCACCGGCGCCTTTCTGCGCAATTGGCTGGCCACGCCCATCGCCGCCGACCTGGCGGACGAGTGGCGCATGCTGCGGCAGGACAAAGCCGCCTGGAGCACAGCGCCCTACCCGCCGGTGTTCGTCACCGTCGATGCCATCGTGCGCTGTGCCGGGCATGTGCTGTTGATCCAGCGCGCCCGGGCGCCCGGGCGGGGTTTGCACGCGGTCCCCGGCGGCTTCATCGAGCAACGCGAGACGGTATACCAGTCCGCCGTGCGCGAGCTGGCCGAAGAGACGCATTTGAGGGTCGACGCCGACACCTTGCGTCACTGCCTGCGCGCGACCGCCGTCTTCGACCACCCCGACCGCAGCCAGCGCGGCCGTACGATCACGCATGCGCATTACTTCGACCTGGGCGAGCGAGCGCTGCCCGCGGTACGCGCCGACGACGACGCGCAAGCGGTCGAATGGGTGCCGATCGAGCGTCTGACGGCGATGGAGGACCGCTTCCACGACGATCACTTTCACATGCTCGATCACTTTCTCGGGTTAATCCCCGCATGAGCGCAGCACCAGTAGCGGGTGTCGAGAACACAGACCCGGCGATGTTGCGCGCGGGCGGCGACTTCCCCCGCCCGTTCACCACGGTGGATGTGGTCATCTTCACCGTACGCGACAAGGCGCTGGAGGTGTTGCTGGTACAGCGCCCGAAGAATGCGGACGAGCCTTTCCCCGGCTTGTGGGCGCTGCCCGGCGGCTTTGTGAACGTGGACCTCGACGACAACCTGCTGGCCTGCGCGCGGCGCAAGCTGCTGGAGAAAACGGGCATCGCCAGCCCCTATCTGGAGCAACTGGGCAGTTGGGGCGGCGCGACCCGCGACCCGCGCGGCTGGTCGGCGACGCATGTCTACTTCGCCCTGATACCGGCGCAGGATCTGCGACTGGCGAAGGGTGCCAACGCGGACGACGTCGCGTGGTTCGAAGTGGACCCCCTGCTGCGCGACGGCCGTCTGGCCTTCGACCACGGGGCGATACTCCAGACGGCGCTGGAGCGCCTGCGCAGCAAGGTCGAGTACACCTCCCTGCCCGCCTTCCTGCTGCCCGAACCGTTCACGCTGCCGCAGTTGCAGCGCATTTATGAAACCGTGCTCGGCCGCACCGTGGACAAAAGCGGGTTCCGAACCCGCATGCTGGCGGCGGACTTTCTCGACGAGGTCGGCGTCATACCCGGCAATACCCGCCGTCCACCGCTGGGCTACCGCCTGAAGGACCGCTCGGCACCGGTGGTCTTTCCGCGTACCTTCAGCCCCCGCCGGAGCGGGTGAGACGGGCTGGCGTGGCGCCCCCTGGGATCGCCGAGTTGTACTCGGCAGCCGAGCGCCAGCTCGGCCAATCTGCACTGCGCCGTGAGCCAAACGCGAGTGTCGGCGAATAGCACCGTCCAACCGGCCGGCCTTGGCCGGCTGCCGAGTACAACTCGGCGATCCCAGGGGCGGCCATCCAGGGGCCGGGTAACTTCAGAAGCCGTCCACGATCCACGGGGCCTCAGCGGTCGACACCTGCGGGGTCGGCCTCGAACGCTGCGATACGTGCCTCCAGGCGCCATTGCAGATCCGCCTTTTCGTTCTCTTGAAGAAAGGCCGCGCACTCGGCGTCCGGTGACGGGCCGCCCAGGCGTTCGCCGGTGCATTCGGCCACGGGGGTGAACGCGCGGTTGTCCGCCCACAGGCTCCGCCCATCGAGGAAGGCGTAGCTCAATGCATTGCGCGAGAAGGCGAGGATATCCGCATAGGACAGGTCATAGGTCTGCACCGCGCGCTGGTACTCGTGGGTGAGGCTGCCGCGGCTGACGCCTTCGTCGTCGGTGCTGATGGTCAGCGGGACGCCGTAGGCGCGGTAGGTGTCGAAGGGGTGCTCATCGCCGCTGACGCCGAGGATCTGCTCGTTGCTGGTGAGGTTGATCTCCACCGCGATCTCCTCACGCGCCATGTGTTGCAGCAGACGCTCGGCGTCGTGCTCGTAGGCGATGTCCACGCCATGGCCGATGCGCCGCGCACCGGCCACCTCCACGGCCTGGCGGATATGGCTGCGCAGGTGCCGCGGATGCACCAAGCCTAGGGTGAGCTCACCGGCATGCAACGTGACCGCCTGGGGCCCGCGACGCTCGGCCAAGTAGCCAAGCTGCTGCATCTGGGCATCGTAGGTCGCCAGCGCCAGTGCATCGTCCTCCGGCGCCACGAGGTTGAGCCCCACCACTTGCGGGTCGGCCTCGATCAGCAAGAAGCCCAGCAGCGACTGCGCGAAGATCTGCTCGGGCGGGAAGGTGCGGATGACCTGGGCCAGGAAACGCACCTCGACCTCGCAGGCCGGGTCCGCGGACGCTGGGCAACCAAAGCGCCGGTCCTTGGCCGCCACCATATCGGCATAACCCGCCGAGGCCTTGGGTACCAGGGTTTCGATACCGGCGGCCATCAACGCGTCGTACAAGGCGTCGAGATCGGGCTGTGGACCGACCTTGCGCGCCAGGGCCCGCGCCGCGCTCATCTGCGGGGAGGCCATCAGCTCCAGATAGACAATGTTCTGGTCGGCGGCATGGCGGACCACCTCGGCCAGCATTTGACCGCCCTGGTCGTCACTGGCGGCGTTGAAACGCCCAAAGGTGCCGAAGAACTGCGCATGCCCGGAGGGGGCCGAATGGCCCGGGACGAAATTGCGCAGCGACCAGGCGTCGATGACCGCATCGCGGGTGATCGCCCCGTCCGCGAAGGCCTTTCGCAACAGCGGGCGGCCGGCGCGTGCATCGCAAGGCGGCGGGGTGGCGGACAAGGACGCAAGGTGAAAGCACACGCCATTGGCCAGGCCCCAGTCGATGAAGTCCTCGGCGTAGACCGCCCCGCTCAAGTGGTTGTGCAGATCGCCGCCCTTGGGAAAGCGCTGGAGGAACATATGCAGTTGCACCGGCGAGTCCTTGACCGCCGCGAAACGATCGGCCGCCGAACCATCGACCGACGGCGCCCCCGTTTGCAGCCCGGCACAGCCGGCCAGAACACTCAGCCCCAGAATCAACAGCGCGCGAGCGGCGTGCATCGGCATACGGCGTTCTCCCTTTTGAAATGCATGATGGGTATCGCGTTGCTCAACCCATCCTACATTTATAGCGGTCAACGCAAGTACGGGCGGGAAAGACCACGTGCACGGCCAGTCCGCACCCATCCGGGCCCTTGCCGATGCTGACGCTGGCGCCGTGCGTGCGGGCGATGTCGCGCACCAGGGACAAGCCGATGCCGCTGCCACGGCGGCCGTTGCCGGGCTCGCGATAGAAGCGGTCGAACAACCGCTCGTGCCGGCAGTCCTCGCCGACACCCGGCCCGTCGTCACTGACCCGCAGGCCGATGCCCTCGTCCGTGGGCCGGCAGTCCACGACGATACGGCTGCCCTCGCCGCTGTAGCGCACGGCATTGTCCAGCAGGTTGCGCACCAGGATGCCGAGCCGGTCGACATCGCCGCTCACCGGCGAGTACGCGGTCTCCAGCACGATGTGCTGGCGGTGCTGCCCGGCAAGCATCTCGAACTCGTGAACCACCAGAGAGACCACCTCGGCGAGGTCCAGCCGCGACTGCTCACCGCCTGGATCGGCCTCCAGCCATGCGGAGTCCAGCAGTTGCTGGGCCAGCCGCGTGCCGCGCTCCACGGCGGTGATCAACTGGCGCAGAGCGGCCCGGCTCTGGTCCAGGTCGGGGGTGTTCAAGGCCACTTGCGCCTGTGTCAGCACCGCGGCCAGGGGTGTGCGCAGCTCGTGCGCGGCATCGGCGATGAAGCGGCGCTCGTTGCTGATGGCTCGGTCGATACGCACCAGCATTCGGTTGAACGAGGCCACCAACGGCGCCACCTCGGCCGGCAGGCCGTCGGTTGCCAGCGGTGCCAGGTCGTAATCGTGCCGCGCCGCGATATCGGCCTGTAAACGGTTCACCGGTCGCAGCGACCAGCCGATCACCAGCCACAAGGTCACCCCGAACACGGCGAGTACCACCAGTGCGGCCAGCAGGCCGACCTTGCTCGCCTTGAGCATGAGCATCCAGATGTCATCGACCGGCTTGCCGGTCTGTACCTGTATCCGCCCGGTGGCGTCAGTGATGGCGTAGACCCGCCATTGCCGGCCATCGATGTCCTGAATACCGAAACCGCGCGCGAAGTCCGGCCGCAGCGGCGAGGCCGGCGACTCGCGCGAACGCAGCACTCCGGTGCCGGGCAACTGCCAGACCTGGAAGCTCATCTTGTCGATGCCCGTGGGCACATCCGGCGGCAGCGACAGCAGCGTCGAGTCGTCCGACAATACCGCCACGTCCTGCGGCAGCGAGGTCAGAATCTGGTGCGCCACACCGCTCAGCGCATCGTCCAGCCAGCCGTACTGCTCGTGCGCCAGGTAGGCCATTTGCAGGCACAGCCAGACTGCCCAGAACCCGGTGGCCACCAGCAGCAGGGCAACGAGCAGGCGCAGGCGCAGCGATGTCACGACGCCTCGCCGCCGATGCGGTAGCCGAAGCCGTGAACGGTGGCGATCACCTCGTCGCCGAGCTTGCGCCGCAACTGATGGATGTACACCGCCACAGTGTTGCTTTCGATGGCGCCGTCGCCGCCGTAGACGAGTTGTTCGAGCTGATCGCGCGGCACTACGCGCCCTTGGCGCTCCATCAGCGCCAGCAAGGTGCGGTACTCGTTGCGGCTGACGTGCACCTCGCGCCCGCCCTGGGTGACGGTGCGTCGAGCCGGGTCGATGGTGATGCTGCGGTACATCAGCTGCGGCGAAACCCGGCCCTGGGCACGACGCAGCACGGCACGCAAGCGTGCACTGAGCTCATCGAGCTGAAACGGCTTGACCAGGTAGTCGTCCGCACCCGCATCCAGGCCACGGATACGGTCGCTGAGCCGATCGCGCGCGGTGATGATGATTACCGGCGTGCCGTCATAGCGATCGCGCATCGCCTTGAGCACCTGAAAGCCGGAGCCCTGCGGCAGGTTCAGATCGAGCAGGACGGCGGCAAAATCGTGCTCCAGCAAGGCCAGGCGCGCGCTGTTGGCATCGGTGCGGCGCTCGACCGCGATATTGGACAAGCGGAGGCCGGCATCGATGGCATCGGCCAGGATGGCATCGTCCTCGACCAGCAGGATGCGCATGGGTGAGTCCCCGCGGTTGGGCGGCGGCAGTATAACGCGCGGGTTTTTAAGACCTTCTTAAAACTCCTAAACGGATCTTAAAGAGCGGGTATCACCATCCGCATCACAACGACCCGTGCAAAGGACTCCGCATGCCCCGAATGCCCGTTTGTGTATCGGCCCTGTTGCTCGCCCTGTCACCGGCTCCGCTGTTCGCGGACGGCAACCGGCCCGGCGATTCAAGCCTTGAACTCGCCGTCGGACCGGGTGCCCGGTATGTCCCCGACCACGAGGGCTCGGACGATTACGGTGCCGTCCCATTGCCGTATCTCGACTGGTTCATCGACAAGCATTGGCAGACGGTGATGTTTGGTCGCCTCACGCGGGGCGAGGCCACCAGCCATATGGTCGATGCCACCGTCACTCGCCGGTTCTGACGCGGGCGGCCGATCATGAACGGCAACACGCTGTCTGCATATTCCGCGCCGTACGCCGGGCTGGACCGGCGCTTCGACGGCACGGTCGTCATTGTCGCCGGCACGGGCTCGGCATTCGCTTGCGCCGCCGTCATTGCCTTTGCCCGAGCCGGCGCGCTGGTGGGCTTTTGCGGTCGGCACGAGCGCCTCGGCCGCAGTATCGAGGGTAAGATCCGCGCCGAGGGCGGCGCGGCAACCTACCGGCGTACAAACCTCGGCGATACAGACCAGGTTCAGGTGTTCGTCGACTCGGTGGCACAACGGCACGGCGGCCTGGATGTCCTCGTGAGCATCCCTACTGCCGATGGCGGGTATCCCCAGCCCGGAACGCCGTCAAGGGGCGATGATTTGACGACGGCCGAATTGGCCGGCATCACACCCAGCCTGCAAGCCGCGCTGCCGCACCTGATGCGTCGTCGCGGTGGCGCCGTCGTCATGACCGCCGTCAGACCCCGCATCGCGGACGCCGTGCCGATTGCCGACAGCCACGGCTTGATCCACCGCTTCGTCCGCACCGCCGCCTTCGAGTTCGCCCCTGTCAACGTCCGCGTGAACGCCCTGGTGACCGACGCCGGCACTGATCCTGCCCGCTTCGCGGCCTTGACCCTGACCCTGTGCGCCGGGGACAGCGGGATCTCCAGCGGAACGACCGTCGTGCTCGACGCGGGTATCGACTAGGCGGCCCGCACCGCACGCCCGCTAACCGGGTCGCGGGGTGCGCTCCTACGGGTGCCCGGGTTCTTGTGCGGCGGTATTACAGAGGGTGCCTGGGTTCGGTACGCGCGGGGAGGGGCTGTTGCGAAGGGAACTCCCCGCCGATCGGTCATTCAGAAAAACCCTGAGGGGGCGCGCAAGACCCTCTGACTTTGGAGGACCCCGACCGCAGGAGGCAGGATGCCGCAGCTTTTTCGCCCTCAGGCGAATGCACTGGCCATCGCCATCGTGTGCAGCGGCGCACTGGCACTGGTCGCCGGTGCGGTGATCGCCGCGGCCCTGGGCACCTCGCCCTACGCCACGGGCCAGGGCAGAACGCCCGATCAGCCAGTCCCTTTCAGCCACGAGCATCACGTCGGCGGGCTGGGCATCGACTGCCGTTACTGCCACAGCGGCGTGGACGAGGGGCGCTTTGCCGGCATCCCCACCACCGCCACTTGCATGAGCTGTCATTCCCAGCTGTGGACCAACGCGCAAATGCTGGCGCCGGTGCGTGAGAGCCTTGCGCAAGATGAACCGCTGCGCTGGGTCCGCGTCCACGACTTGGCCGATTACAGCTATTTCGACCACCGTGCGCACGTCACCAATGGGGTGGGTTGCGAATCCTGCCACGGCCGGGTGGACAGCATGCCGCTGATGCGCCAGGCCGCGCCGCTGACCATGCAGTGGTGCCTGGACTGCCACCGCGATCCTGGGCCGCGGCTGCGCCCAACCGAGGCGATCACGCGGATGGGCTACGCCCCGGCGGCCGATACAGTGCCCGGCCACGAGATGATCAACCGCTACGGTATTCAGCTCGACCGGCTCACCGAGTGCAGCACATGCCACCGTTGACCATCGACGAGATCCGCAGGCAGCTGGCACAGCGCCGCGGCAAGGCGTACTGGCGCAGTCTGGACGAGTTGGCCGACAGCGATCGCTTGCACGCTGTGCTGACGCAGGCGCTGCCCCACCTGGATGCCTTGTGGGACACCCCACTGACCCGCCGCCGCATGCTCAAGCTCATGGCCGCCAGCATGGCCTTGGGCGGGCTGACCGGCTGCGACCGCCAGCCCGAAGAGCACTTGGTGCCCTACGTCGAGATGCCCGAGTACGGGGTGCCGGGCACACCCCGCCACTACGCCACCACGGCGCTGGTGGCCGGCTACGCGCATGGTGTGCTGGCACAAAGCCACGACGGCCGCCCGACGAAAATCGAGGGCAACCCCGCTCACCCGGCCACGCTGGGGGCCTGCGACACTGCCGCCCAGGCCTCGGTGCTGTCACTGTACGACCCGGACCGCTCCGGCGCGGTGCGCCAGCACGGCAGCATTTCCGGCTACGGCAACCTGCTCGCAGCCCTGAGCGAGAAACAGGAGGACTGGGACAGCGACGGCGGACGCGGCCTGTGCCTGCTTACCGGCCGCCTGACCTCGCCCAGTGCGCAGGCGCATTTGCAGGCCCTGCAGCGGCAATGGCCGCAGGCGCGTCTGTTCACCCACGAAGCAGTGGACCGGCAAGCGGTATACGCCGGCAGCCGGCAGGTGTTCGGCGAGGCCATCGAGCCGGTGTACCGGCTGACCGAGGCGCAGGTCGTGCTCGCCCTGGATGCCGATGTGCTGCACGAACAACCCGGCTTTCTGCGCTATGCGCACGATCTGTTCGGGCGTCGCCGCCCACGCGATGCCGACGGCATCCGCAACCGGCTGTATGCGGTGGAGAGCACACCGGGCATCACCGGAGCGGTCGCTGACCATCGGCTCGCCCTCACCCACCCGCGCATCGAGGACTTGGCCCGCCAACTGGCGGTCAGCCTCGGCATGAACATCCCCGGCCCCGTCGTCGATGCGGCGCCGCCGGCCTGGGTGCGCGCACTGGCCGCGGACTTGCAGAGTCATCGCGGTGCGGCCGTGGTCATCCCCGGCGACCGGCAATCGCCCGCGGTCCACGCCATCGCCCAGGCCATCAACCACCGGCTACAGGCGTTCGGCGCCACGGTGGAGGCGATTGCACCGGTGGACGCCGCGCACGAGGCGGGCACGCTGGCCGAACTGACGACGGCGATGCACGCCGGTGAGGTGGACAGCCTGGTGATGCTGGACTGCAACCCCGTATACACCGCCCCCGCCGACCTCGGCTTTGCCGAGGCCCTGGACCGCGTGCCCTGGCGGCTGCATTGGGGCGAGTACGTCGACGAGACCGCCCGTCTCGCCCACTGGCATGTCCCGGCCGCGCACCCACTGGAGACCTGGGGCGATGCCCGCGCCTACGACGGCACGGCGAGCCTGATCCAGCCCTTGATCCGTCCGTTGCAAGGCGGCAAGACGCTGCTGCAAATGCTGGTGGCGCTCACCGAGGCCACGGCCGCGGATGCTCACGCGCTGCTGCAAGCCCATTGGCGCGAGCGCAACGGTAGCGAGGATTTCGAGGCGTTCTGGCGGCGCAGCCTGCATGACGGCCTGATCGCCGGCAGCGCGTTCGCCGCCCGTCCGGTCAGCCCGCGCGCCGGCTGGGTGGACCGTCTGCCCGCACCGCGGCGGGGCAACGACGAGTTGGTGCTGCAACTGCGCCCAGACCCGGCGCTTTGGGATGGCCGCTACGCCAACAACGGCTGGCTTCAGGAGCTCCCCCGCCCGCTGACCACACTCACCTGGGGCAACGCCGCGCTGATCGCCCCGGCCCTGGCGGCGCAGCATGAGCTGGCCGAGGGCGACGTGGTCCGTCTCGCGCTGGAGAACCGCGAGCTGGAGCTGCCGGTGTACATCCTGCCCGGCCACCCGCCCGATGCCGTCACCGTCCATCTGGGCCACGGCCGCCGCAACGCCGGGCGGGTGGGCGAAGACGTGGGCGTCGATGCCTACCGCCTGCGCGACAGCCGTCAGCCCTGGGCCCTGCGCGTGACCTTGACGCCACTGCTGGGCGAACACCGGGCACTGGCGCTGACCCAGCGTCACCACGCGATGGAAGGGCGCGACCTCATCCGCGCCACCGATCTTGCCCATTACCGGGCCGAGCCGGGCTTCGCACAGCGCCCGCAACCGCACGAGTCGCTATACCCCGAGCCCTGGCCGGCCGAGCGCGAGGCGCAGCACGCCTGGGGCATGGTCATCGACCTGTCCGCCTGCATTGGCTGCAACGCCTGCGTCACTGCCTGCCAGGCGGAGAACAACATCCCCATCGTCGGGCGCGAGGAGGTCACCCGCGGACGGGAGATGCACTGGATCCGCATCGACCGCTACTTCGAAGGCGGTCCCGACGCACCGGGCGTGGTGTTCCAGCCAGTGACCTGCATGCACTGCGAAAACGCCCCTTGCGAGTACGTCTGCCCGGTGGGTGCCACCCAGCACTCGGCCGACGGGCTCAACGAGATGGTCTACAACCGCTGCATCGGCACCCGCTATTGCTCGCAGAACTGCCCGTACAAGGTGCGCCGGTTCAATTGGTTCGACTACACCGGCGCGACGGCCGCCTACCCGGCCGAGCCGGCAGTGCAGAACCCCGAGGTGACCGTGCGCTCGCGTGGGGTAATGGAAAAGTGCACCTATTGCGTGCAACGCATCAACGCCACCCGCACCCAGGCCGATGCCGCCAATCGACCGATCGTCGACGGCGAGTTGCTGACCGCCTGCCAGCAGGCCTGCCCGACGCAGGCCATCGTCTTCGGCGACCTGGCCGATGCGGGCAGCGAGGTCAAACGCCTGACCGACCACCCGCTCAACTACGCCTTGCTGGGCGAGCTCAACACCCGGCCGCGGACGACGTATCTGGCCGCGGTGCGCAACCCCAACCCCGCCATCGCGGACGATGAGGCGTAGGCGATGGCGCGCCCCAACCCCGCACCGGCCGCCGCTCCCGGCCTGACCCTGGGCGGCATCACCACACGCATCGCCGAGATCACCCTGGAGCAGCGCGCGCCACGCGGCTGGCGCATCGTCGTCCTGCTGGCCAGCCTGCTGACCGTGATGTTCGTGGCGGGCCTGGGGTATGTGATCGCGGTGGGTGCGGGCCTGTTCGGGCTGAACATCCCCGTGGCCTGGGGCTTTCCCATCGTCAACACCATCTGGTGGATCGGCATCGCCCACGCCGGCACGTTGATCTCCGCGGTGCTCTTGCTCACCCGCCAGCCGTGGCGGGCATCGATCAACCGCTTCGCCGAGGCCATGGCGATGTTCGCCATCGTCTGCGCCGGGATCTACCCCATCCTCCACCTGGGGCGGCCGTGGCTTTTCTACTATCTGCTGCCCTACCCCAATACGATGGAGCTGTGGCCGCAATGGCGCAGTCCGCTGGTGTGGGACTTCTTCGCCATCGCGGCCTATCTCGTCTTCACGATCAGCTTTCTCTACCTGAGCCTGCTGCCGGACTTCGCCAGCTTGCGCGACCGGGCGAAGCGGCGCGGCTGGCAGTATGCCTACGCCATCCTCGCCCTGGGCTGGCGCAACAGCGCCGTGCACTGGGCGCGCTACGAGCGCGCGACAATGGTGCTGGCGGCGCTGGCCGCACCCATCGTGGTGACCGTGACCGGCATCATCTCGCTGGACCTGGCGATCTCCATCGTGCCGGGCTTCCATTTCACCATTTACCCGCCCTACTTCGTCGCCGGGGCCTTGTTCTCCGGCTTTGCCACCGTGGCGATACTGGCCATTGTTCTGCGCACGATGTTCGGCTTGCAGGACCTGGTCACCGCCCGTCATCTGGACCACCTGGGCCGGATGATGCTGCTGTTCGCCCTGGTGGTGGACTACGCCTACACCCAGGAGATCTTCACCGCCTGGTACTCGGGCGAGGACGCTTACCGCCACGTCATCGTCGACCGCGCAACCGGCCCGTACGCACCGGTGTGGTGGGGGATGCTCGTGTGCAACGTGGTACTGGTGCAGCTGCTGTGGTTCCGCCGCGTACGCACCTCGGCCACGCTGCTGCTGTTGCTGGCCATCACCAGCAACATCGGCATGTGGCTGGAGCGCTTCCAGATCGTCTTCACCAGCACCCATGCCGACTACATGCCCGCCAACTGGGACACGGTCTGGCCCACCGCGGCAGACTGGGTGCTCTACATCGGCTCGCTCGGATTGTTTACCTTGCTGCTGATGGTGTTCGTGCGCCTGGCGCCGCTGGTGTCGCTACATGACATGCGCCTGCTGATCCACGAGCGACGCGCCGATGACTAAAGTGCTCGCCCGCTTCGAAACCGCCGCAGCCTTGCTCGCCGCCACCGCTGCCGCGCGCGAGGCCAGCTACCGGAAAATGGACGCCTTTGCCCCCTACCCTGTGCCGGGCCTGGCCGACGCCCTGGGTTACCGGGAGCGATGGATCGCCCCGCTGGCGCTTATCGCCGGCCTCATGGCAGCCGTCCTGGCCTACGCCCTGCAATGGTACTCGGCCGTGGTGGACTACCCCTGGGTGGTGGGCGGCAAACCCCTGCACAGCGGGCCGGCGTTCATGCTGGTGACCGTCTCGGTGGGCATTCTCGCAGCGGCG
>CBFGWV010000048.1:0-22029 GCA_965652545.1 uncultured Candidatus Competibacteraceae bacterium | reverse complement strand
GGCTCAGGCTCAGGCTCAGGCTCAGGCTCAGGCTCAGGCTCAGGCTCAGGCTCAGCAATCATTGTCGATCCGACGGTATCGGGCACGATCTCGGGTTCACCGCTATCGACCGTGTCCGCCGCGTCAGCAGCAACGGGTTCGCCCTCCTCGGCCGCCGCCGACGTCGATTGCGCCGGAGGGGCTTCTCCCGACGCCGCCTCGCGCCTGAAGAGCGGAAGCGCCTCGTCGTCGGAATGCGGGTACTGCGACGGCATGACCGCAAACAGCCCTTGAAGGGCATCGCCCTCGCTCAGCGGCAAGGGCTTGCGCCACACGGGGCTGCGCAGATGCTGGATCAGTGCCTGGCCGGTCTCCGGATCGGCGAGCCCGGCAAGATGCCCCATCACCAAGACGGGCCACTCCTCGAGCAGTTCGCGCTCCTGCGCCGACAACACCCCACCACGGGCCTTGAGACCAGTCAGCGCGTCGCGGAAAAGCACGCTGACGTTGAACAACCCCATCAGCTCGGCCGCATCGGCCGTCTCACCAATGGCATCGACCTGATCGATATACGGCGTCAGCGCCTCGACGCGCACCTCCGAGCCATCGGCATCCGCGGGCTCGAACACCGCCATCAGAATGTCGATCAGTTCGGCAGCTTGCGCTTCCAGGACATCGAACGTGTCGTCGACCATGGGCTCGTCTCGCTCTGTCAGCCTTCGGCTACCCGCAGGTCACTGCGCCGATCCTCGGCTCGGACGGGGAGCTTGAAGACACGCACGGCGTCCACCAGCACACCGGCATAACGCAACAGGTTCGTGGTCTGAACGCCCTGCTCGTCCAACTGCTGGCGGGTCCGTTCGGAGCCTTCTTCGATCTGGCGGACCCGATCGCGCAACTCGTTGCTGATCTTTGCCTGGGTGGCCGAACCGGCCGCGATCTGGCGCACCGAGGCCACCAGTTCGGCCGTCGTCTGCTGCGTCTCGCGCATCCGCTCACCAGCCTGCTCGGCCATTTGGCTGCCCTCGACCACCTGGCTGATGGCGGCGTTCATGGCCGCCACCGTATCCACCGTCTCGGTCTGGATGTTGCTTACGAGGCTGGCGATCTGGTCGGTGGCGCGGCGGGCGTTTTCAGCCAGTCGCTGCACCTCGTCGGCCACCACCGCGAACCCGCGGCCGGCCTCACCGGCCGAGGCGGCGTGCATGCTGGCGTTGAGTGCCAGGATGTGGGTGCGCTCGGCGATGCTGTTGATCAGGTTCACCGCCCCGCTGATCTCCTGTGAGCGCTCGCCCAGCCGCTTGATGCGCTTTTCCGTCTCGCGGATGGTATCGCGGGTCGCGTTGATGCCCGTCACCGTGCCGTTCACCGTCTCCAGCGCAAGCTGCGTCTTGTTGATGGTGTTCTCGGCCGCTGCGTTGCAGGCCTGGGCGAGTTGAGCGATGTTGGTCATCGCATCGGCCGCCGCGGCCAGTTCGGCAGAGGTCTGGAGCACCTGTTCGCGTTCTTCGTCTGCCAGCGCGATGACCGTATCGGACTGCGTCTTCACGTTGCGCGAGGCCACGGCCACATCGTCGGACACGCGGGTCACGCCGCGGAGCACTTTTGCCGTCTCGTCGCTGAGCAGATTCAAGGCGTCGGCCACCGGTCCGGTGACGTCCTCGGCAACCGGCACCCGCACGGTCAAGTCTCTCTGAGCCAGCTGCGCCACTGCCTGCAGCAAGGTGATGATGGAGTTGTTGAGGCGTTCGTTCTCGCGTTCGGCCCGCACCAGGTTCGCCACACGTTCATCCAGCAGGTTGTCGAAAGCGTCGGCGAGTTCGCCGATCTCATCGCCACTGTCGAGTCTCGCGCGGGCATCCAGGTCGCCGGCGGACACCTTACCCACCGTGTCGCTCAATTGCTTGACCGGTTTGGAGATGGAGCGATACACCAAGGTACCGAGGATGATCGACAGCCCCGCACCAATCGCAAACAACAGACCTGTACCGATCAGGAACAGCCGGTTGGTGTCCTGCCCGCTCTCGAAGGCCGATACCGAGGTCATACGATTGTCTTCGGTGCGCGTCTGCGTCTCTTGGAAGAACGGCTCGATCAGTGGCCCAAGGTCGTTGGAGACGAACAGCGAGAGCAGGCCGCGATCACGGGTTTCGAAGGGGCGCTGGATATCGGCAAAGACCGTGCGTACGCCCTCGGCACTTGCAGGGCTCAGGTCGCCGCGGGCGATGACATCGGCCGCCAGGGCCTCGAAGCGATCGCGCGCCGCCGCCAACCGCTCGGTGGCGCTGGCCCATTCCAAGGTGCCGATGTTCACGCTGGTGATCGGGCCGACCACATCGTTCTGCACCAGGTCGCCCAGCTCGCTCAAGGCCGCGCCGCTATCGACCAATTGATTGAGCTCGGCGATGGTCTGGCCCGACCGATTGAGACTGGCGATACCGGCGGCACCGATGACCAGGAGCAGAACGACCTGCACGCCCACCAGCAGCCGCAATCGCGAACTGATTTTAATGTTGCCTAGCTTTGCATTGCCTAGCATGGTCGTCACCTCTACTTATTAACAGCCCCTGGTGCCCCATGGCGGCCTTAGCGTTGAATGAACCGCGGCAGATCGCGGGCGCTGATCGGCACGTAATCGCCGTCATTCAGATAGGTAATCTGGACCAGGTCGGAGCCTTGATTGTCATCCGAGAAGTCGATCGACAAGCCCCCCAGATCGAATGACCGGCCATATGCAGCCTGGAGGAAATTCGCGCGCGTGATATCGCCCTCGATCGAGCGCATGATGGACAGGAACATTTCCCCCACGATGTACCCCTCGAGCGAGACATAGCCAAAGTCGTCGCCCAGTGCCAGCCGCGCGGAACGCACGATGGGCAGCGTCGAATCCAATGGCGGCACCACTTGGGTTACGACGACCCCATCGGTGACGTGAAACTCGCTCAATGCACGCTTGAGGTCGTCGGCGCCGGTGAACGACACCGCACTGACCAGCCAAGCGTCGCCTTTGTAACGCGCATAACCGGCAAAATTGGCAATTGCCGGGTAGGCCCCCACTGTGACCACCAGCCGGCAACGTGTGCCGTTCTTTTGCTCCCAGGCCTTGAGTGAGTCGTAACCCTGGCGGGCGCTGAGCGTATTGCGGGTATACACGCCCACCGGGCCGATATTGTTCCGCTGCGGTTCATCGCCATCTTTGGCCAGGATCTGATCGAGCGTCGCGACGATGGCGTCAGTTCCGGGGCGTGTCGCCAAGGCGCGCCGGATTCCGGTGATACCGGCCATGCCATAACTGTCGTTCTGCACGAAGGCGCAGATTTCGGATGTCGTCAACAACCCGCTATCCAAGGCTGCATTGATGACGCTGGCGGTCTCCTGTACATAGCTGGCGCGGTAGTTGACGACATCGCCAACTCCGGGACGCAGCAACCCGGCCCCGGTGAAGAAGCCGACCGCCGGGGTCCGGTTCTCCGCCAGAACGGGCAGGGATGCGGCGGCGGTCGGTGTGCCGACGTTGCCGATCATGAGGAAGATGCCCTGGTCGAGCAGTTGCCGGGTGGCCTGTACGGTCGTGGGCGGGTCGTAGAAGTCGTTGAGCGCAACGAACTCGATGCTGCGCCCTTGCACCAGTTCGCCCCGCAGGGCCGCCTCGATGCCGATGCGCATGCCCTGCCCCAACCCGCGCGAGAGCCCTTCCAGGTCCATCACCCCACCGATACGGATGGTCGTGTCGGTGACACCCGGATCGGCCGCAAGGGCCGTACCGCCTGCGACCAAACAGGCGGCCAGCCCACAGGCGCCCACCGCGCGAGCCCAGATGCTGCGCTGGATGTTGGCTTCGTACGTCACGTTACACCTCCAAACCCGGGTGTCCCTGGGAGACTGTCGAACACCCTCCCGGCCCCCCTTGTATCCGGGGAAGAATCGCAGTGCGTGGCCCGCGCTGCTCCTGTTCGTCCTCAAGCGGACAAGCGCGCCCCAAGGGCGCTGAAAAACGGCTTATGGTCGAAATCCAGCCAAATGGCCCCTTCCTGGCTGTATGCGGCCGAGACGTGGGATATGAGCACATCCGGCAACGGTGGCAGATTGCTCACCCGGCCGGCGCCGGTTACCGATTGCGGCAACCCGTCGATGGGGATACCCACGGCATCCTCTCCACGATCGAGGATGAGCACCATGCGCTTCTGCCCGCCTTCATCGTCGCTGTCGAACAAGCTGTGCAGGTCGAACACCGGCAGCAGATTGCCGCGTTGATTCATCAGCCCCAACAACCACGCCGGCATATTCGGCACCGGGAAGATCGCCGGCTGCGCCACCACTTCGCTGATGGTGTCCACACCGATCAGCAGGCGCACCTGCCCAACACGAAAGCCGAAACGCGTGCGCTGCACCTGCACCGGCGCCCGCCCCGCGGTAATTGCCGCCACAGATGGCGCCGACCGTGTCAGCGCTTCGCTCGGACGGAGCCGACGGGCGGGCGGGGCGGCGCGGTCGTCGCTCATGAGCCCGGCTCAGGCAAGCGCTTTGAGCTGGTCGACGATCGCATCGGCCGAATAAGGCTTGGTGATATAGCCCTTCCCACCTTGCATCTGCGCCCACAAACGGTCGGCTTTTTGGTCTTTGCTGGTGACGAAGACCACGGGTATCTCCTTGGTGCTGTCATCGCCGGCCAGGGCGCGACACGTTCCGAAACCGTCCATGTCCGGCATCACAATGTCCAGAAAGATGAGGTCCGGTTTGTCGGCCTTGGCCTTGGCCAGCGCCTCCTGCCCGCTGGTAGCGGTCAGCACCACAAACCCGGCCTCCGAGACGATGTTCTTGATATTCGCAAGATCCGCCAACGAGTCGTCGACCACGAGTACCTTTCTGATTGCCACAAAAACATCTCCTCTAAAAAGTTATTTCAATGAGACTTTGTACGTCGGAATGAACTGCCGAACGACAGATTGAAAAGACTCCGCGGACACAGGCTTTGTAAGGTACGAGTCGCAACCGGCCAGCTTTCCGCGGACGCGATCGAATGCCGACCCCCGCCCGGTGAGCATAATCACCGGTGTGTGCCGCTGATACGGGTGGCGCTTGATCGTCTTGCAGATTTTGTAGCCGTCGACCCCAGGCAATACAACATCGAGGAATATGATGTCGTATGACCGCTGGGCGATCAGTTCCATCGCCCGCTCGCCGGTTTCAGCGAACTCGACCTCGGCACCGAACATCTGCAACTGCATTTCGATTTGTTTGCGCACCGGCAGGCTGTCATCGACCACCAGCGCGCGAAACTCGACACGCCGGTTGGCCGGCTGGGTCATCTGGTCGAGTTCCTGCGCCACACCGGACGACGACCCGCCCACTGATGAGCCCGAGCCGCCGATGGTCATTTCCGGTACGTAATTGAGCTCGTTTATTGCCACCTGATCCAGCACACTCAGAACGCGAGTGGCCACCAAAGGGCGGCGGATGTGGTAGCTGGCGCAATCGGGCTTATCGCCGCGGGCAATCGCGACAGCGGGCACCTGGGCCATCGTGCTGTCGCTCTCGCACAGGGCTCGCCACTCATCCACCGCTGCCGAATTATCGGCATCGATGATGAGGATGTCCGGACAGACGCCGTTGGGAATAAGCGTCAGCGCATAGGCCCGGGTGCGATGAAGCGACAGCCGGAAAATGCTCTTGAGAACTCCTTGTTCCTGCAACGGCAGGCCAAGCATTGCAACTGGAAACGTCCGCTTGTCGATCATCCGGCCATTCTTCCGTACATAGCCTCGTCTTGCTCCATCCGGTTCGCCCTTTCATAGGCACCGTCTATACGGTTGAGCATAGTCGAAGTTGCACGGCAAGACAGTGCCGTATGGCGCCCGGCGCACGCATCCTGACAATGATTGACAATCTACCCGGTTACCCAGGGAAGCTCCGAACAAGGGCAACCGTCAGTCGCCGCCTCCGCAGCCACCACCACATCCACCACCGTCGCTGCCCCCGCCATCGCTGTCACCACCACAGCCGGAGCCGCCACCGCAGCCGATGTGGCTTGCGCAGTATCGGTCGCCGCCCGGGGTGCAGTTCAGGGCATAGCTGAAACCATCCGCAATACCCAAGCTGGCATCCAGGGCAAACAGCAGCGGCAGACGATCCGGGCGTTTGGGGTTGATGCCCTCATCCTGGCAGGCGAGTCTCCACGCGCGACGGATACCCTCCTGCGCCTGCGTCGGCGACTGCATGGCCTCCGCCGGTGTGTGGTGAAGGTAGCGTCCCAGTGCCTCGGTGCAGAAGCGCTGGTAGGCACGCGTATGAAGAATGAATGCGTGCCAGGCATCGTCCACGGCCTGGGACGGCATGGCGACCTGTCGCCTGCGGGCCTTAAGGCAGATGCGGAAGTACTGGCGCAGCGCACGGATGACCTCCATACGCTGTACTTCGGTGAATGCGGGGCGCGCCTTGACGAGCCCCGCCTCGACCGTGGGTGGAAAGGGGTAGCGATTCAGGCGCGCCAACAGCCGGGCTCGCCTGGCCTTGATGGCCACCATGGCCACACCCGTGGCCGTCACCGCAGCCATGGTGAGCAGAAACGGATCCATGCCCCCTCCCCCCGGAGTGCCGGTAAACCTTACGGGTTGAGCGACTCCACGCGGATACGCATCACCGCACCGCGAATGCTGTCCAAGGCCTCGATACGGGCGATCGCCTCGTCGATCTGCCGCTCGCGGATGGTGTGCGTGAGGATGACGATATCGACCGCCTCGGCGCCCTCCGCCGGCTCTTTTTGCTGGATCGCCTCGATGCTGATGTCCATGTCGGCCAGGATGGAGGTCACCCGCGCCATGACGCCGACACGATCGAGCGTGTGCAGGCGCAGATAATACGCCGACTCCACCTCGCTCATCGGCAGGATCGGCAGGTCGGCGATGGCGTCGGGCTGGAAGGCCAGATGCGGCACGCGATTGCCCGGGTCCGCGGTGAGGGTGCGCACGACATCGATGATATCGGCAACCACCGCGGAGGCGGTCGGCTCGGCGCCGGCACCGGCACCGTAGTACAAGGTCGGGCCGACGGCATCGGCCTGCACCAGCACGGCGTTCTTGACGCCATCGACATTGGCCAGCAACCGGCGCTCGGGGATCAGTGCCGGATGCACCCGCAGCTCGACCCCACCCGGCCGCCTGCGCGCCACACCCAAGTGCTTGATGCGGTAACCGAGCTTGGCCGCACAGGCGACGTCTTCGGCCTCGATGCGGCTGATGCCCTCGGTGTACACCTTGTCGAACTGCAACGGTATGCCGAATGCGATGGAGGCCAGGATGGTCAATTTGTGCGCCGCATCGATGCCTTCGACATCGAAGGTCGGGTCGGCCTCGGCGTAGCCCAGCGCCTGCGCCTCGGCCAGCACGTCCGCAAAGGGCCGGCCCTTGTCGCGCATCTCGGTGAGGATAAAGTTGCCAGTGCCGTTGATGATGCCGGCCAGCCATTCGATACGGTTGGCAGCCAGCCCCTCGCGAATGGCCTTGATGATGGGAATGCCCCCAGCCACGGCCGCCTCGAAGGCCACCATGACACCCTTGGCATGCGCGGCGGCGAAGATCTCATTGCCATGGAGGGCGATCAGCGCCTTGTTCGCGGTGACCACGTGCTTGCCGTTGTTGATGGCCGCCAGCACGAGGCTTCGCGCCGGTTCGCAGCCGCCGAGAAGCTCGACCACCACGTCAATGTCCGGGTCGTCCACCACCGCACGCGGGTCTAGCGTCAAGCCCAGGTCGCGCGGGTTGGGCCGCTCCAGGTTACGCACCACGGCGGTCTTGACCACGATGCCGCGCCCGGCACGACGGGAGATCTCGCCCCCGTTGCGCGCCAGCACGTCCGCAACGCCGCCACCGACGGTGCCCAGGCCCAGCAGTCCGATGTTTACCGGTTTCATACCGCGACGCCCTCCGGCGTGCTGAGTTTTCTGTCCTTGCGAATCATCTCTTTGATACCCCTGACCGCCTGGCGGGTGCGGTGCTCGTTTTCGATCAAACCGAAGCGTACGTGGTCGTCACCATAGTCGCCAAAGCCGATCCCCGGCGCCACGGCAACCTTGGCATCGCGCAGCAGCTTCTTGGCGAACTCCAGCGAGCCCATGGCCTGGTAGTCATCCGGAATGCGCGCCCAGACGAACATCGTCGCCTTGGGTTTCTCAACCGCCCAGCCGGCGGCGTTCAACCCCTCGCACAACACGTCGCGGCGGCGGCGGTACATCTCGCAGATCTCGGCCACACAGTCCTGCGGGCCTTCCAGCGCGGTAATGGCGGCCACCTGTATCGGCGTGAAGGTGCCGTAGTCCATATAAGACTTCATTCGTGCCAGGGCGCCGATGAGGTCCTTGTTGCCGCACATGAAGCCCACGCGCCAACCGGGCATGTTGTAGCTCTTGGACAGGGAGAAGGACTCGACCGCGACATCCTTCGCACCCGGCACCTGGAGGATGGACGGTGCCTTGTAGCCGTCGAAGACGATATCGGCGTAGGCCAGGTCGTGCACCACCCAAATTTCATGCTCGCGCGCGATGGCGACTACGCGCTCGAAGAAATCCAGCTCCACGCATTGCCCGGTGGGGTTGGACGGGAAGCTCAACACCAGCATTTTGGGCTTGGGAAAAGTCAGGCGAATGGCTTTGTCCAGTTCGTCGAAGAAATCGACATCGGGCGTCATGGGGACATGACGAATGTCCGCCCCCGAAATGACGAAGCCGTACGGGTGAATGGGATACGCCGGGTTGGGCACCAGTACCGGGTCGCCCGGCCCCATGGTGGCCAGGGCCAGATGGGCCAGGCCTTCTTTGGAGCCGATGGTGACGATGGCCTCGCGCTCGTAGTCCAGCTCCACCGCGTAGCGGTCGCGATACCAGTTGCAGATGGCCCGGCGCAGGCGCGGGATACCCTTGGACTGCGAATAACGGTGGGTGTCCTCGCGCTGGGCCACCTCGACCAACTTGTCCACGATGTGCCTGGGGGTGGGCTGGTCCGGGTTGCCCATGCCGAAGTCGATAATGTCCTCGCCCCGCGCTCGGGCCTGGGCCTTGAGCTCGTTTACGATGTTGAAGACGTAGGGCGGCAGGCGCTGTATGCGCTGGAAATCGACGTTCAAGGCAGCTACTTCCGTGGCGGGTGAAAAATCTAAAGTGAAACGCCACATTAAGAAGCCCCACCCACCCTGTCAATCGAGCCGGGGACGCGGGATTGATATACTTCGTCGCGCATGAAACCACCTGGCACGGGGACTGTATGCGATTGACTCTGGACCAACCCGGCGACACCTACCTCATACGCGGCTACGGTGAGGGGTATGTCACGGTCAACGACCAGCGTATCGGCGAGAGCCTGCTGGTCGGCGGCGGCAGCCTGGAGACCCGCTGGCCACCGGCCACCTTCGATGCGCTGGAGCCGGCGCACTTCGAGCAGATCCTGGAGTTCGACCCGGAGATCGTCATCCTCGGCACCGGCGCCACCCAGCGGTTTCCGCACCCGCGGCTGACCCGCGCGCTCATCGACCGGCACATCGGTGTAGAGGTCATGGACACCGCCGCCGCCTGCCGCACGTACAACATCGTCGTGGCCGAAGGGCGGCGGGTGGTGGCAGCGCTATTGATGATCTGACCGCAGGCCATAAAAAGCTCGCACTGATTCTGTGAACTTTTATGGATTCCTCTCGTTCGACTCGCGATTCGTCGTTCAATAGGCACGGATAGCGAGGGCATCATGGATACGCACCACCCCAGCAACGCCGCACAAGACACCAATGAGCCGGACACCGGTGTCTGGCCGGCCATACGTGCGGCACAGAACCGCAAAGGCAAGCGCCTGGGTCAGATTCTGAGCCATCACGGCTGGCTCGACGAGAAGACGCTCGCCCGCAGCCTGGACGCCCTGTCGGCCGGTGGCAATCAGCACCTTGGCGAATCCTTGGTACGCCAGGGTGTGATTACCCGCGAGCAGCTCACCGAAGCGCTGGCCGAGCAGTTCGGCATTCCCAAGGTGCGGCTGGCGCAGCTGCGCATCGACCCCAGTGTCGTGTCGGCGATCCCCGATGCGGTGGCCCAGCAACTGAATGTCATGCCCGTCGCTCGGGATGGCACCACATTGGTCGTCGCCACCGCCGACCCGTTCGACGAGCAGGCCATGAGCACCTTGCGCTTCATGACCGGCTGCGCCATCTCGCCGGTGCTCACCTCGTCGCAGGAGATCGGCCAGGCGCTGAATCAGCACTATGCCAGCGAAGCCGAAACCCGCGCGGTGGAAGAGCTGCATTTCCAAGAGCCACCAAACGGCAGCGGCAACGCTACCGAGACGGACGCCTTCGTCAAAGCGGCGATGGGCAAACCCTTGGTTCAATTGGTCAATGCGCTGATTCTTCAGGCCGTTCACCGCGGGGCATCGGACATCAATATCCGGCCGGGCAAAGAGGTCTGCACGGTTTATTTCCGCATCGATGGGCGGCTCAGGCCGGTACGCACACTGGCCCACGACCTGCTGCGCGCACTGGTGGCCCGCATCAAGATCACCTCGGGGATGGACATTGCCGAACATCGCCTGCCCCAGGACGGCCACGCGCGCGTCATGGTGTCCGGCCGCAGTGTGGACCTGCGGGTGTCGGTGATTCCCACGATCACCGGCGAGAGCGTCGTCATCCGTGTGCTGGACAAGGCGCGCGGTCTGCGCCCGATGGCGCAGTTGGGCTTCACAGCAGTCGACCTCGAGCGGCTGAAGCAGCTCATCACCCAACCGCACGGCCTGTTCCTGGTGACCGGGCCGACCGGGTCGGGCAAATCCACCACGCTGTACTCCATTCTCCAGGCGGTGAAGGCCGACGAGCCGCACATCATTACCGTCGAGGACCCGGTGGAATACGACATGGAGGGCATCGAGCAGATCCAGGTGCATCCGGCCATCGGCTACGACTTCGCACAGGCACTACGCCACATTCTGCGCCACGACCCGGATGTGGTGATGATCGGCGAGATCCGCGACGCGGAAACTGCCGGCATGGCCAACAAAGCCGCCCTGACGGGGCATCTGGTCCTCTCGACTCTGCACACCAACGATGCACCTGGCGCCGTTACCCGATTGCTGGATATCGGCGTGGAGCCTTATCTGCTCAGCGCAACACTGCTGGGTGCCATGGCCCAACGGCTGGTTGCGCTCAACTGCATGAAATGCCTGGTCGAGGAGGTGATACCGCCCCATGTGCGCGAGGTCATGGGGGTTGGCGACGATGAAGTTTTCCACACGGGCGGCGGCTGCTCCGCCTGCGAAAGTACAGGCATCGCCGGCCGCACGCTGGCGTATGAGCTGATGACGGTGAACAGTGATATCTCGTCACTGATCAGCAATGCCCGCCCGGTGGATGAGATCCGCCGGGCCGCAACGGCCAACGGCATGGTGTCCATGACGGACCACGCATTGCAGTTGGCGCGCAGCGGCAGGATCGCTCTGGCGGAGGCCTATCGGATTCGTATCGCCGGATGAATAGCCGTTATTCGTGGAAGTACTGCTTCCACTCCTCAGTACTGACCTTGTCGTCTTCATCTCCTCGTCCATCGACGACGTCCAGCGCTTCAGGATGCTCCTTGAAGTATCTCGCCGCAGCGACGACGGCGTCGTACTCCTCGCGATGGTCATTCTTGAACGCCTCCCACTCTTCGTCACTCACACCGTCCGGGGGGTTCTCATCGGCGATGTCTTCGAGATCATCCATGCTCGTGAGATTGTCGTCTCCGTTCAACAGGTCCTCATTCCGCCAAAGCGCATCGAGATGCCCGCGGCGCGTGGTGTAGAACGCGTCATCGCCAGCATCGGGGGCCTCGGTCTTGCTGTCGGATGCGGCGAACTCGTCAAGATCCCATAGCTCGTTACCCTCCTCCCCAGGGTTGGGCGCACCGGCGAGGAAGCCCTTGTCCAACAGAAGCCTGTCGGCGAGGTTGACGAGAACGTTCCCTCTCTTGTCCTCAGCAACATCGTTATACCCCTCACCGCGACCGGTGTAGGCGCGCATCAGGCCCAACGCCTTGGCCTGCTCCGCGGCATTCAGCCCCTTGCCTTCGAACTGGGAAATCAGGTGGTCGGTACCCGTTCTGAAGGCCTCATCCGTTGCGTACTTGCGCAGAAGCTTGTCAGCCTCTTCGGGGGCGTTCTCGTACATCTCGTTGAAGCCGTCCGAATCGAGAAGCGCCGTCAAGGCCTCGTGCTGGTCGGGGTGGGCGGCGGCGTAGTTCAGCACACCAGTTTTCCGATCGATGCCGTTGGGTTCGGTATCCGTGCCTTCCAGCGCTTGGAAGCCATCGGTGTCGATGAGGCTGAGATAGGACGCAACTTCTTCAGGGGTATGTGTCTTCGCAAACTCGTTGACGATGTTCTTTTGATCGTCGTTCAGGCCCCGATAGGCATCGCTGCTGATCAGGGCGCCTTGCTCATCCGGCGTCAGCCCCTCCCCGCCCTCGCCCTCTGCGGTGGCAGCGACCGAGTCCTGCGCGTCGTAGATTTCTTCAGGACTGACATCGACCTGGATTTCCTGCCCTGTCGCCAGGACGTCAGGATTCTCGATGTTGTTCTTCTCGGCCAGATAATCGACTTCGTCCTGGATCTCGCCGGCGGTGACCTCCGAGTGATCGCCTTCCTTGTTCTGCTTGAGCGCTACCTGCTCCTGCGCGATGCGCCACAGGCAATCATGCTGGTTGCCGCCCCGATCGACGTTCCCATTGCCCCAATCGTGGGACCCTTGCGTGTTCCACGGCGTCACTCGGATCGTGTCGCTCATTGCGTCCTTCCTCCTGATGTCATCGCGTGATCCAGCACTCGGATCTTAAAGGCGCCGACACGCCACACATGGCCGCTACCAACGCTGTAAACCACATTCACATCGAACGTTCACGAGGATCATCATCCCCTGATCAGGACGCAAGTTCGATCCGGCTGACGATGTAGCACTTTGGTCTCAGGCCTCCGTGTACGTGGTTTCCGAAATGCTTGCGCTAAACCTGATTGGTTTCCTGAGGTATTGCCGGGGCCTATTCGATACATACGTCGGGTATCAACAATACTTAGGAATGATGCCTGTCTCCGAAAGAACGCCACTTGACATTTGAACTTGGCCAATACCAAGGACTCTGTGAGCTAGGCAACACCCCACACGGAGCCCCCCAATGTTTATCGCTCTCCAAGTCGTCAGTGCACTGCTCGTGGCTATCGCCATGGGGTTGTCTCTTGCCCACGCGCTCGAGTTGCCCGGCAAGCTTCGCCTGGAAAAAGCGGACTACCTCGTGGTCCAGCGGATCTACTATCCCGGCTTCACCATTGGCGGCATCGCCGAGATCCTCGGCATCGTCATCATTGGCGTGCTGCTGTTTTTGACACCGTCCACGGCTGCGTTTGCCTGGACCCTGGCCAGCCTTCTCGCCTTGTTCGCCATGCACCTGGCCTACTGGGTGCTGACCCATCCAGTGAATAAGTTCTGGATGAAAGACCAAGACCTGAAAACCTTGGGTGCGGGTTTCTTCGGCATAGGCGGGGCATCGACAGCCGGCGAGGATAGTGATGACGAATCGTTGTGGATCCGCTATCGCAACCGCTGGGAGATGTCGCATGTCTTGCGTGCCGGGCTGGCCGGCCTGAGCCTGGCGCTTCTGGTGATCGGCATCGCCATCTGACCCTTGAACCGCATCGAGGCGGCGCAGGCACCCGCGCGCATCGCCGGGTACGGAGATCGACGGGCAGCACGCTCAAAGGGGCTCTTCGCTAGCCGCCGCTGGCCTGCGAGTCATCTATGCTCTCGGTGCGGTAAAAAAACCAAGAAGAAGGAATTCATAATGAACGGAAAATGGTTGGGAGGCCTGTTGTTTTCAATGCTGTGCCTGACACAGATTGCCCATGCCGACACCATCGTCGTGGTCACCGAAGACAACTATCCATTGTCGTATGAAGAAAACGGGCAGGTCGTCGGCCAAGCAACCGAGCTGGTGAAGGAAACTCTGGACGGTGCTGGGCTTGCATATACTATCGGAATGTACCCGTGGGCAAGGGCCTACGGCATGGCGCGTACGGAACCGTACGTGCTGATCTACTCCATGGCCAGAACACCGGAACGGGAGGAACAGTTCAAATGGGTTGGCGCTGTCGCTCCGAGAATATACGTTCTTTACAAGCTGCGTAGCCGGGAAGACATTGCTATCACGACACTGGAAGAGGCCAAGGCATACAGAATAGGCGTCGTAAAAGACGACGTCCGACATAAGTATCTTGTCGCAGAAGGTGTCTCGGTCGAAGAGGTCACCAACGATACGCAGAACATGATGAAACTGCGCAGTGGCAGAATCGACTTATTCCCGATCAGCCCGAAAAAACTGGAAGGTTTATGCGAAACCGAGAACGTCGACTGCGCCAGTTTCGCGCCCGCAATGGAGCTGGACTTCCGGCCCGACCTGTACATGGCGTTCAGCAACGCGACACCCGATGACATCGTCGAGCGCGCTCGCGCCGCCTATGAGACGCTGAAGCAAGAGGGTGCATTGACACGCCTGCTACCCACGTACTGGGCGCCCTGACGGGCACGCCGGCAAGGTCGCTGAACCTTTTCGCGGCTCAGCGACCTTGTGACGATCGACCCTACAAAGCCTGGCAGTCCCGACGCCACGCATCGAGCGCCAGCCGCTTCTTCAGCCATGAAAACCCATAGCCGTTGGCCGTGGGGCAGAAACTGCCGACCGACCCTGAGTACTCCACACCGAACACCGCTTTGCCCGCGTTGATGAACGGCAGCAGCATTGCGCACTCGTTGTACTCGAAACACTGCTCATTGATCGCCCAATCAAAGTCATCCACAAGCTGTGCGACTTGATCCAAGTCGTTCTTCAACCCAATGGACAGGCCGCGTGCGTGGGCTTGCTCAGCGAGCCAGCGGTTGTAGGTCAGCTGATCGGCAGCCGTCAGAGGTAGACCACTGTCGTTCTGATAGCCGTCCATCAGGTCCGTCTCCACGCCGTCGCAGCGCTTGGCCGCGGCCAAGTCGAAGCGAGCCGCCATGATCGGCCCCAGGATGTCCAGCCGGCGGATGTCCAGCCAGCGTTCCCCCGGCCAGCCATCCACCGGCCCGCCCAGCACCACCTCGGGAAAGTCGTCTGCATCCGGGCGCCATTCTTCCTGACTGCCTGCGCTGAAATAGCAGATCACCACCCGTCCATCGGCCTTCAAGCCATCGATTGTCGCCTGCGGTGTTTCGAATAGATCGATGTCATACATCTCAACGTCGATGGAGGTGTCGATGGTCCCGGACAGTTGCCACTGCCACGTCGTCCCCGGGGCCGGTCGCCACCACTGGCCCGGCTCGGTCGGGTCAGTCGGATCGCCGGGGTCCTCCGGGTCGGCCAAGCCCAGAGGCCGGAAGTTCTGGTTCGGCTCCCCGTGGCAGGGGTACTGAATCACCCGCGCCCCAGGCTCTTCGGCGGCGTATTGCACATCCAGGCACAGGCCGCTGTGGCGTGCCTCGACGACATACCCCTCGCCTTGTTTGGCAGCGATGAAGTGCTGATTTTCGCCGTCGTTGCACGACCATTGCACCACGCGCGCGCCGCGGCGGCCGCTGGCATCTTCGACGTCCAGACACAACCCGGTGTGCATCACCCGCACGCGTACAGCGCCGCTGCCGTCGCCGACCGGCTCGGCGGTAAAGCGCTGCCCATCGCCCTCGTCGCAGACCATTTGCCGCAAAGGTGCCCCGCGCCGGGTCGCCTCAATAGGCAGCCCGATGCACAAGCCGCTGTGCGCGGCCTCGACACGAAATGTGGTGTCCCCCGACGCCACCCCGGGAGCCGCCATCAAGCCCAGCCCGATCCCGATCAACGCGATCGGAGCGGCCACTCGTTCCGTTATCTGTCGCATGAACAAAGTCTCCTTCCTGATCCTGCTGCCGAATGCGTGATCAGTGTCCGCAAGCGCCGTCCGCGGTGTCCCGTATTGACGACAGATGGTCCCCCACGCCGACGAACCGCCCATCGACGGCGCCGGACAGCCCGGGTCACCAACCCAGGTAACGCTTCAGAGTGCCCACATAGGTGCGACCGACGGGGATTTCGGTCGCCTCAGCGTCGTCCATGATCAAGGTGACGCTGTGATGCCCCCAGGGCATGGCACCGGCCACCCGGTCCAGGTTCACCAACCAGGCCCGGTGCACCCGCAGGAAGTCGTCCGCGGGCAACTGCTCGGCCAGCGCATCCAGCGTCAGGCGCGTGCACAACTCATCCGCGCCGGCCCGCAGAAACACGGCCTTGTCACGCGCCTGCGCCCAGTCCAACCGGCTCACCGGCAGCAGCACCTTGGCGCCGTTGGACTGATGCGCCCAGAGCCGGTCCGCGGCAGCGGCACGGCGGCTCAGGTAGGTTTGCACCCGGTTGCGGTAGGCATCGGCCGAGGCCCGGGTGTCCAATGCATCGCGCGCTCGCCGCAGGGTCAGGGCCAGCCGCTGCGGGTCGACCGGTTTGAGCACAAAGTCGATGGCATTCAACTCGAAGCCGCGGACCGCATGGGCATCGAACGCCGTCACAAAGACCAACAACGGAGGGTTCAGCCGCTGCTGGATCCTCAAGGCGGCGGTCAGCCCGTCCATGACCGGCATATCGATGTCCAGGAGTGCAAGATCAACCGCTACCGCGTCCAGCCGCGCCAAAGCCTCGGCCCCGGTTGCGGCCTCGCTTACCTCGGCGTCGGGCCATTGACTGCGGAGAATATCCACGAGCACGCCGCGGGCGGCGGCTTCATCGTCGGCCACTAGGATGCGCGTCTTACGACCGGGGTCGGGCATCATCGCCACCGGGGCGTTTGCGTGCCGGCGCAGAGGGCACCGTCAGCACCACGCAGGTACCGCCGCCGGCCCGCGCCTGAATGCGGCAACATCCGGCCGCCCCATACAGCCGCTCGAAGCGGGCGCGCACATTGGCCAACCCGGTGCCGGTGCCCTGGGATGGCGGGGCCTGGTCCATACCGCATCCATCGTCCGCCACGCTCAAGGTCAATATCCCGCCCGCCGCCGCGGCATGGACCGCCACCCGGCCACCGGATGCGCGGCCCGCCAAGCCGTGATGAATGGCATTCTCCACCAACGGCTGCAGGCACAGAAACGGCACGGGCCAGGATGTCAGCGCTTCGTTCACCTCGACGGAGACATGCACCCGGTCGCCGAACCGGGCAGACTCGATCGCCAGGTAATCGTTCAGGTGCCGAAGCTCCTCCCGCAAAGGCACGAGCAAATGCCGTTGCCCCACCAGCCGCCGAAACATCGCCGCCAGATGCCGCACCAGTGTGGATGCCTGCACCGGTTGCGAGACGATCAGCGCATCGATCGTGTTCAAGGCATTGAACAGGAAATGTGGCTTGACCTCGGCTTGGCGGTATCTGAGCTCACTGCGCGCCGCATCCAGCGCCGCCTGTAACCGCGCCTGCTCCACCGCCACCGCCTCGGCCCGCTCGCGGTCGGCGACGAGTTTGCGCAACATCAGCATCAGTACCAGCAGCCCGGCCAGCGCGCCAAGCGCCTTGGCCGGCCCCTCGGCCGTCAGGAACTCCCGGGCGCTCACCGGCCCCCAGTTGACCCAGGCGGCCGCGGCGTAAGCCCCTTCGATCATCCCCACCAGCGGCAGACACCACCACAAGGGATAGGCGCGAAAACCCATTCGCAGTCGCCATGCATTCGCCAGTGCACCGGCGAGCCCCCCGGCATACACCGCCGCAACGCCGGGGTCCGTCAGTGCCCAGCGCAGGCCCCACAACGCCACGAACACGTCCGCGGGAGCCGCCGATGACGGCAGGTCAGCGGAGCCGGCGTCCACCGCAACAGCGACCGCCGCGCGTACGAGCAACGCCACGACCGTCACGATAGCGGCGGTCGACGGACCCGAGATCATCGCCACGCCCACGATCAGCAGGGCCGCACGGTCAAGAATGGTCGGGTCGCCTTCCGCCAGGCCCAGCCAGAGCAAGCCTATTGCCGCTGCATACAGGCCGGCAGTGGCGACGATCACCGCCCAATCGGGGTGCAGGCGCATGCGGTGTGACGACTGCCCCTGCGCAAACCGGGTTTCGAGCGCCAGCAGGTAGATGACCATGAGCATCGGCACACTGGTGAGCAGCGACTCGCCCAGTGTCCAGATGATCTGATCGGAGACATCGGGCCCGAACCAGCGCCGCGGCAACACATACACAAGCACCATGGCGAGCGCCGCCAGCCCGATACGAATGGCCCTGTGCCGATCGGTGCTCGCGGCGTCGTCCGGACACGATGGCAAATCGACGTCGCGAGGCCTCATGGGTTCTTCACGCACCGTATCCGTTACTTGATCCCGTGTTGCACGGCCCAGACCGCCGCGCCGACGCGCGAGCTCACGTTCAGCTTTGCCAGAATGTTGCGCGTGTGGACTTTCACGGTCTCCAGGGTGATACCAAAGCTCTGCGCGATGGCCTTGTTCGACATGCCTTTGGCAATGCCGGCGAGGATCTCGCGCTCACGGGCCGTCAGGTCCTCGACACTGGGCGCCGCGTCGTCGACATCCCCGCGCACCGCCCGCGCCAGGCACTCGCTCAAACCCGGGCTGATCACCGTGTGCCCTTTTGCCGCCCGTTGCAGCGCATCCAGCATATCGTCGGGGTGCATGTCCTTTAGCAGATAGCCGTCCGCCCCCGCGCGCAACGCGGCGATGACATCGTGCTCGTCATTGGACACCGTGAAGACGACGACCTTGGGCCGGTGGCGGCAGGCCTGCACCCGCCCCAGGGCTTCGTGGCCGTCCCCATCCGGCATGTTGAGATCCAGCAGCAACAAATCAGGGCGATGGGCTTCGACCAGCGCATCGGCCATTCGCCCGCTCTCGCCCTCCGCCACCACCTCGAAACCCGGTTCCAATGACAGCAACTGCTTGAGTCCTTGCCGCATCAGCGGATGGTCGTCGACGATGACGACACGACAAGGTTGTCCGTTCATGGTCTACGCCCCTGAGTGCCATTGCGCACACGGGGCATTGCCCTGTCGATGGCCTGCTGCACGTGAATGTCCCCATAGACGCATGACCCAAGTATCTATCGTTCCGGCGGCCCTGTCTTTGCGCTCGATCAATGGGCGGGAGCGGCAGACAGGGGCATGAGGACTCAGCGCTTGGCAGGCCCCGCCGACAAGGTAGCCGGCGATATCAGCACGCCGAACTGCTCGCACCAGATCACCACCGATGAATAATCCGCCAGATTCACACCCTCGGGGATCGCGTAATTCTGGCTGCCGGTAAACGCCTTGAGCCGCCCCAGGTCCACGAACATGGTCTCATCGACCGGCGTATCGGGCGTCACCTCGGCGAGCGGGACGAGATACACATGGTATTTCGGCCCCGGGCCGACGTTGAAATCCTCCTCCAGGTGCAGCACATCCGGGTACACGGTCACACCGCCGGCACCGTAATGCAGCGGGTCGGACGGTTCGGCGTGGATGAAGCGGCCGTGGGCGATCGCCTCTTCCGGTGCGCGATCACCCACCGTCTCGTTGACCGGTGGTGGCGGAAACAGGAAGGGGAATACCAGCACACCGGCGGCAAACCCACCCACCCCGCCGAGCACCAGCCCGACGACCAGCCCTGCGAACAGCCGCTTCATCCCTGCCCTCCCGTTGCCTCGCCAGACGTTGCGATCACCTTACCAACGCCGGAGCTACAGCGTCGCCAGCGCCGCGTCGATCCGGCAGTCTTTTCTTCACGCAGCGATTACGCCGCCAAGGCGCGCGCTCATTGCCCGGCGGTTGCCAACGGCTTCACGAAGAACGGCATGCCCCAGATGAAGTCGGTTTGCAGGGCTTGCAGACGCGGCTGAAAGCCGCTGCCGTGATACCAGTCCTTGTCGGGAATGCCATTGTCGCTTTGTTGGTATCCCACTTCGTTGAGCACGTCGTACTGGAACACGCCCAGCGGCACGGACAGCGGGTTGTCGGCATCGCCGGTCACCGCCACGCTGGCGCGGGCATGGCAGCTGATGCAACTGGAGGTGTTCATGAAGCCACCTTCGGTGATCGAATTACCCAGCCGCGTGGAGCGCCCCATGGCATTGGTGAAGTTCACCTGCGAGCCCTTGAGCCGATAGCTCAACCACCCGCGGTCGGTGGGCTCCGGGTCTCTGTCGGCCTGCGCCGTGACGCCGATCTCCAAAGCGCTGAAGACCCCAAGAAGCTCTCTTGACGCGGGGCCGCTGGAGTAGGTCTTGCCCAGGTCGAACACGATGCTGCTGTTCTGCAAGCCGTCGTTGCGCACGTGAGGGGCGGTGAAATTGCCGACCGTGCCATCCGGACGCGGGTCTGCGGAGGCATAGCCGTAGGCGTCATTGCAGCCAGTGAAGTCGCAGCGCCCCGGGTTGTTGACGTGCTCGAAGGTCGTCCACACCCACTGCGGAATGTCCTTGGTGGAAATGTGAAAAGCCATCAGCCAATGCTCGCCCTGGTAATGCTTGTCACCGATGGTGGTGATCATTTCCTTCTTGATGAACGGGGCAGCCGGGTCATCGACGATACCCATTTCCTTGGCGAATTCATGATAGAGCCAGTTGCTCTTGATCATGATGGCCGAAATCGGTAGGTCGACCTTGCTCAGGTTTCCGGTGTCGTTCGTTGCCTGGTACGGCGCATTGTTGGTCAAATTATCGCTGTTGGCCGTGAACACCGCGGCCACGCCCTGGGCGTTGTACAAATCATTCGTAAAGATGTAGTCGAACATCGGCTTGTTGCGGACGGTGATTTCACCCACTTCCTGTCGAATGACGCGCCCCGGCTCGGGTTCGCCCGGATGGGTCACCGCCGTGGTGGCAAGCATCGTGGTGAGGCCCCCGCGCCCCAGGGAGACCGCATGCGCGCCGATGGGCTTGCCCAGTTGCCGGGGTGCCTCGACATCCAGGGCCTCGGCAGCTTGATGATCGCCCGGGAAGTACGGGCAATGCGTGGCATTGGCATAGTCCGTATCGCTGGTGTCCCCATAGCCGGGGTTGTCCGCCGCGCCGGGTTGGCAACAGTCGGCATCGGCCTCGCCGTCCTTACACAGGCGATAAGGGGCCTTCGGCCAAGTCTGCTGGTCCGAAGCCCAGGTGGCCCACCACTGCTGTTGAACGACCTCGGCGAACAGCTTCCAGGAAAACATGTCCGGACAGCTCATCGACGGGTTGACGACCCGCTCATCGATGACGATGCGACCGTCTTCGACACGCATGGCGCATTCGTCCGCGTCTCGTACATCGCTGTCGAAATACACCGCAAAATCAACTGCATTCGGCTCGGCCCGCGCTGCGGTGCCAATGAGCAGACTTGTTATTAGGCCAATACTCAGACTGAGCGCCCTGCTTTTTGTGTTCCTATCCATAATCGCCTCCATTCATGAACGTTGAACCGTCACGCCGCCTGCTCAGTCGTGCCCCCCGAGCTCGGCGCCTTGGGAGTGTAGGTCAGCCGTGGCGGGGGCGCTGCGTTCGTTTAGCACAAAAAACACACGCATTTTTAGGCTTGACCCACAAAGTGCGTGAGGATACCGTCCCCGGCAATGGACAGTGAGAACCAACATCACAAGGAGAGTACCCCAATGACCAGCAATACTATCCCGGAAGGATTCGCTTACATTCTGTACGCGGGCGGCGAATCTATCGATACGTTGTCTGACGGCGGCATAAACCCGGAAACAAAAGAGCGCGTATCCGCCACGCAATACACTGCCCCTGACTCCAGCATTGTTACGTACATTGCATACAAAGGCCTATCGAGCAAAGATATTTACCTGACACAGTCGACAACCACACCGGGGGCCACGACCTGGTCAGGTAATAAGCCCATTCAAGTGTTATCCAATGGTCTCTCGGCCCCGGTGTCGGACAAAGGTCCGGCTGCCGCCATATACAACAAGACATTGTTCATTGCTCACAAAGGCTATGGCGAAGACACATGCATTTATATCACCTGCATGGACCTTGCCAGTGGCACCTGGTCGGCTGACGAAACGATTTCAACCCTTAGCGCCGGCCTGATCGA